>DATJHN010000233.1:0-8976 GCA_035493915.1 Bordetella sp.
GGGCGCCTATGCTATCAACTCTGTATGAAAGCCAGCAGATCCGCGTTGATGACGTCGGCATGCGTGGTGCACATGCCGTGCGGGAAGCCTTTATAAACCTTCAGCGTTCCGTTCTTGAGTAGCTTGGAAGACAGCAAGGCGGAATCCGCGATCGGCACGATCTGGTCGTCATCGCCGTGCATGACCAGCACCGGCACGTCGATCTGCTTCAGGTCCTCGGTAAAGTCGGTTTCCGAGAAGGCCTTGATGCAATCGTAGTGCGCCTTCGTCCCGCCCATCATGCCCTGGCGCCACCAGTTCTGGATCACGCCCTGCGACACCTTGGCGCCGCTGCGGTTGTACCCATAGAAGGGGCCAGTCGGCACATCCAGGAAAAATTGCGCGCGATTGGCGGCCTGGGCTTCGCGGAAACTGTCGAAGACTTCGAGCGGCAGGCCGCCCGGATTCTTCTCGCTCTTTACCATGATGGGAGGCACCGCGCCGATCAGCACGGCCTTGGCCACGCGGCCTTTGCCATGGCGGGCCACATAGCGCGTCACTTCGCCGCCTCCGGTGGAATGCCCGACGTGGACGGCGTCGCGCAGGTCCAGCGCCGCCACCAGCTCGGCGACGTCGGCGGCGTACGTGTCCATTTCATTGCCGGTCGCCGTCTGGGAAGAACGTCCGTGGCCGCGCCGGTCGTGCGCGATCACGCGATAGCCCTTGTGCAGGAAGAACAGCATCTGGGTGTCCCAGTCGTCGGCGCTCAGCGGCCAGCCATGATGGAAAACGATAGGCTGCCCCGTCCCCCAATCCTTGTAGAAAATCTCGGTACCGTCTTTCGTGGTGATCGTGCTCATCGCGTATTCCTTTCGGTTGGGTGGAAAACTTCGACCGTGGCGGGCGTGCGGGCGGCGCGACGAAGCAGAGCGGCGCGGGCCGTGGCCAACCCGGAATGGTCGGACGTGAGGATGTCACGGTCATGACCCAGGCTGCCTGCCCATCGAGTGGAAAAGCGGATGCCCGGGATTGCCGAGTGAACCGGCGCGGAGGCCGGCGCCTGAAGCGTATACCCGGACCGGCGAACCGTCTATCGGTCTTGCCGCCGCAACACTGGGACGCTATGGTGGATCGCGAGTGTCGTCCCCGCCCCACCTCTTGCAAGGAGAAAACCCATGAAGCTGGAAAATCCCGTCGGCTGGTTCGAAATCTACGTGCAGGACATGAACCGCGCGAAAGCGTTCTATGAAGCGGTGCTCAAGACCCATTTTGAAAAAATCGACAGCCCCGATCCCAAGCTTGAGATGCTTGCCTTTCCGATGTCGATGAACGAATCGGGCTGCTCCGGCACGCTGGCGAAAATGGAAGGCGTGCCGTCGGGCGGCAATAGCACCCTGATCTATTTCAAATGCGACGATTGCGGCGTGGAAGCCAGCCGCGTCGTGCCGGCGGGGGGTCACATCCACTTGGAAAAAATGGCCATCGGCAACTACGGTTTCATCGCGCTGGCCATCGATACCGAAGGCAATATGTTCGGGCTGCACTCGATGCAGTAGCGCATCCCGCTCGACTGGTTGGCGCATAGTCCGACGCCCTCTTTCTGGTCCTTGCGGCCGCGCTGGCCAGGCGGCGGGGGTCAACCGTTTGGATAGAGCCGGCCTGGCCGGCGCGCAGACCGGTTTACGGCCCGCAGACGGGGACGTCACGCAGCAGCGTTGGCCACAGGCGATTCCAGAGGCCGTCGTGCGCCATGTCCGGCTCGATCCGGACTTGCGAGCAACGGCTGCCGGCCGCGGCGGCAAAGCGCCGCGCGACCTGGGCGGGCACCACGGTATCGTCGGCGCCGCTGAAGTGGATCTGCGGTATCGCCGCCACGCGCGTGGCGGAATCGATAGGATTCAGCGAGTCCGGCATGGGCGATACATCGTGCAGGTGGTTGACGTAGGCATGGTCCAGATTGCCCGCGATCGTGCGTATCGATAGCGTGTCCGACCGCGCGGCAGCCACCAGCACGGCCAGCGCGCCGCCGCCGGAATAGCCGATCAGATTGACGCCCTGCTCCGGCGCCCGTGACGCGAATACGCTCACGGCCTGATTCGTTGATGCCACGACTTCCGGCGCATAGCGCCTGCCGGTCCAGTAAGGCACGCCGCAGCGCGGATTCATCGCTATCGGCGTGAATTGGCAGGGCCGTGCCAGGTACACAACGTTAGGCGCGGGATCGGCCGCCGCCAGGGCCAGCCCAAGCGCCACGTACGGAGTCGGATCCAGCGCGGGCTGGTCCGGGCTGATCCAGGCGTAGCCGTCCCCTTCGAAATAAATATCCAGCGGCTGGGCTGGATCGCCGATGCGGGCGTAAGCCGTCAACACGAACGCATCCGTATGCACCAACTCGCGGGTCAGGCCGGCAGCACGCGCCATCGCATCGGCGTGCTCGTTTCGATCGATGGATGCGCAGCCGGCCAGCAGGGATAGCACGCTTGCCATGCCGCCTATTGCCACCATGATGCCGGTCAAGCTGACGCCCAGCCGGGACATCACGCCTAGCGTCAGCTCCAACCCCACAACAGCACGCGCCAGGTTCACGCCCGCATGTCCAGTGCCTCCAGCAGCGGTCCCAGGTAAGCGGCGTAAGCGCGCCACCGCCCTTTCGAACTGGTGTAGATAGGTTGGCGCACCTGATTGTGGCTGGCCGTACGCACCACCCCGCGCTGCTCGTGGAAACGCAGGCAGGCGTCATCCCAGGGCAGTCCGGCGAACTCGACCAGGCGCCGTGCCTGGCCCTCCAGGTCGTCGACGACGTCTTCGTAATCGACCTCGATATAGCGGTCGGCCGGCAATACCGTGCGCCAATGCGCCATCAGGTTTTCGTAGTCGCGATAGAAACGCCCCAGCTCGGCCAGGTCGTATGCGAACCGTTGTTCACCCGCGAACAGCTTGGTATAGCAAGACAGGCAGGTATCGACGGGATCGCGCCGCGCATGCACGATGCGCGCGCCCGGCAGCATCAGGGGAATCAGCCCGGCATACAGGAAGTTGCCCGGCATCTTGTCGATCAGGCGCGCATGGCCACGCGCGAGCGGCTCGACGCGCGACAGATAGTCCTGGCCCATGCGCCGCGGATCGTCAGCCGCCAGCATGCCGATGCGATCCGGATACGGGCCGATCCGTTCGATGGCGAGGCGCAGGGCGGAGAGTTCGCCGGCCGCCTGCGCCCCTGGATGCGCGCCAAGAATCTGCTCGATCAGGGTCGTACCCGAACGCGGCATGCCGATGACGAAGACCGGCAAATCCGACGGCGCTCCCTGGCCGCGCGCGCTCGCGCTTCGCTCCGCCGTAAAAACGTCGGCGATGCGTTTCAGCCAGGCCGAGGTGGCAGCGCTGTCATGAATGAACATTCCCCGCCTGCGGCGGTTGCCCGCGTCGAAATGCTGGAATGCGCGCGGCGCGTCCCGGACATCCAGATATGCCTTGCCCAGCGCGAAATGCGCCGAGATCAGATCCCCGAGCGGACGCCGCCCGCCCTGCGCCACACAGGCCTCCAATACGGCAATATCGGGATCGCCCGCGTCGCGGAATACGCGCAGCTCGGCGCGGCGAGACAGCGCCGTCACCGATCCGGGAAAAGCCGCCAGCGCGCGATCGAAGGCCGCCAAGGCCTCATCCTTGCGGCCCGCTTCCATCAATGCCGTGGCGCAGCCCACCAGGGCGTCCTCGGCCACGGCGCCCGGCATCCGCACGGCCGCGTCGAAGCAGGCGATCGCTTGCTCGCTATGGCCCAGTGACTGCAGGACCTGACCCAGCGTGTAATGCACATCGGCGCTGTGCGGTATCAAGGAGGCCGCGCGCCGCGCCGACTCCAGGGCTTCGTCCAGACGCTCCATCTGCCGCAGCAGCTTCGCGCGCGCGTTCCACGCCGCTGGATGGTCCGGCGCGAAAGCCTGCAGCGCATCGAGAGCAGCCAAGGCATCCCCATACCGGGAGCGCGACATTTCCACGTCGGCCAGGTTCAGATAGGCATCGACCAGGCGGGGCGCCAGCTTGATCGCGCGGCGCGCCTCGACGGCCGCCTCGTCGTATTTTCCCTGGCTGGACAGCAGGAACGTCAGATTGCTGCGCGCCACCGCATACTCGGGATTCAATTCCAGCGCGCGCAGGTAATGCACTTCGGCGCGCACCAGGTCACCCTGTCGCCGATACGTGTTGGCCAGATTGTTGTGCGCATCCGCCCAGGTCGGGCGCAGGGCTACCACGCGCTCAAGGCAGGCCAGGCTCTCGTCGAATTTGCCGGCCTCCTGCAGCACGATCCCCAGGTTGTTCCACCCGCCTTCCGCCGTATCGTCCAGGGCCACCGCGCGCCGGGCCGCGGCTTCCGCCTCGGCCAGCATCCCCTTCTGGCGATACATCTCGGCCAGGTTGCAGGAATAGGCAGCGGGCGCGTCCGACGCCGCGCACGCCTGGCGCAGGCAGTCGATCGCGTGATCCAGATCGCCGCGGGTGTGTGCCATCAAGCCAAGCAGATGCAGCGCCGCCGGATGGCCGGGCTTCGCCGCCAGTACCCGCCGGCAAAGCTGATCGGCCTGGGCGTGATGCCCCGCATTCCAGCTGGCATGGGCCTGCGCCAATGCCTCGACCACCGTCAGGACGGAAGGCTGCGCTGAAGTCGGCATGGGTCGCTGTGCGATCGGCATGGGCAAGGCTTTACATCATAAAAGTGCAATTGGCGTGGGCAATGCTTTACGTCATCAAAACAACTGGCGCAGGCGCAGCGAACCGGTTTGCGACAGAAAACCGCCGCCCGCCTGCACTTCGTAGCGTACCGACAGGCTCAGGTTGTTCGCGCGCAGCAGCGTCACCCCCAGGGATGCGGCCGCCAGATCCGACACAGGCGTGGCGCCCACGGTGGTGAATGCCGTCTGCCCGGACGGATCCGCGGCATAGCTGGCGCCGGTCTGCTGCCGGGCATGATCGTACTCGTGTATCCAGTGCAGTTGAAGCTCGGGCACGATATCGCCGTAGCGGGTGGAAAAAGACTTGGCCAGTTTGGCGCCCAGACTGCTATGCACCGAATTCGCATGCATGGAGCCCACCGACAAGGCCGCACCGTTGCCGCCGTCTTCCGTATAGCTGTCCTGGTCAAGGTGGGCATAGCTCAGGCTGGCCGACGGCGTCAGGGTGTAGCCGCTCTCTCCCAGCGCCAACGGATAACCGGCCTCGATACGTGCCACATATTGCTGGCCATTGAAGTCGCCATCGGCCGTGCCGGAGAACCCCTGGAAGTCGATATGGCGCGTCGTATCGAAGCGCTGCTGGACCACGCCTCCCGACAGATTGACGTACCACGGCCGCCCGTCATAGCTGGCATAACCGATCAAGCCATAGCTGTTTACGCGCGTTTTGTCGCCGGACGTCGCGCCGGTATTGTCGATCTGCGTATTGCTGTAGGAGAACGCGCCGCCGGCCCGCCAGCGTTCACCCAGCGCGCGGTCCGCGCCTATCAGCAGTCCGCCGTAGTTCGCGCTATAGCCGTCGACGTCATCGCGCTCGTCCTGGCTGGCATGGCCGCCGAATGCCTGGCCCCACACGCCGTTGCGCGCCGGCCCTTCGCCGGTGGCAACGCCCGTCTGGCCGGTGCCCGCGGCCTGCCCCAGGCGCAGCGTATTAATGCGCGACGCCACCAGGTTCAACGCATCGAACATCGGCGCCGCCGGCGCCCAGCCCGTCTGGATCGCACCCAGCTGCTTGCCGATACGGTCGGCGCTGGCCGCCGACCCCTGGCTCAAGGAACCCAGGGCGGCGTTGTACAGATTCAGAAGATCGGGGCTCTCGATGCCGGTGTAACTGAGCAAACCGTGCAGCGAGTTGTAGGCGTTGGAACTCAGGCCGGCCGGTATGGACGCCGTGGGTGGCGGCGGTGGCGAACCACCGGATGGCGGAGAAGTGTCCGGCGGAGGCGTATCGGGGGGCGTCGTGTCGGGTGGCGTCACAGGGGGCGTCACAGGCGGCGTCACCGGTGGTGTCACAGGCGGCGTGACCGGTGCCGCCGCCACCGACAGCACCAGGACCGTGGATCCTCCACTGGTGGTCGCCGTGGTCCCGGTCACCGCGCCGCCATAGCCGACGGCGGAATAGCGCAGGCTGTCGGCGTTGTACGTAGCGGTGCGCCTGGTTTCCACCACCACGTAGCGCTGTCCGCCGGCGAATGCGTAGCCGTTCGATTTAAGGCTGATCGACGAACCCGCGGCGATCGTCGTGTTGCGGCTGACCACCAGCCGTCCGTAACCGCTGTCGCTGGTTTCGTCCCCCTGCGTCACGGCCCCGGAACCCACGCCGATTTGCAGGGTCGCATTCACGCCCTGCGTATAGTTGCCCGTGATCGTGACCGGCTGCATGACCTGCAATACGGCCGTACCGGTGTTGTTGACGGTATTGCGGGAGACATCGATATTGTCGTTCAGCAGCAGGTTGCCGGAGCCGAACGTCACATCCGCATCCGAGCTCGAAATCAGGCCAACGACACCGCCATAACCGGTCAAGGTACCGAAGGTGGTACCCGTGCCGCCGTTGATCACCAGCGGATTGCTGGTCTCATTCATGATCTCGCCGGCAATCACGCCCGAATTGTTGATCGAGCCGGTCGTCGTGCCAGGTGCCAGATCTATCGCCAGGCCGGGGCTGGTGATGGTGCCCGTATTGTTCAGGACGCCGATCGAACCCGGCAGGCAACCGCCGGAGGTGTTGCACAGGCTTTGGCTATAGACGGCAATCGTCGATCCGCTGATCGTGCCGCTATTGTTCAGCGTACCGATCGAGCCGACGTTAAGGAGACCCATCGATCCGCCGCTGATCGTGCCGGCATTGTTCAGCGCGCCGATGGAACCCCAGTTATTGATGCCGTAATTGCCAGGCCCATCGATAGTGCCGGTCTTGGTATTCGTCAGGGTAGTGATCGAACCCTGGTTATATATGCCCCACGTCGAGCCGGAGATCGTGCCGGAATTGGTCAGAACGCCGATCGTGGCGGAGGGGTTCGTTGCGATACCCGTTCCCGCGAAGAAGGTGCCTCCGAGGCCCCTGATGGTGCCGTGATTGGTCAGCGTGTCGATGGCACCGTCGCCGGACACGCCCGCGAAGTTGCCCTCGATGGTGCCTTCGTTGTCCAGGGTATGAATGATTCCGTCATTACTCACGCCATTATTGGCGCTGATGGATCCATAATTGGTCAGCGTCCCGATCGTGCTCGAGCCGCGGTTATTCACGCCGTGCGAACCGCCGGTGATCGTGGCAGTACTGCCGTTGGTCAGCCCGTTGGTCAGCGTATCGATAGAGCCGGACACATTGTCTATGCCGGCCCAGGCGGTGCCGGTCATGGACGCGCTGTTCGTCAACGTACCGATATGGCCGAGGTTGCTCAGCGCTGTGTAGCCGATTATCGATCCGGTGTTGGTCAGCGTATTGATAGTGCCGTTGTTGGTGACCGCGACGCCTGTCGCAACTCCACTGATCGATGCAGAGATCGCTCCGTCGTTGTTCAGCTTATCGATCGCCCCGGCGTTTGTCAGGGCCCAGACTCTGCCGTTGATGACGCCTGAATTGGTCAAGGTGCCGACGGTACCCCCGGCGACGCTCAGCCCCGTCGTTACCCCCGTGATGCTGCCTGTGCTGGTCACGTGGCAGTCGCCAGACGTCCAGCTGACCGGGCCCGCCACCGAGGACGTAACACTCGACGCGCAGTCAGGGCCCGCGGCCCATGCGGCCGGCGCGGCCGTGCCGGTCAAAGCGGCCGCCAGGGCCAACACGAGTTGTTTTTGCGTAGGCTGATATTTTTTCTTAGGCATTTCGACGCGCTTTTTTCAGATCCCGAATCGGGCGCGGCAAAGTATAGGTAGCCCCTTTCGGCGGGCTTGATCGTGCGTCTCACTTCCCCAAAAAAAACAGTCGTAGTCGTATTTTCGGCACAAAACTGAAAGAATCCGGCGACAGTAAAATCCGGAAAATTCCAAACCTGGATAATCACGCACCCACGTTCAAGCCAGACACGCGCCCCATGGAGTGCCAACACAGCTACTTCGACACCCGCGACCACCCGTTATCGCGGCAGTTGCCCGCATGGCGGGATCGGATCGGCCACGTCCTTGACGTACCTATTTCCCGCGCCCAATTGGCGGACGGTTTTCATGGCTGCATGGATAGCTGGCGCGTCGGCGATCTGCTGTTCATGGATTGCCGCACCGGTTCCTATTCCCAGTCCCGTCCGGTGACCCGCATCTCCACGGATGCCATTCGGCAATATGTCTTTCATGTCGCGGTCGAAGGACATATCTCCACCGAGACTGGCCTGTACCCCAGGCGCCAGGCCGTGCAGTCCCAACCCGGCATCCTGGCGCTGGACATGAACCAGCCCATGTGGATGGAGCGCAGCGCCTGCCGGCTGTTCGCCATCTTCGTCCCGCGCGCCCTGGTGGACTCGGTGCTGCCCAATGCCGAGGCCATCCACGGCCGCGTCGTCGAGTACCAGTCCCCGCTGGCGCGCCTGATCCCCGCCGAGTTGGTCCATCTACGCCAGACGCTATCCGACATGACCGCCGATCAGGCCTACGACGCCATCCGCGATGTCGCGTTATTGCTCGCCGCGGCATTCGGCCGGCAGGCCGGTTTGATCGGCGATGCGCGCATCGCGCTGCGTTCGGTCCTGTTCGGCAAGGTACGCCGTTATATAGATGCGCATTTAAATCAGCCGGACCTTACGCCCGACAGCGTGTTGCGCGCTTCCGGCCTGTCGCGCCCCACCCTGTATCGGCTGTTCGAGCACGAAGGCGGACTGGCGGCATATATCCGCACGCGGCGGCTGCGGGAAGCGGCGGATGAGCTATGCGTCCCGTCCGGCAGGGCTGTCATCGACATCGCCTATGGCCTGGGCTTCGGCAGCGCGGCGGCATTCAATCATGCGTTCCGGCGCGCCTATGACATGGCCCCGCTGGACTTCCGCGCGGCGGC
>DATJHN010000234.1:0-4893 GCA_035493915.1 Bordetella sp.
GGTCGACAGTTCGACACCGGACAGCGTGATCAGCCCGGCCCGCGCAACATCTATTTCGCGCTGGATCAGGCCGGCCAGGTCCTTCTGGATCTGGTCGGCCAGCCGCAGGTTGCGGCCGGGGATCGCTTTGGATTTATGACGGCTCATCTACTGGCGCGCGATGCTTACAGCGTTCGCGCGATTTCCTTGATTTCGAACACTTCCAGCTGGTCACCGACCTGGATGTCGTTGTTGCCGCGCAGCGTCAGGCCGCAATCGAAACCGGCCTTGACTTCGCGGACATCGTCCTTGAAGCGCCGCAGCGATTCCAGATGGCCGCTCCACGTAACCACGTTGTTGCGCAACAAGCGTACCTGCGAATCGCGGCGGACGATGCCATCGAGCACCATGCAACCGGCGATGTTGCCGATGCGCGAGATGGTGTAGATCTCGCGGATTTCCACCAAGCCGATGACTTCCTCGCGCTTTTCCGGCGCCAGCATGCCCGACATCGCCGCCTTTACCTCATCCACGGCGTCGTAGATGATGTTGTAGTAGCGCAGATCGATGCCATTGGATTCGGCCAGCTTCTTGACGGTCTGGTCGGCACGCACGTTGAAGCCGATGACTACCGCGTTCGATGCAATGGCCAGGTTGACGTCGCTTTCCGAAATACCGCCGACCGCCGCATGCACGACCTGCACGCGCACTTCTTCGGTCGACAGCTTGGTCAACGCGCTGACCAGTGCTTCCTGCGAACCCTGCACATCGGTCTTGACGATCAGCGCCAGGGTCTGCGTACCTTCGCCCAGGTTGTCGAACATGGACTCCAGCTTGGCGGCCTGCTGGCGAGCCAGCTTGACGTCGCGGAACTTGCCCTGGCGGAACAGTGCGATTTCGCGTGCCTTGCGTTCGTCGCTCAGCACCATCAGTTCGTCGCCAGCGGCCGGCACTTCGGTCAAGCCCTGGATTTCCACGGGGATGGACGGGCCCGCCGTCTGCACCTGCTTGGCGTTTTCGTCCAGCATGGCGCGCACGCGGCCGAAGCTGGCACCCGCCAGCACGACGTCGCCGCGCTTGAGCGTGCCGCTCTGCACCAGGATGGTGGCCACCGGACCGCGCCCCTTGTCCAGGCGCGCTTCGATGACCAGGCCCTTGGCGTGAGCGTTCACGGGCGCCTTCAGCTCCAGGATTTCAGCCTGCAGCAAGACGTTTTCCAACAGGTCGTCGATGCCCGCGCCGGTCTTGGCCGACACGTTCACGAACGGCACATCGCCGCCGTATTCCTCGGGCACGACTTCTTCGGCCACCAGTTCCTGCTTGACGCGTTCAGGATTGGCGTCCGGCTTATCGATCTTGTTGACCGCCACGACCAGCGGCACACCGGCCGCCTTGGCATGGTGGATGGCTTCGCGCGTTTGCGGCATCACGCCGTCGTCCGCGGCTACCACCAGGATAACGATATCGGTCGCCTTGGCACCACGCGCACGCATGGCCGTAAAGGCTTCGTGGCCCGGGGTGTCCAGGAAGGTGACCATGCCGCGATCGGTTTCGACGTGATACGCGCCGATGTGCTGCGTAATGCCGCCGGCTTCGCCCGCGGCGACCTTGGCACGCCGGATATAGTCCAGCAGCGAGGTCTTGCCGTGGTCGACGTGACCCATGACGGTAACGACCGGCGCGCGCGGCAGCAGTTCGGCGTCTTCGCTTTCCGGCGCGGTTTCGTCCAGGAAGGCTTCCGGATCATCGAGCTTGGCGGCGATGGCCTTGTGGCCCAGTTCTTCGACCACGATCATGGCCGTTTCCTGGTCCAGCACCTGGTTGATAGTCACCATCTGGCCCAGCTTCATCAATTGCTTGATGACCTCGGCTGCCTTGACCGACATCTTGTGCGCCAGGTCGGCGACAGTAATGGTTTCCGGTACATGGACTTCGCGCGCGATGAATTCCTGCGCGGCCTGTTCCACCACGCCGCCGCGGCGATCGGACTGCTGATTGCGGCCACCACGGCCACTCGATTTGCCGCCGGCCTTGCCGCCTGCACGCCAACCGTCGCGGGTAGGCGCGCCGGCGGGCTTGTCGGCCGGCTTTTTGCGGGCGCTGTCGTCGGTCCAGGTAGACGAGACCTCGGCGGTCTTGATGGTCTTCTTGGTACCGGCTCCGGCAGCGGGCTTGGCGTCTTTCTTGGCCGCTCCACCCGCCTTGGCGGCTGGCTTGTGCAGCGTGCCGGACAAGGCCGCGGCGGCAGCGGCAGCCGCCGCCGGTTCGGGTTCGGGCGCCTTCAGCACCCTGCGCGGGCGATTCAGCATTTCACGCAGTGCCGCGGCTTCGGCCTCGGACTGGCGGCGCGCTTCGTCGCGCTGCGCGGTGCTCATGGCTTGCGCGGGCGCGGCGGGGGGCGGCGGCCCACGGCGGGCGTCGCCGGCACGCGGCCCCTTGGAGACAGCCGGTTTGGGCGGGACGGGCGTGCCCGGCCGCGGACGATCGTCCTGGCTGACGGGCGGCGTCGCGGCGGTAGCGGCCGGCGTCTTGGATACGGCGGGGCTTTCGGTTTCCTGCTTTTCGGAAACCGCGGTGATATCTGGCGTGTTCACGGGCTCTTGCGGTACGGCTTCGACCGGCGGCTCGGCGGCGGGGCCGGCGGCGGGTGCCACGGGTGCCTCGTGTTCGGGTTCCGGCTGGATGGATTCGGATTCTGCCTGCGGCTCTTGCCGCGCCACGGGCGCGGCTTCTTGAGCGGCAGCAGGTTCGACGTCAGGCGCGGGGGCCGCGGCTTCCGCGGCAGGCACCGGTGTCTCGCTTTCAGGGACGGCCGCAGCCACCGGCTCGGCCGGCTCGGACGAAGCGACGGCCTCAGTCGTTTCAACTTCGGCAGGGGGCGTGACGGACGCGATGGACGGAGCGGACGTGACCTCGACAGGCGACACGATTTCCGGTGCGGCAACTGGCTCGGACGCCGTGTCGGGCTTTTCGGCGGGCTCGGCCTGAACCTGGGCCGCGGCGGCTTCGGCGGCCAGTTCGGCCGGATCGCGCTTGACGAAAACGCGCTTCTTGCGCACTTCCACCTGAATGGTGCGCGAACGTCCGGTGGCATCCGCCTGGCGGATCTCGGACGTCTGGCGACGCGTCAGCGTGATTTTCTTGCCTTCCCCGGCCCCGCCGTGCGCTCGGCGCAGCGAGTCGAGCAATTTCGCCTTGTCGCTGTCGGTGACGGCATCGTCGACCGATTTGAGGTCAACGCCGGCCGAGCGCAGCTGGTCCAGCAGCACGTTGGCAGGCATTTTCAGCTCGGTAGCGAACTGGGCGACGGTATTGCTCGACATTAGGCTTTCTTCCTGTGTACGGCGATCTAACAATATGACTAGCGTTTCCAATAAAACAAGTTCGAAGGAGCCACACAGGGCCCTTCCCCGCCTACATGCTACTTTTCCTCGTCGAACCAGTGCGCGCGCGCCCGCATGATGAGCTCGCTGGCCTGGTCTTCGTCGAGGCCCGAGATTTCGGCCAGCTCGTCCGTGGAGAGCTCGGCCAGGTCGTCACGGGTGTGCACCTTGCGCTCGGACAGGCGCGCGGCCAGTTCGGGCGTCATGCCTTCAAGTTCGAGCAGATCCTGCGCGGTTTCAAGGCGTTCTTCCTGCGCGATGGCCTCGGTCAACAGCGCGTTGCGTGCCCGGGTGCGCAGCTCGTTGATGGTGTCTTCGTCGAACGCTTCGATTTCCAGCAATTCCTGCATGGGAACGTATGCGATTTCCTCGAGACCCGTAAAGCCTTCGTCGATCAGGATGTCCGCGACTTCCTCGTCGACGTCCAGCTTGCTCATAAAGGTATTGCGCAGCGACGAACGTTCGACTTCCTGCCGGTTCTGGCTTTCTTCCGGCGTCATGATGTTGATTTGCCATCCGGTCAGCTCGGAGGCCAGGCGCACGTTCTGCCCCTTGGCGCCGATGGCCTTGGGCAGGTTTTCTTCGTCCACCACAACATCCATGGCGTGCTTGTCTTCGTCGACCACGATGGATTCGACATTGGCCGGCGCCAGCGCGCCGATGACGAACTGCGCCGGATCTTCCGACCACAGCACGATATCGACCTGTTCGCCGCCCAGCTCGTTGCGCACCGCGGTGACGCGCGAGCCGCGCATGCCGACGCAGGTGCCGATGGGGTCGATGCGCTTGTCGTAGGCAATGACGGCGATCTTGGCGCGCACGCCGGGGTCGCGGGCGGCCGCCTTGATTTCAAGCAGGCCCTGTTCGATTTCCGGCACTTCGTTTTCGAAGAGCTGGCGGATGAACTCGGGCGACGTACGCGACAGGATCACCTGCTGGCCCCGCGCCGCATGGTCGACGCGCAGCACGAAGGCCCGCACGCGGTCACCCACGCGCAGGTTTTCCTTGGGGATCATTTCCGAACGCGGCAGGCGGGCTTCGATCTTGCCCGTTTCGATGATGGCATCGCCCTTGTCCATGCGCTTGACCGTGCCGGACACGATGGTCTCGCCACGCTCAAGGAAGTCGTTCAGTACCTGTTCGCGTTCGGCATCGCGGATCTTCTGCAGAATCGCCTGCTTGGCGGCCTGCGCGCCGATACGACCGAATTCGATGGGTTCCAGCGGTTCTTCGATATATTCACCGACCTGGATATTGGCAACGATTTCGCGGGCATCGGAATACATTTCCTGCTTGTCCGGTTCCTGCAGTCCAGCTTCGTCGGGAACGACGAGCCAGCGACGGAACCCTTCATGGCTGCCGCTTTCGCGATCGATGGAAACACGGATGTCCGCGTCTTCCTTGAAGCGTTTTTTCATGGCCGAAGCCAGCGCGCTTTCCAGCGCTCCGAACACCACTTCGCGCGCCACGTTCTTTTCGCGCGCGAGGGCGTCGACCAACAGAAGAATTTCGCGACTCATCGCTTTTTGCC
>DATJHN010000235.1:0-4062 GCA_035493915.1 Bordetella sp.
AGTTGCGGGCGACGATGTCTCCCGAATCCCGGGCGCGCGCCAAGGCAGAAGCTGCCGCAATGATGGCGGAAATGCCCTTGCAAGAATTGCGTCAGGCTCGCGGTCTATCGCAGAAGATGTTGGCGGAACTTCTGCATGTCCAGCAACCTTCCATAGCCAAGCTTGAAAAGCGCACTGACATGTACATATCCACCCTGCGCAGCCACATCGAAGCCATGGGGGGCGAGCTTGATGTCATTGCCCGTTTCCCCGATGGCGCCGTGAAGATCACCAATTTTTCGGAACTTGGCGAGAACGCCGTCGCATAAACGAATGGCCGCCGTACTCGATGCGACGGTCCATAAAATGTGGTGTGTCAGATTCGAGCAACCACGTAACGTCAAATGATAGGCAGCTGTCGACCCATAGCCGACAGGCCAGCGCGAGCCGCTACAAGCTCTGTTAGAGCATTGTCGATTTCCCATCATCACGATCGTCGTCAGTGGTACATCACCCAAAGGATCACCCATGAAATACCTCGGCCTGGCCTACTTCACCCCCGAAAAATTCGCCGCGATGGCGCCAGACGACGTCAAGGAATTGGTGAGTCAATGCCCGGCATTGGACGAGCAGATGCGCGCCACCGGCAAGGTGCTCATTTCCGCATCGCTTGGCGATCTGGACACCTGGAGAACGCTGCGCCCGCGCAGTGGCAAGACGCGCATCACCGACGGGCCTTACACCGAGTCAAAGGAAGTAGTGGGCGGCCTGTTCATCATCGAGGCAGACAGCCAGGATGAGGCGCTGCGCATTGCGTCCATGCACCCAGCCGCCACGCTGGGCGAAGAAGGCGGGTGGGCCGTAGAGCTTATTCCCATGGACTTCTACCTGGCTCCATGAGGGCTTGGATGCCGGCCTCGAGATTGCTTTGGCGCTTCATTCTCCACAAACACCTTCACGGCTTCGCGAGTCCATCGCAGCGATGTCCGATTCTGGCCGACAGCAGCCCAAGGAGAACTCCAACTCGCTCGACAGGCGTTATCTGGCCAAGTTGGAGCTACTGCATATCAATACACAACTTCCGCGCGGCCTACAGCGCACCCTTGAACGACTTGGTCCAGTAGTCCAGGAATTCCGCCTTGGTCAGGACCAATTTGTCCAGCGCGTAGGGATAGATGCGCTTGAGTTCCTCATCGGTAAAGCCCACGCGCTTCTGCAGGTCGGGTGGCAGCGGGGCGTTGCCCACAGTGGGCGCGTAGCCCATGGCGCGGGCGAAATGGACCTGGCCCTCGGGTTCCAGCAAGGCATTCATGTAGGCCCAGGCCGCGTCGGGATTGCGGGCGTTCTTCGGCACCGCGCCTTCGAAGGTCACGGGTATGGTGCCTTCTTTCGGGATCATGAAGCCCAGCGGCAGGCCGGCATCCCGCCACTGCAGGGCGCGTGCCTTCCACATGCAGGCCAGCGTGATTTCACCGGACTTGAACGCCGTCGCCACCGCTTCGTTGGACGGATAGACGCGCGGCTTGTTCTTTACCAGCTCTTCCAGGAATTTCTTGCCGGGCTCGAAACTTTCGAAGCGGCCTCCGCTCTGGCCCGCGCCGACGAACAGGCCGTTGTACAGATACAGGATGTCGGAAAACCCGACCTTGCCCTTGTATTTCGGGTCCAGCATGATCTGCACCGAATCCGGCGGCGAGGAAAACTCCTGCGTGTTGTAGACCAGGGTCATCGCGCTGAAGATGTGCGGGATGGAGTACGGGGTCTTGAACTGGTCGTACACATTGGCCAGATTGGGAATCGCGGCCTGGTGTTCCTGGATCGCCGCCAGCGCCTGCGCACGTGAGCCGTCGTACATGTCGACTTCGCCCAACAGGGCGACGTCCATGCTGCCGCGCCGCGAATTCTTCTCGGAGCGAAGCTTGGTCAGGCGCGGCACGGCGTTGCCGGTGTCAAATACCACGCCGATATCCTGCTTGGCGACCAGTGGCGATATGTACTGCTGCAGCAGGTTCTGGTAGTCGCCGCCCCAGGTGCCGACGACCACTTCCTTGCCGGCTGCCCGGGCCAGTCCCGGCAACAGCGGCAGCGCGGGCGCCAGCGACAATGCGCCGGCGGTCTTTAGAAAGCGGCGGCGCCGCGGGTTCTCATGGTTCATGAACGACCCCCTATCCAGAAAGTAGATTGATGAAACGGCAAGTCAAAAGCGACGAGGAAAACCAACGAATAACTAAACCACGACCCGCGCGATCACGCCCACGCCTCCAGCGCGACGGGCGACTCGGTCGGCAAGTCGCGCAAGGCATCGGCATCCAGATCGCGCGTGATGACGATCAGTACATCCTGATCGGGCGACAGCGACGCCATGCGGCGCGGCATGCCGAATGTCGTGCCGACGCTCTGTATCAGCACCGGCTCGGCGCAATCGGTCACGCGCAGCAGCGCCTTGAACCGCAGCAGCCGATCGCCGCACAAGCCTGCCAGGTCATCAAGCCAAGTGGAAAAATCCACCCATGCCACGGGCTGCCGCACCGTGCCCCGCCATACGTGAATGCGGGGATGACGCAAGGCGTCGCCACGCGCATCCGCCGCGGCGGCGCGCAAGGCGTCCAGCGCCAGATCGGTGGAGGACTTGCCGGGCAAGGCGGCAAACGCCTGCTCGACGGCGGCGGCGCGATCGCTTTCCGCGACGATCTGGGCCAACGGATTCAGGGCCCGCGCACGCGCGGCATGCAGGGCCAGGCCCTCGATCTCCCGCGCATCGCCGGCGGCTCCGCGATCACCGCCGGCGTGCACCCCCGCCACCAGATCCGTCTTCGTCAACACGATGCGCTGTGCCGCCGCGAACTGCGCGGCGGCTTCCTCGAACTGTTCGTCGCCGAGCTGCCCACGTTCGCAGTCGTAGGTCGTGACCACCGACAGGCGCAGGCCGCGCGATGCCAGCTCCGGATCGGCCAGCGATGCGATGATGGGCCCCGGCCGCGACAGGCCGCTGGTTTCCAGGATGATGCGCGCCAGCGGCCTGCCCGTGGGGCGCGGCGCATTCAGCAATGCGTTCACCGTATCCACCAGGCCGCTGCGCAGCGAGCAGCACACGCAGCCGTTGGCCAGCAGTGTCATCGGCACCCCGCCGCTGCCATCGGCCACGATGGCGCCGTCCACGCCGATCTCGCCCACCTCGTTGACGATCACGCCGGTATCGCCGGCATCGGGGCCGCGCAGGAAGTCCACCAGCAGCGTGGTCTTGCCGCTGCCCAGGAAGCCGGACAGGACGATCAGGTCAACGGGCGTGGGGCGGTCCATCAGGATCTCCTTCCCAGCTACCCTTGACCAGCGCGCGCACATCCGCGAGCAACTGGTCGGTGTCGTACACCACGCCGCCCTTGACGGTGTAGCGCAGCGAGCGTTTCCATTCCACCTTGGCGGTGTCGTCGTTCAGGCGCATGGCGCCGGTGCCGTACAGCAGCTTGAAGTCTTCCAGCGGATTCTGGTCATGCACCAGCAGGTCGGCGCGCTTGCCCACATCCACCGACCCCGTATCGCCGTCCACGCCCAGCAGCTCGGCGCCCAGCGATGTCGCCGCGCGCAGGACCTCCAGGGGATGGAAGCCGGCCTCCTGCAGCAATTCCAGCTCGCGCACGAATCCGAAACCGTAGATCTGGAAAATAAAACCGGAATCGCTGCCGGCGCACACGCGGCCGCCTTGGTTCTTGAACTCGTTGATGAACTGCATCCACAAGCGGTAGTTCTGCTTCCACTCGATCTCGTTGGTCGTGCTCCAGCGATACCAGTAAGCCCCGTGCCCGCCTCGCTGCGGCTGGAAGTACTTCCAGATGGCGTTCCAGGTGTAGTCGTCGTGCCAATCGGCGCGCCGCGCGCGCATCAGGTCGCGGTTGGCATCGTAGATATTGAAGGTGGGCACGAAGGTATGGCCCAGCTCCAGGAAACGGTCCATGACCTCGCGCCACTTCGCGCTGCCGGGCTGGGCGGCTTGCGAGAAAGTCTGGCCGGCCAGGGCGAAACGGAAATACTCGTCGCCGTAGTTGTAGTCCGTGGGAAAGTCCTGGACCACGCGGTTCTCGAACA
>DATJHN010000236.1:0-2782 GCA_035493915.1 Bordetella sp.
AACGGTCCATGACCTCGCGCCACTTCGCGCTGCCGGGCTGGGCGGCTTGCGAGAAAGTCTGGCCGGCCAGGGCGAAACGGAAATACTCGTCGCCGTAGTTGTAGTCCGTGGGAAAGTCCTGGACCACGCGGTTCTCGAACAGCGCCTCGGGCAAGCCGTAATAGTGTTCGGAACTGGTCAGCCCCCATTGCGCGGACTTCAGCGCGTTCACGCGTGTCACCGCCATCTGCGCGTGATGGCAGCCCGAACGCAGTCCAACCTTGGCCGCTTCGTCCAGCGCGGCCTGCATGATGGCGGGCGGCGCGCCGAAGAACTTTATGCCGTCGGCGCCGCGCGCCTTGATCTTGCGCACCCATTCGCGGCCCTGTTCGGGCGTATGGATCGTCTTGACCCGATCGTTGATGGCGGGGAACACCACGTGCGCCAGAATGCGCGGCGCGGCGATCTCGTTGCGTTCCGATTTTTCCTTCTGGTCCAGGTTCCAGCCCAGCCCGTTCATCGACCCCATTTCGCGCACGGTCGTCACGCCATGCGCCAGCCACAGTTTGTAGATGTAGTCGGCCGGCGGGGCGACGCCGCTCATGGTGTGGTACGGCGTGCCGATATGCGCATGCGAATCGATGAATCCCGGCGTTACGAACTTGCCATGGCAATCCACTTCGTGATCGCCGGCCGCCGGACGGCGGTCCGGATTGATGGCCTTGTGCGGCGTGCCCACCGGCACCAGCGCGGCGATCCGGTCGTTCTCCACCACGATGTCCACCGGTCCCCAAGGCGGCGCGCCGGTTCCGTCGATGACGGTGGCACCGCGCAGCACCAGGCGCTTGAACGGGCCGTCGCCGCGGTCGCGCGCGGTGGCGGCGGCCGGCGGATGCCAGCCCTTGGCCGCGTTCAGGGCGCGCGATTCCTCGCCGACGTCCACATTGGCATAGGGATTGTCGATAGGCATGGTTCAGGCCTCCATCGCATCGTGGAAGATTTTTCCGTCCTTCATGACCAGCGGAATGTGGTCGCCCTGGCCCAGCAGGCAGGACACGTCCTTGTAGGGATTGCCGTCCACCACCAGCACGTCGGCGATGGCACCCGCCGCGATGCGGCCCAGGCGGTTTTCCATGCGCAGGACTTCGGCGGCGACGCTGGTCGCGCTCTGGATAACCTCGTGGGGCGTCAGCACCTGCGCGCGCAGGCGGAATTCATCGCTCTGCAGGCGCTGGGACGGCCCCAGCAGGTCGGACCCGTAGCCCATCTTGACGCCGGCCCGCTTGTAGATCTCCAGCGAATGCAGGCCCGCGGTGCGCACGGTGGCGATCTTGGCGACGCTGTCCGGCGGCAGCCCGTAGTCGGCGCCTTCGTTGGCCAGGGCCTCGTAGGTGACCAGGGTCGGCACCACGTAGGCGCCATGCGTGGCCATCACCGCCGCGGCGTCATCGTCGATCAGATTGCCGTGTTCGATGGTGCGCACGCCGCACTTCACGGCGCGGCTGATGGCTTCCGCCGTATACGCGTGCGCCAGCACATAGGTCTGACGCCCCCTGGCTTCCGCCACGATGGCGCGGATTTCGTCTTCGGAATACCCGAATGACGCAATCGGATCGGTCGGCGAGGCAACCCCGCCGGACGCCATGATCTTGATCTGGTCCGCGCCCATCTGCAGTTCCTGCCGCACCGCCTTGCGGACTTCGTCGACGCCGTCCGCGACGCGGCCGATATCGCCGGCACGGAAGCAGCAGCCGCAAAAACTCATCGGGCGCAGGTGGTCGGAGCGTGGACGCGGGTCGCCATGCCCACCGGTCTGGCTGATGGCGCGTCCGGAAATGAACAGCCGCGGCCCCACCAACGTGCCTTCCTCCACCGCGCATTTCAGGCCCCAGCCCGCGCCACCGGCATCGCGAACGGTCGTGAAGCCGCGCCGCAGCATGGCCGCCATGATGGGCACCGCGCGCATCATCACCAGCGCATCCGGCAGCATGCCCTGGGTGCTCAGGTTGAGCTGCGTCGCCATGACATGCGCGTGCAGGTCGATCAGGCCCGGCATCAGCGTGCGTCCGCGCACGTCGATCGCACGCGCGGATCGCGCGCTTATGGGGCGGTCGGATACCTCTTTGATGGCGCCGTCTTCCACCAGCACGTGCATATCTTCGCGCAGTTCCGGAAAATCCGGATCCAGCAGATTGGCGTTCTTGAACAGGAAAGCAGTCATACAGGGCTCCGTTCGGCGGATGGGATAGTGGTTCAGGACGCCATGGTTTTCACATAGCGGCGGTGGATCAGCCAGTTCGACAACAGCGCCAGCAACAGCGTGGCGCACACCAGGATCAGCGCCATGGCGGCTCCGAATGGCCAGTTGGATGCGCGCGTGATCTGGTCGTACAGGGCCGGGGCCATCATGGTCAGCCCGGTGCCGCCCAGCAGCACCGGCGTGGCATAGGCATTCATGCACAGAATGAAAACCAGCATGGTGCCCGCGGCGACGCCGGGCGCGGCGATCGGCAGCACGACGCGACGGAAGGTCGTGAAGAAATCCGCGCCCAGGTTGCGGGCCGCCTCCTCGACCGAGAAATCCATGCCTTCCAGCACGCTCTGCAGGGTCAGGATCAGGTAGGGCATGACCACGGCGGTGGTACCGACGACCACGGCCGTCGGTGTGTACATCAGCTGCAGTGACTGGTCGATCAGCCCCAGGCGCTTCAGCACCGCGTTGACGATGCCCGCGTTGCCCAGGATCACCATCCAGCCCGCCGCGCGCACCACGCTGCCCACCATCAATGGGAATACCAGCAGG
>DATJHN010000237.1:0-18545 GCA_035493915.1 Bordetella sp.
CGTCGCCTGATCGCCGCCGGCGATGGTCCGACAAACAGGAATCAACGATCATTGCCCTTATGAACACAGACGCGGACACCTTGGCTTCCTATGCCGCCAATCCCTTGCGCAGCCAAGGCCGCGCGCATGCCGAGCCGCCGCCGCAGAACCGCACGGAATTCCAGCGCGATCGCGATCGCATCATCCATTGCACGGCATTCCGCCGTCTGGAATACAAGACGCAGGTTTTCATCAACCACGAAGGCGATCTGTTTCGCACCCGGCTGACGCACAGCCTTGAGGTGGCGCAGATCGCGCGCACGCTGGCGCGCAGTTTGCGCGTCAACGAAGAACTGACCGAAGCCATTTCACTGGCACATGACCTGGGCCACACGCCTTTCGGGCACGCCGGGCAGGACGAGCTCAACGCCTGCATGCACGAGCTCGCGCCGGGAGCGGGCGGCTTCGAGCACAACCTGCAAAGCCTGCGCGTGGTCGACGAACTGGAAGAACGCTATGCCGCGTTCAACGGCCTGAACCTGTGCTTTGAAACGCGCGAAGGCATACTCAAGCATTGTTCGCTGGCGCATGCGCGCCAGTTGGGCCAGGTGGGCGAACGCTTCATCCGCCGGCGCCGGCCGTCGCTGGAAGCGCAGCTGGCCAACCTGGCCGACGAGATCGCCTACAACAACCATGACATCGACGATGGGCTGCGGTCGGGGTTGGTGACGGTGGAACAGATGCGGCAGGTGCGCATCTTCGCGCGCCATTACGACGCGGTGATCGCGCAGTATCCGGACGTACCCCAGCGCCGCATGATTGCCGAAACCATCCGGCGCATGATCAATACGCTGATCGTCGATCTGACCACCACCACGGCGGAACGCATCGCCAGGCATCGGCCGGAAAGCGTGGAAGATGTGCGCGAGGCGCCGCCGCTGGTGGGGTTTTCCGAAGGGATACGCGAGGAAGCGGACGAGCTGAAGCGATTCCTGTTCGAGAATCTGTACCGGCATTTCCGCGTGATGCGCATGACCACCAAGGCGCGGCGCATCGTGCGCGATCTGTTCACGGCCTTCCTGTCCGATTCCCGCCTGTTGCCACCGGATTACCAGCGCCGGGAAGGGCAGGCGCGGGCCATTTCGGATTACATCGCGGGCATGACGGATCGCTACGCGATGCGAGAGCACAGGCGGCTGTTCGATATGTCGTGATCAGTACGACATCAGTGGTGGCCGCCCGCGCTTTCCGTGGCGGTTTCCCCTGGCGTATCGCCTTCGGCCTGTTCACCCTGCAGGCGGGTGCGCAGCCAACCGCCGCCAAGGAGCGCGGCGGCCAGCGCGAACGCCGCGCCGCACAGGAAAGCCAGCTGGTAGCCCTGGTTCAGGGCGACAGCCGGCGCCGCGCCCGCGGCGGTGGCCGTGGCGGAGCGTGCCGCCGCCAGGCTGGCCAGCACCGCCAGTCCCAGCGAACCGCCCATCATGAAGGACGTATTGACGATCCCCGACGCCAGTCCCGATTCGCTGGGCTGGACATCGTTCATGGCGGCCAGCAGGACTGGATTGAAGGCGATACCGGCGCCCAGGCCCAACAGCAGCATGCCGGGCAGCACGTGCAGTACGAAGCTGCCGTCGGCCGGCGCGTAGCCGAACAGGGCCAGCCCCACGGCGGCCATCAGGAGGCCGCCGCCCAGCGGCAGGCGGATACCGAAGCGCATGACCAGTTTGGCGGAAAGACCCAGCGAAAATGCCGCCATGATCAGGTTGGCCGGCAGGAAGGCCAGGCCGATCCGCATGGCGTCGTAGCCCAGCACCAGCTGCAGGTACAGCGCGGAAATAAAGAACCAGGCGAACATCGCGGCCGCCCAGAGCACGCCGACGATATTGGAGATGGCCAGGTTGCGCAGGCGGAACAGGCGCAGCGGCACCAGCGGCGCGCGCACGCGGGATTCGATGGCCAGGAACAGCGCCAGCAGGATGACCGCCGCCCCCAGCATGACGACCGATTGCGTGGAGCCCCAGCCTGCTTCGTTGCCGTTGACCACCGCGTAGACGGCCAGCATCAGGGCGACGGTGATGGTGACCGCGCCGCCGATGTCCAAGGGGCCATCCATGGCTTGTCCGCGGCCGCGCGGAATCAGGGCCACGCACAGCGCGTACACCGCCACGCCGATTGGCAGGTTGACCAGGAAAATCCAATGCCAGCTCAGGGTTGAAGTCAGCAGGCCGCCCAGCAGCACGCCGATGCTGCCGCCGCCCGCGCAGACGAAACCGTAGATGCCCATGGCCTTGGCGCGTTCACCCGCTTCGGTGAACAGGTTCATCAACAGCGACAGCGACACCGCGGACACGACCGCGCCGCCCAGGCCCTGCACGGCACGCGCGCCGATCAGGAATTCGCGCGTGTGCGCCAGGCCGCAGGCCAGCGAGGCCAGCGTGAAAAGCGCCAGCCCGGCCAGGAACATGCGCCGATGCCCATACAGATCGCCCAGCCGGCCGCCCAGCAGCAGGAAGCCGCCGAAGGTAAGCATATAGGCGTTGACCACCCATACCAGCGAGGTCTCGGTGAAATTCAGGTCGGCGCGGATGGACGGCAGCGCCACGTTCACGATGGTCGTATCCAGTACGATCATCAGCACGCCCAGGCACAGCACCGTCAGGGCGTACCAGCGTTTACGGCCTTCGATGCCGTGTGTCATGAATTCTCTCCCGTGTAGAGCGCCGGCGGCGGGGTAACCCTGGCGCGCTTTCTCTACGACGAATAGGGCGAGCGGTTTTCGACAGGGCTCGATGGTCGGTTCTATATGGCCTGGCGGCGAGTCCATCTACCCACTGCCCATCCGTCCGGCGCGATCTAGCGCTTTGTCCGGTACGGTTCGTCCGGCTGCAGGAAAATGCCTTCCGCCTTGGCGTCCCGTATCCATGCCTGCATGGCGGGCAGGGACAGCATGGTATCCATGTATTCCCGCACCGGCCCTGCCGCGGCGGCCACGCCATAAGTCAGGAAGCGCGATACGACCGGCGCGAAGAAGGCGTCGGCGATGGTGAAATCGCCGAACAGAAAGGGACCGCCGCGGCCGTATTCGGCGCGGGTATCTTGCCAGATCGCCTGTACGCGCGAGATATCCTGTTGTGCGGCGGGGGGGATGTCGATGCCCGGCAGCAGCGCCTCGATGTTCATGGGCAGCACGTTGCGCAAATCGCTGAAGCCGCTGTGCATCTGCGCCGCCAGTGCGCGCGCCCGCGCCCGGGCCCGCGGATCGGCCGGCCACAAGCCCGCCTGGGGATGGCGCTCCGCCGCGTATTCACAGATGGCCAGGGAATCCCAGATGGCGAAATCGCCGTCCAGCAGCACGGGGACCGTAGCGGCGGGCGTTATCGGCGCCAGGCGCGCGGTGAACTCCGGCGTGAACAGCGTGAGCTTTTCTTCCTTGAACGGAATGCCGGCTACGCTGAGCGCCAGCCAGGGCCGCAGCGACCACGACGAGTAATTCTTGTTGGCGATCAATAGGGTATACATGGACGCTCCAGGATAATCCGGTCTGTTTGCAGGGACGTGTCCGCCCGCGCGAACACGTCATGGGCAAGCCGTTGGTACTGCGTCGGTGATATCGATGGCATCGACGACCTCGACGGTAGCGACGATATCGATGCGCCGGCGACGCGTCTTCAGCGTATCACCGGCACATTATCGACATGCTACCGACGCGTCATCGGATAGCCGGGCCGATCAGTCTACTTGGCTTTCCTGCGCAGCGGCGTGGCCGCCGGCGGCTGTGCGTCCGCGACATCCAGCACACGCCGCAGATAGTGTCCCGTATGGCTGGCCGGCGTTTCCGCGACGGCTTCCGGCGTGCCTTGCGCCACCACCCTGCCGCCGCCGTCGCCGCCTTCCGGACCCATATCGACGATCCAGTCCGCGGTTTTGATGACGTCCAGGTTGTGCTCGATGACCAGCACCGTATTGCCCGCGTCGACCAGCTGGTTCAATACCTTCAGCAGCAGTTCGATGTCATGGAAATGCAGCCCCGTGGTCGGTTCGTCCAGGATATACAGCGTGCGCCCGGTACTGCGCCGGGACAGTTCCAGCGACAGCTTGACGCGTTGCGCCTCGCCGCCCGACAGGGTGGTCGCGCTCTGGCCCAGGCGCAGATAGGACAGGCCCACATCCATCAGCGTATGAAGCTTGCGCGAGATGGCCGGCACCGAATCGAAATATTCCAGCGCCTGTTCGACGGTCAGGTCCAGGACTTCGCTGATGTTGCGTCCGCGGTAGCGGATCTCCAGCGTCTCGCGGTTGTAGCGCTTGCCCTGGCATACATCGCAGGGCACGTACATGTCCGGCAGAAAGTGCATTTCCACCTTGACCACGCCGTCGCCCTGGCAGGCCTCGCAGCGGCCGCCCTGGACGTTGAAGCTGAAGCGGCCGGGATCGTAGCCGCGCGCGCGCGCTTCCGGCACGCCGGCGAAGAGTTCACGGATAGGCGTGAACAGTCCGGTGTAGGTGGCGGGATTGCTGCGCGGCGTGCGGCCGATGGGGCTTTGGTCGACGCTGATGATTTTGTCGAAATGCTCCAGTCCTTCCAGCGACACGAAGGGCGCCGGTTCCGCCTGGGCATGATGCAGCTGGCGCGACACCGCCACCGCCAGCGTATCGTTGATCAGGGTCGACTTGCCCGAGCCCGACACACCGGTCACGCACACCAGGCGGCCCGCCGGCACGCGCAGGTCCACGTTCTTAAGGTTGTTGCCGCTGGCGCCGGCCACCACCAGCCAGGGCAGTTCTTCATCCACCGGGCGCCGCTTCGGCACCTGGATGGCGCGGCGGCCGCTCAGGTATTGGCCGGTCAGCGATTGCGCGTCGTCCTGCACCTGCGCGGGCGTGCCTTGCGCCACCACCTGGCCACCGTGTTCGCCGGCGCCGGGGCCCATATCCACCACCCAATCGGCGGAGCGGATCATGTCTTCGTCGTGCTCGACCACGATGACGCTGTTGCCCAGGTCGCGCAGATGCTGCAGCGTGCCGATCAAGCGGTCGTTGTCGCGCTGGTGCAGTCCGATGGACGGTTCGTCCAGCACGTACATGACGCCAGTCAATCCGGAGCCGATCTGGCTGGCCAGGCGGATGCGCTGGGCCTCGCCGCCGGAAATCGTATCCGCGCTGCGGTCCAGCGACAGGTAGTTGAGCCCGACGTTGTTCAGGAAGCTGAGGCGGGCTTCGATCTCGCGCACGATGCGCTGCGCGATCTCCTGTTTGGCGCCGGTCAGCGTCAGTTCCTGGAACCAGTGCAGGCAGTCCGACAGCGGCATGCCTTCGACTTCGTAGATCGCCAGGCCGTGGCGTTCGCTTTCGTCGCGCTTTTCCGAGCCGATCAATACGTGGCGTGCCTCCGCGCGCAGGCGCGAGCCGTGGCATTCCGGGCAGACCTTGATATTGCGGTATTTGCCGAGCTCTTCGCGCACCGTGGCGGAATCGGTTTCCTTCCAGCGTCGCTCAAGATTGGGGATGACGCCTTCGAACACGTGCCGCTTTACCGTGCTGCGGCCTTTTTCGTTCAAGTAGACGAAGGCGATTTCTTCGTCGCCGGAGCCGCACAGCACCTTGTCGCGCACGGCCTCGGGCAAGCTTTCGAAAGGCGCTTCGATATCGAACTCGTAATGCGCCGCCAGGCTGGTCAGCAGCGAATGCGTGAAAGCATTGCGGCGGTCCCAGCCGCGTATCGCTCCCGCGGACAGGCTCAATTCGGGAAACGCCACCACCCGCTTGGGGTCGAAGAATCCCACCTGCCCGATACCGTCGCAGCTGGGGCAGGCGCCCATCGGATTGTTGAAGCTGAACAGCCGTGGCTCCAGTTCCGGCAGGCTGTGACTGCACACCGGACAGGCGTAGCGGCTGGAGAAAACCTGCTCGCGCTCGCTGTCCATGTCCAGCGCGACCACGCGGCCGTCGGCCAGGGTCATCGCGGTTTCGAAACTTTCCGCCAGGCGCTGGCTGCTTTCGGGGCGCACGCGCAGGCGATCGACCACCACGTCGATGTCGTGCTTTTCGGTTTTTTTCAAAGCCGGCATGCTGTCGATTTCGACCATCTGCCCGTCCACGCGCAGGCGCACATAGCCCTGCGCCTGCAAGCTGGCCATCTCGTCTTCGAAGCTGCCCTTGCGTGCGCGTGCCACCGGCGCCAGGATCGCCAGCCGCGTATCGGCCTGCCAGCCCAGCACCGTGTCGACCATCTGGCTGACGCTCTGCGCCTGCAGCGGCAGGCCGTGATCGGGGCAATAGGGCGTACCCACGCGGGCAAACAGCAGGCGCAGGTAATCGTGGATTTCGGTGATCGTGCCGACCGTGGAACGCGGGTTGTGGCCCGCGGCCTTTTGCTCGATGGAAATCGCCGGGGACAAGCCCTCGATCAGATCGACATCCGGCTTGTCCATCAGTTGCAGGAACTGGCGTGCATAAGCCGAAAGGCTTTCAACGTATCGCCGCTGGCCTTCCGCGTATAGTGTGTCGAACGCGAGCGAAGACTTGCCCGAGCCGGACAGGCCAGTCATCACCACCAGTTTCTGCCTGGGCAGATCCAGCGAGACATTCTTCAGATTGTGGGTGCGTGCACCCCGAATGCGTATCGCTTCCATCGGGTTTAAGCAGTTTCAAAGGCCAACTTGGTACTATAGCGCGCCGAACTCGTCCTTGTTCGGGGTCGTGCCAGGCCATTGGCGAACCCCGCCATTCCACGACATCCACGCATGCCGTCACGCCAGCGACTTCAACTGACTCTCCAAGAACGACGAACCAGCATCGCCCTGGCAGGACTCTTTGCCTGCCGTATGTTGGGGCTATTCCTGCTTTTGCCAGTGTTTGCCGTCGCCGCGCGTGGCTTGCCGGGCGGCAACGATCCGGCCCGGGTCGGGTTGGCCATGGGCATATATGGACTGACGCAGGCGGTTTTGCAGATTCCCTTCGGGCTGGCGTCCGATCGCTGGGGGCGGCGTCCGATAGTGCTGCTGGGGCTGACGCTGTTCGTGGCGGGCAGTGTGATCTGTGCCCTGTCCCCAAATGTTTTCTGGATCACCATAGGCCGCGCCATACAGGGTGCCGGCGCGATTTCCGCGGCCATCACGGCCTGGATCGCCGATGCCACCCGCGACGAGGTGCGCACCCGCGCGATGGCGATGGTCGGGGCATCCATCGGCGTCTCGTTCGCCGTTTCGCTCGTGGCCGCACCGCTGCTGGTGGGCTGGTGGGGGTTGCCGGGGCTGTTCTGGACGATCGCCTGCCTGGGTGTGCTCAGCTTCGCCGTGGCGCGCTGGTGGGTGCCCGTGGTGCCCCTTAGCGGCAACCGTGCCATGCGCGGAGCCAAGGCGTCCCAGGTGTTGCTGCACGGGGACCTGCTGCGGCTGAATTTCGGGGTGTTCTGCCTGCACCTGATCCAGGTATCGCTATTCGTGGTCGTGCCGTCGCTGGTGGCCAAGCTGGACGGGCTGGACGTGCATGACCTGTGGGAAGTCTATCTGCCGGTCATCCTGGTGTCCTTCGTGCTGATGGTGCCGGTGGTGTTCGTGGCCGAAAAGCACCGCGCACACCGGGGCGCGCTGATGGCCGCGGTCGCCGGGCTGATCGTGGTACTGGGTTTGATGCGCTGGGGGCAGGGCAGTTTCCACGCCATGCTGGTGCTGCTGACCTTGTTCTTCGTTATGTTCAACGTGCTGGAAGCGCTGCAGCCGTCGCTGGTATCGCGCGTCGCGCCGCCAGCGTACAAGGGGCTGGCGCTGGGGTTCTACAACACGTCCCAGGCGGCGGGCCTGTTCTGCGGCGGGGCGGTCGGGGGGATCCTGGCGGCTCATGCCGGGCCGGGAGCCGTGTTCCTGACGGTGGCCGGGCTGTCGGTGGTCTGGCTGGCGGTGACCTGGGGGTTGAAGCCGCTGGCTTGATAATGCCGGTGGCTTGACGCCAGGGGCTTGAATGACGCCGGTGATTGAATGCATCCGGCGTTTGGATAACGGTTGGGGGGCGCTACGGGTTTGCCCGATAGCTGGGGATGCCCCGAAGCTCATGCATTGCGCGGCGTTTTTGTCAGCCCCCGTTAAACTTCAAGGCGGGAGGTGCGGTAAGCTTGCCTTATCGCTGCCGCGGCCGATGGCGCGTTTTTTCTCCGCCCGATCGTGCCCAGCCAAGCTACAGCGCCGGACAGCATTGCCTCGATCCGGCGCGCCGCAAATTTGAATCAAGTTTTTTGCCCACGGACCAATCCGAGTCCCGGCAATCTAGGGAAATCAGCACATGGCATCTGTCAACAAAGTCATCCTCGTCGGCAACCTCGGGCGCGACCCCGAAGTGCGCTATAGCCCCGAAGGCAGCGCCATCTGCAACCTGTCCGTCGCTACCACCTCGCAATGGAAGGACAAGGCTTCCGGCGAGAAGCGCGAGGAAACGGAATGGCACCGCGTTGTGATGTACAACCGGCTGGCGGAAATCGCGGGCGAGTATTTGAAAAAGGGCCGTTCGGTCTATATCGAAGGCCGCCTGAAGACGCGCAAGTGGCAGGACAAGGACACCGGCGCGGATCGCTACAGCACTGAAATCGTGGGCGACCAGATGCAGATGCTGGGCGGACGTGACGGTGGGGATGGCGGCAGCTACGGCGGTGGTGGCGGCGGCGGGTATGAAGACGCTCCGCAGCAGCAGCGTGCCCCGCGCCAACAGGCCCAGCGTCCTGCGCCCCAGCGTCCTGCCGCGCAGCCGGCGGGTGGTGGTGGTGCGGCCAACATCACGGATATGGACGACGATATTCCGTTCTAGATTGGAAAACCCCACTTTTTTGTGGGTACAGGCCCGTGTCTCTCTGAGGATACGGGCCTTTTTCTTTACCACCATCGAACTTTATGGGTTACCGCGCCGCCCACTACGCCATGATGTGCACGCCGCCGTCGACGTAGATAGTCTCGCCCGAAAGCCGCCTCGCGTAGCGCGTCGCGAGGAAGGCGCAGGTGAAGCCGACATCCATGATGTCGACCAGCTCGCCAAGCGGCGCGCGATGCGCGGCTTCATTGAGCAAGAGGTCGAAATCCTTGAGGCCAGAGGCGGCGCGCGTCTTGAGCGGTCCAGGCGAGACGGGATGGACTCGGATACCCTTCGGGCCGAGTTCAAAAGCCAGATATCGCGCCGATGCTTCAAGAGCGGCCTTCACCGGCCCCATCACGTTGTAGTTCGATACGACTTTGTTGGCCCCGTAGTAGCTCATGGTGAACATGGTTCCGCCGTCTTTCATCAGCGGCGCCGCCATCCGGGCCATTCGTATGAACGAATGGCAGGAAATGTCCATGGCCTGGGCAAAGCCCTCTGCCGAGCAGTTAAGCAAGCCTCCTTGCAGGTCATCCTTGGGCGCCCACGCGACGGAGTGCACGAGCACGTCCAGCCCGCCCCACTCTTTTTCGATTCGCGCGAAGACGGCTTCGAGGTCGCCTGGCTTCGAGACATCGAGCGGCATGAAAATGGGGGCTTCCAATTGGCTGGCGAGCGGCTCCACATAGCCCTTGGATCTTTCGTTGATATAGGTGATGGCCAGCTTCGCACCCAACTCGTGGAATGCTTTTGCGCACCCGTATGCGATTGAATGTTCGTTGGCGATGCCGCAGACCAGCGCTCTGGTGTCCTTCAGTATCGGACGATGGGCTCGTTCAGTCATGATGACGTTCCTGGAATATCCGGTGCAATGGTTGGCGTCACCGTTCGTCTGCCGCGGCCATCAATGTATGGCGCGCTATCATCAGTTCTTCATTAGTGGCGATCACCAACGCCGATACCTTGCTGTTCGATGTACTGATGCGCGACTCACCTGCCTGGTTGGCTGCCGGATCGAGTTCCACGCCCAGCCAGGCCGCGTCGTGGCACACACGCTCTCGTATTGCCGTAGCATGTTCGCCGATGCCCGCGGTGAAAATGAGAGCGTCAATGCCCTCGGCCGCGGCGGCGAGCGAGCCGAGTTCGCGCCCGATGCGGTAGATGTATAGCTCGACCGCGAAGCGCGCGCGGGCATCTTCGCTGGCAAGTAGCGTGCGCATGTCACTCGATATGCCGGAAACGCCGAGTAATCCTGATTGCCTGTAGATCAGGTCCTCGACCGCACGCGTGTCCATGCCCAACTCGTCCATCAGATACAGAATGACCCCAGGGTCGAGGTTTCCACTACGCGTGCCCATCGGTAAGCCGTCGACCGCGGTGAAACCCATGGTGCTGGCCACGCTGCGTCCGTTCACGAGCGCGCACATGCTGCTGCCGTTGCCGAGGTGGGCGACGATGGCGCGACCCGACGCAGCCTTCGGATCGACTTGCGTCAGCATACTGGCGATGTATTCGTAGGACAGCCCATGAAATCCGTAGCGCCGCACGCCGAGTCCGGTGACGGAAGGGGGCAGTGCGAAGGCCTGCGCCACTTCGGGCTGGCCGCGATGGAATGCAGTGTCGAAGCAGGCTACCTGGGGCAGATCCGGCCGGAGTTCGGCGACGATTTCGATGGGTTTCAGGTTGTGGGGTTGATGCAGCGGTGCGAGGGGGGTCAGCTTGTTGAGCGCGGAGATGACCTCAGCGTTGACCAGTACGGCTCGCGTGAACTTCTCTCCGCCGTGTACTACTCTGTGGCCGATAGCCACCAGCTTGTGGTCCTCGCGATGACGTCGCAGGAAGTCGACCAGATAGGTGACCGCGCCGGCGTGTCCCAGATCGGCGCCCTCTCCCCAGTCCTTCGCGTCGATATCAGCGCCGTTTGCGTCCTTGACTATAAATCGCGGCGCTGTGTAAAGACCTTCGATCTGGCCCCGCAGAAGCAGCGGGAGTGCTTTGCTTCCCGTATCGAATACGCTGAACTTGATGCTCGACGAGCCGGCATTGAGCACGAGAATCACGTCGGCCATGATTTCACCCCAGGATCTTTTCGCCTTCACGGCGAGCTTGGACAACCAGCGCTGCGACGGCGCAGGATGCAAGCCGGGTCACGAGTGAATCGGCTCGGCTGGTCAGGATGATGGGAACTCGCGCGCCAAGCACGATGCCGGCAGCATCCGCCCCGGCAAGAAATGACAAGCTCTTGGCGAGCATGTTGCCCGCCTCCAGGTCTGGTACCAGGAGCACGTTTGCGCGTCCCGCCACCGGCGAGTCGATCTTCTTGGTTGTTGCGGCGTCTATGTCGATCGCATTGTCCAACGCCAGCGGGCCGTCGACGAGCGCGCCTGTGATCTGGCGGCGATCCACCATTTTGCACAGCGCCGCGGCCTCAACCGTGGAGGGGACTTTCGGGTTGACGATTTCCATCGCCGAGAGAATAGCCACCCTTACCTCGGGAACTCGCATCGCGTGCGCGAAATCGATGGCATTCTGCAGGATATCGACCTTTTCCTCTAGCGTAGGGGCGATGTTCACGGCCGCATCGGTGATGATCAGCGCTTCGTCGTGCCCCGGCACGTCCATCACGAAACAGTGGCTGATGCGCCGGGCAGTGCGCAGCCCGGTGTCACGCCTGACCACGGCGCCCAGCAGCTCGTCGGTGTGCAGGCTGCCCTTCATCAGTGCTTCGGCCTTGCCCTCGCGCACCAGGTCGACCGCGGCGGCCGCGGCGGCATTGCTGTGAGGCGCATCGACAATTTGCACCCCGGAGAGATCGATCCCACACGAACTGGCAACGGCCTGGATCCGTACACGCGGTCCTACGAGAATCGGCACGATCAGGCCGAGTCGAGCAGCCTCCATCGTGCCCTCCAATGAGGCTTGATCGCAAGGGTGCACGACTGCCGTGGGCATTGACGGGATTGTTTTGCAGTAATCGATCAGGCGCTGGTACTTCGCGTGGTCCGAGTTCATTTCGCCTCCTTGATTGTCCCGTCATGTAGCACGCGGGATTGCCCTAGGCCCGGGCCGTCTCGACCGCTGGCGAACGACGCCCCTTCTTGACCTTGTTGCCGGCCAGCACATGACGGATGCGAACCAGCATCGCCATCTGTTCGTCGCTCGGAGACGTGTTCTGCACCCGCTTGTCGGCCATCAGTTTGGTCAGCAGTGTGAGCAGCCGTTCCCGGTCGGCATGATCATGGAGCAACTGGGGTAAGGTCTCGATGGCCTGTTCCGGCTCGTACTGCGCGATGATTTCCTGCTCGCCGCGAATGCGGCGCCAGTCATGGGGTTGGATCCTCGGCAGATAGTCCGCATATTCCGACCACAATTCCTGCCGTAATTCCAGCCACGACAGCGGTAAAGGCACGCCCTTGCGCATGAGCAGGAACGCCACGCGCGCGAGCGCTTCTACGTACCCGCCCGCGCCGATCGAGCCCAAGGTATCGCGGACGATCGGCAACTGGCGCGGATCGACATCACCTTTGTTGGCAGGTATCCGCCCCTTCTTCTCGTCGACGAGGTACCGCGAAAAGGGATTGGCGTAGATCGAGAAAAAGCTCGCTTCGGTCATCGCATCGCGCATGGCGCGGTAGTAGTCAAGCGAGGCGCTGACCAACTCTGCACCAAGTTTCTCGGACTGCCGCAAGGGATTGCTCTCTTGTACCGCCTGCCGATTTGCCTTCACTGCCTGCGCCGCGGGCCCGAGCCACCATAACCACGGATTCAAGTCCGAAATGGCCCAGTTTTGAACCCTCAATGGGTGAAATTCCCGCAGCCGCTTGGCCGTATAGTCATTCGACATGCTCCGCACGAATGGTTGTGCGAAAAGCTCATAGCTCCGCTGAATGAATTCCGACACCTCGGCCACTGTCTCGAAGGCTTTTTCATCGACACGCTGGAAGCGGTTGAGCCGCGCCGCAATATCTTCGAGGCGACACTCAGAAAATTCGACTTCGTACTGGGCTTCGCCGCCCTCGCCCCCGGTTTCGGTGATGGTCATGCCGTACAGGCCCGGTGTGAGCCTCTCGATACTCTTAAGCACCGATACGATCTGCGCGTGCTCCTTCTTCGCCACCTTGCCGGAGACGAAGATACCGAGGTGTCCAACGCTTTCATGAAGCAGGCCGACGATGACCTGGCCGCGCGCCTTGATCTCCTCGGTGCTGCCATAGACATCCAGCACCCAGTTGAACGCTTGTTGCGGTGGCGTAATGTTGTCGCCCATGGAGGCGAACAGGATGATGGGCGACTTGATCTCGCGCAAGTCGAAAGGCCTGCCGCTCGCGGCATTGACATCACCGCCCCAGAGCTTGTTGCCAACGAAAAGATTGCGGGTGATCCATTCGATCTCTTCACGGTTCATCAAATAGTACCCGCCCCACCAACGCTCGAACTCGAGGAATCGCGGAGGCTCCGTGTCGGCCTTGTCGAACACGTGGTAGTACTTGTCCCACAAGCTGTTGGCGGGATTCAGGTTTTCGAAGTTCTGCACCAGGTGGGCGCCATCGAACTTGCCATTGCCCAGGTCGGCCATCAGCGTCGCGAGCCAAGTCCCGCCCAGCATCCCTCCGGCATAGCGCATCGGATTGTCGCCCTCGCCGTCGCTCCACGCGCCTCCCCAATAAGACATCGGTGCCCCGTTGATGACGATCGGCCCCGTTTCGTCGGGGTCGGAGGCCGCGAGCATCATCGCCGCCCATCCGCCCTGGCAATTGCCGACGATGGCGGGCTTGGCGGCGTCAGGGTGTAGAGCGCGCACGTTCTTGACGAAACGTTGTTCGGCCTGGCAAACGTCCAGCAGGGTCTGGCCGGGCTCGGGATCGCGGAAGAAGATGACGAAGTAGACGGGATGCCCCGCTCGCAGCGCCACCCCGACCTGCGAGTCATCCTTGAAGCCGCCGATGCCCGGGCCATGCCCTGCGCGCGGGTCGATGATGATATAAGGCCGTTGGGCTGGATCGACAGTCACGCCGGCGGGTGGCTTGATGCGCAACAGGGCGTAATTGACTGGCCGATCGAAGGTGCGTCCGTCGGCGACGATATCGTAATCGAAGTGCAGGACCGGCTTGAGGCCCTGTGCAGCGTTCTCGATAAAGCGGTTGCCCCGCTGCCGCAAAGTATTCCAGAAGAGGATCGAGCGTTGCGTTGCATCCACGGCATAGCTGTACCAGTTCTGCGGATCCAACGAGACAGCCGCGTTGGCGGCGACTACGGCTTCGGCAGCGCGGGCCTGGTTAACCCGTTTGGCGAATTCCTCATTCGCTTTCTGCATACGCTTTTGGAAGACCAACGCAACTTTCGCGCCGGCACTGGGAACATGCGTCGGTTGAGTTGCCTTATCCATCGTCGAAGCCTCCGGGGCTCGTCGGCAGCGCTGCGCCTCTCGGCTAACCGGTGCCTGCCTTGCGCGACCTGCGGAAAAATCGAGGCAGGCGGTTCATGCTAGGCAGGGTACTTTGCGGAAGCAAGCATAATTTCAAGCCAAACGGACTAATCCGGCTGAATTTGCTTACCCTCGGCGGATCAATATCCAGATGATGCGTACGGGCGGCCATTTCAAGCAGTCCGTGGTTTTCGGCTCTCTTCCTTACAGTTCAAGCGTCACCAGTCGCAGAGTGGGGTCGTCAGGGCACTGCACATCCACAAAACCGAGCCGGGTGGCGAGTCCGCGCATGCTGGAATTGTTGGGCAGGACGAAGCCTTCCATGCGACGGATACCCCGCTCACGGGCTATCTCGATCAGCGTCTCCATCAGGGTCCGGGCAAGGCCCAGATTGTGCCAATCATCAGCAACCGTCACGGCAAACTCACAGGTATCGTTGCTGGGAGCCGAGACGAAGCGCGCACCTCCGACGATGGTTTGCCGGGACCCTTCCTCGCTGATAGCGACCAGCGCGACCTCACGATCGGGGATTGGATGCGTTGCCGAATCGAGCATTTTTTCGGGCAAGGCGCGCATCGCCGTAAAAAAACGCGCGTATCGCGCGCCCGCACAGAGGCGCCCGAAAGCGGCTGCAAGCTCGTCCCTGTCTTCGGGGCGGATGGGTCGTACGGTGACGTGGCGCCCGTCGCGCAGCGTCACTGCGAGCGCGAGAGGTTCGCCTTTCTCCTGGTTGTTTGGCATGCTTACTCCTCCGGCGGCATCTTTGCTTGTCTGCTAAGGCGTCCAGTCCACAGCGTGCTCTTCGAGATAGGCGTCCACGGCGGCGTCCACCGTTGGATGGAAGATTTCATTGCCGATATGTGCCAACACCTCCAGGCGCTGCAGCTTTTCTTTTACCGGATCCTTCATCTCGGCGAAACGAAGCTCGATATCGGACGCCCGCAAAGTATGCTCCAGCTCGATCAGCATGTCCGCCGAAGTGACGTCCACGCTGGTGACTGGCTCGGCGGCGATTACTACTCGACGCACCGGCGTTCGTGATTGAGCCGCGGCTTCCAGGACGCAGGTTTGGAATAGCTCGGCGTTGGCGAAGAACAGTGGCGCATCCCAGCGGAACAGCACCAGTCCGGGGACCAGGCGGGCACGCGGATGGCGGGAGATGTCGTGATAGCCCTGGATTCCGCTGACGCGGCCCAGCACCGCGAAATGCGGGCGCCACCCGTCCCAGAGAAATTCGATCACGGCGATGATCACGGCCAATCCGATGCCAGGTACCGCGCCCAGCACGGCAACACCGATGAGGCAAACGATGGATAGCCAGAACTCCCAACGCTGGATGCGGTAGATGCGGCGCAGGTCATTGAACTCGAACAGACCGATGGCAGCCGCGATTACGACTGCCGCGAGGGCGCTGATGGGCAGGTGTCGGAGCAGGTCGGGCGCGAGTAGCAGCAACAGCGATACGCCTATAGCGCCAACGACACCGGTTAGTTGGGTCCGAGAACCGGCTGCTTCGGCGACAGGAGTACGAGAGGAACTGCTGCTGATAGGAATGCCCTGGAATAGCCCCGCCGCCAAGTTGGCCACGCCCAGGCCGACCATCTCCTGGTTGGGATCCACGGAAGTGCCGGTCTTGGCGGCATAAGTGCGTGACAGCACACTTGTGTCGGCAAAGGAAACCAATGCCACGGCGCAGCCGCCGATCAGCACCATGATCAAGTCCGTCTGACTGATCAGCGGTAGGGCAAGGCTTGGCAGTCCCTGGGGCAAGGCGCCCAGCACCCTGAGCCCATGGGATTTGTCGAGGCCGAAGACACCCACCACCAGGGTCGCTCCCAATACAGCGATAAGGATCCCCGGCAAACGCTTGAATCGCTTGAGAAACAGAATCAGGCCTAAGGTACAGGCGCCTACCGCGAAGGCGATCCAGTTCGCTTGGCCGTCCAGCAGCGCCCGACCTACATTCCAGATCTCTCTTATCGGACCGGAACTTTCGATGGAGACTTCGAACAGCTTGGGGATCTGGCTGATCAGCACGGTGATCGCAATCCCGTTCATATATCCATAGCGGATCGGCTTGGAAAGCAGTTCGGTGATAAAGCCCAGGCGGAGAAGCCCCGCGCCGATGCATACCAGTCCGGAGACAAGGGCCATCGCGCTGGCAAGAGCGATGGCGCGCGACGGGTCTCCGCCGGACAGGGGTAGGACGACAGTCAGAATGATAGGGGCCAGCGCCGAATCCGGGCCGATAACCAGGATGCGGCTGGGTCCGAAGATGGCATAGGCGAGCAGCGGGATAACGGTAGCGTACAGGCCATAAATTCCAGGTACTCCCGAGGCCTCGGCGTAGGCGATACCTACGGGCACGAGCATGGTGGTTAGAACAAGACCGGCCGATATGTCCTTCGGCAACCAGTTCGATCGATACCCGCGAAGCATCGTCAATCCGGGCAGCCATCGCTTCCAGCCCGTAGGAGGCGCGGATCGAGGCCGCTGCAATCGAGCTGGCTCGGTGGAGGAAGTGGGCACTGGGGCGTTTTTCATGGACGGACCCTGGGCGGGTCGACCGAGGCATCGCCCTGCCCATTGGCATTGAGCCTGCCCGCAGTCAACTCACGATAGACTTCCCGAGGCTCGTGTACAAGACGTCCGAAGCGTCCGGTCAAGAAGGCGAGGGATTGTTGGCGAGTCGCTGGCATAGCCAGCGTTGCAAGGGGGTGCGGTAGCTGATCGCAAACCGCGGCATTGCCCAAGACGAGGCGGAGTGCGTGACGGCGGGCTCAAGCCGTCAAAGTGGCAGCGCCCGGTTCTGAACGACGTTCTTCATGACCAGCGTAGAGGTGAGCCTCTGCACGTTCGGCAAGGTCGAGAGGCTGTAGTCATACAGTTTCTGGTACGCCGCGAGATCGGTCGTGACCACGTAAAGCAGGAAGTCCGGATCGCCAAACAACCGTTGCGCCTGGATGATCTCCGGGACCTGAGGGACAGCATCTTCGAATGCCTGCACACCGGCGCGGTCGGTGACCCGCAGCGTGACGAACACAATCGCGGAAAAATTCAGCCCCACCGCCGAGGGATTGATGTTCGCCCGGTAGTCGGAGATGACGCCGGCTTCTTCCAACGCCCGGACTCGCCGATGGCAGGGCGACAGGCTCAGGCCTATCCGTTCGCCGAGGTCGGTAAGGGAAAGTCGCCCATCCGCCTGCAGTTCCGCAATAATCTTCCGGTCAATAGCGTCCATGCGCGATATGTTGCCTGGTTTATGGGAGTTCTTGCAAGAGTCAGGCAGCATCTTCCAGGCGCTTCCCGATAAGCTTGGCGCATGGATTTCTCAACTTTTTTACTGTTCTCGGCGTCCGTCATTCCTCTGGTCTGCAGCCCCGGCCCTGACATTCTTTTCGTCGCCTCGCAAGCGATTTCGGCCGGCACCGCGGCAGGATTTCGTGCCATCGTGGGCATTCTGCTGGGTTACTGCGTCCATTCACTGCTGGTGGCGGTCGGCCTTGCCGCTGTCGTGGCAGCGTCGCCGATGCTGTTCGGGGTGATACGGTGGGTCGGTATTGCGTACCTGGTTTACCTGGCCTACAAGCTGGTCCGCGCCGCCCTTCGTCCCGGTGGCTTCGCCACCCCTGAAGAGCATGTAAGGAACCAGTTGTACAAGGGGTTCCTGACATCCCTGCTCAACCCCAAGGGGATGATGGTCTACCTTGCCATTCTTCCGCAGTTCATGGATCGGCAGGCTGGCAACACCACGCTGCAGGCCGTGATTTTGTCAGCGGCATTCATATTCTGGTGCGCGGTCGTCTACTCAGGCATCTGCGTTGCCATGGGCCGCGCCGGCGGAGCGAGCCTGAGCGACGCGCGGCGCCGGCTGATGGATGGCGCCGCGGGAGGCATGATTCTGGTGGCAGCCGGTTTCATGGCTCTGGGCCGTTGATGGAAGCCAGACCCGGCGCTTTTGTCCCAACCTCACCTCTTTCCAGCAGCCACAGGAGTGGGACGCCAGCCCGGTCGCTCGGGCCAATCAAGAGGGAAACCCAAGACGTTGTTAATTGGAATGGACGGGATCAGTTCTTCTGCCGCAGCGGCGGTATCTCCGGCACTATCGGCATCTTCGAAATGTCCTGCGGCGAGAGCCTGAAGACCGTGGGATAGAGATCAGGATCCGTGTTCTCCACCGGTTCGGTGGAGCGCCAGGTATAGCTGCAGGTATCGCAGCCGAATACAGTCCAGACGCCCGCGACGGGCGACTGGGCGCGCGCTTTGATCGTTGTGGCGCGGCAGCGGGGACAGTTGGATGGGG
>DATJHN010000238.1:0-19753 GCA_035493915.1 Bordetella sp.
ACGGCGATTGCCCGCGGCTGAACTACGGCTATCCCTGGGGCGAGATGCTTTAGGACGCCGCGCGCGCTCGGCGAAATCATGGCGGACCAGTTGTCAGCTTGAAGCGTCGCGGTTCATGCGCCGTTCCAGTCGGCGCAGTAAATCCAGGATGGCCAAGGCGAGCAGCGTGCTGACGATCGCGAGCACTTCCTTGCCCATGCCGGCCGCGATGCCGATGGCAGCGGTCAGCCAGATGGCGGCGGCCGTCGTCAGTCCCTTGACTTCGCCTTCCGAGCTGCCCTTGATGATCGCACCCGCGCCCAGGAAGCCGATGCCCGCGATCACGCCTTGCAGCACGCGGCTCAGGTCCTGCACCGTCATGCCGGCCTGCAGCGGTGCCAGTACGAACAGCGCGGCGCCCACGGCGACCAGCATGTGGGTCCGCAGGCCGGCCGCCTTGCCGCTGCGTTCCCGCTCGTAGCCGATCACGCCACCCAGGATCACCGCGACCGCCAGGCGGATGACGATGCGGGTGTAGGCCTCCGCATCCCCGATATCGGAAAACTCTTCCTGCAGCGTCTGCCAGACGGTTGCCGAGAGGGTAGTCATTCCGTCCTCCGCATGCGGGTTATTCCGATGAGTGTCGCCGTGTTTTACCACGGGGATTTGGGTGAATTAGTCCTACATGAGTTCATTGGGTCTTACAGAGGGATGCCTTTGCGGGAATCTTGGCGCGGCGCCGCTTCCGTCGTGGAACGCGCGCCGCGCCATGCGGGACGCGGCCGGGCCTGACAGACCGGTTTGATTCGCAAAGATACAGTGGGCAGCCCGTGTCGGCCGACCGCGGTTCGCGCCGAATGCTGGCTGCTGGCTGCTGGCTGCTGGCGGCGAGCGCCTGACGGACGCGATCCGTGCGTCGCGGCGCCCTTACACGCCTTGTCACGACAGGGCCTTGGAGATTCATCAAATGGCAAACATCAACGGTACATCCCCCCCACTTTTCATCGGAGGGGCCGGCAACGCCGGTATCGAGGCGCCGCGCGGCAACCTGGCCGGCCGGCTGTTCAGGGTATGCAAGGGCAAGGCGGCCCGCGCCGCGCGTTCGCTTGGCTCGATGGTTTCGCGGATCGCACATTTCCGGTCCCGCGGCCTGCCGCTGGTACGTGGCGAGCCGGGCCGCGGGCCGCGCGCCAGCGTCCGGCCGCAGAATCTTGTGGTTCTCGGATCGGCGCAGGTGCGTGACGGCAATCGGCTTTCGCCAGGTGCGATGTCCAGCAACTCGATGCCCAGCAGCGTCCTGCGCGGCCGGCCGGCTACCCCGTCTCCTACTAGTCCGGCGCCGATGGTGCGCCTTAAACCGGGGCGTTCCGCGGGTACGCCGCCGCCCAAGGTGTCTGGCGGATTACCCCCGCTGCCAGCCAGATCGCCCGAGTTGGAGGATCGGTTCCAAGGCCGACTCAGCCCTAGTCCCCGTCCCGGCGCCAATCCCGGTTCCGGCACTGGTCTCGACCCCAATCCCAACCCCACCGCCAGCGCCAACCCCGGCGTCAGCCCCAAGCCCGTGCCGCCGCCACGCTCGCGATCCGCCGATAACCTCCGTCTCGCGACGGATCCTCAGCCGCGAATCGCCGCCGGCGATCGCCCGACGCCGCCGCCACGCTCACGATCCGCCGATAGCGCGCGTCTCCTGACGGACCCGCAGCCGCGGCCTGTCGGCGGTGACCGCCCGATACCTCCGCCCCGCTCACGCCCCGCTGACAGCGTCCGTCTTCGCGCGGATCCGCAATCGCGCGTAGCCGGCGGTGACCGTCCGGCACTGCCCCCGCGACCCGCGATCGCGCCGCGGCGAACAGCACCCGAGGCGGGATCCATGCTGGTGTTTCATCGCAAGAATTCCGCTGGGCCACCCATCACCGCGAGGGTGGAGTCGCCGCTGCCGCCTAAACCGCCAGGAAACGACGAACCGCTTCGTTGAAGGCGCGCGGGTTCCCCAGGTTCATGCCGTGGGACGAGCCCACGATACGCAGGGACTGGGCATTCGGTAGCCAGCCCTGCAGGGCATCCAGGATGGCCGGGTAGGGCGGCGGACTCAAGGCGCCGCCTATCAGCAGCGTGGGTTGCATTACGGCCCGCGCGTCCGCTTCCGCCAGCAGATAGGGAGGCTCATGCGCCTGCGCCGCCAGGGTGTGGGCGTTGGCTATCGCCATTTCCTTGAACCAGGGCACCATGCGGCGCCAGGTCTCTTCGCCGCTGACCGTGTCGATGAACAGGGCCAGGCCCTGTTCGACATTGCCGGCGCGAATGCAGTCCAGCGCGCGACGGCGGAAGTCGTCGCGGCTGTCGTCGTGCCCGGTCAGCATCAGTCCAGGGTCCGCGAGTACCAGCGCCGGCACTTTGTCCGGATGGCGGCGTGCCAGTTCGAAGGCAATCCGGCCCCCGCGAGAATGTCCCACGATGTACGCCCTGCCGTCGCAATGGCGATCGATGAATGACGCGAGGGCAGCGGCGTGGTCGTCCACGGAAAACGCTGTCAGGTCCGTGTCGGGCCCGGCGGGCCAATACCCCGGCAGGCTGACCGAATACACACGGAAGTCGCGCGACAGCGCGGGCATCTGTGCCTTCCAGTAGCGCAGATCGCATAGCGATCCATGGACGAGCACCAAGGGCAGCCCGACACCATTGACGGCGTGGGCTAAGCCGCCTTCGGAAGGTCGGGGCTGCTGGATCGGATAGGAGAAATCGGAGGACATGGGTGAAAGATGAGCCGGAAAGACCCGCGGCAGTCGGGCGTCACGATTCTAGCCGAGTAGTTTTTTCGGGACTCAGAATTGTCCGATTCTTGAGGTCCGGCGCGGCACTTAAAGTCTCACCCGTCGGCGTGCACCCTACCGGGTGTGCTCCAAGCACCCCGCATCGCTGGATCGAGGCAACACACTTTGCATCGATGCAGCCCTAGCCATAAGCCAACGTGCTGCTGTCAAGAGAGACATTATCGTGTCGGATATCGATGTTCTTCCCGTTGAAGGCGCCGCCCACGAAGGCGCCTTTCAGCCCGGGGCCGACATATTCCCAGGCGTACATCGAACTCATGCAGGCGATGCGGGGCACGCCCGACAACGGCCGACGGTCATAGACCTGCCCAGTTATCTGCAGGACATATCCGCCGACCAGCCTTGCGGCCCGGACCTCCAATACGACGCCGACTATATCGAGCTGGCCCGCATTATGCAGGGCACGCCGGAAGTCGAATATGGCGGCATGCGCATCGAGGCGGCCGATCCCGATTGGAAAATGGCCAAGACGCTGGCATTGAAACTGCTGGCGCGGACCCGCGATCTACGTTTGGCTGTGTGGCTGGCCCGCATTCTGATGGGGCAGCACGGTTTCGCCGGCCTGGATGATGGCCTGGCGTTGATCGAGGCTTTCATCGATCGCTGTTGGGATCGCGTTCATCCTGTGATCGAACCCGATGATGATCCGATAGAGCGGCTCAACATTCTTGTCGCGCTCGACGACATGGATGGCCTGTTGCGCCAGGTTCGGGTTGCCGCTCTGGCAAGGTCCGCCATGTATGGCCAGGTTTGCCTGCGTGATGTCGATATCGCGTCGGGAGAACTGCCGCCACGTCCGGACGAGAAAGCTAGCGAGCCGGCGACGATCGAAGCCATTTTCGATACTGCCGATCTCTCCGGACTCGAAACGCTCGCCGACGTAATGGAGCAGGCCGCGGCGCGGCTTGACCATATCGAGACCCTGTTGGTCGAACGTCTGGGACAAGGGTGGGCCACGGGTGTGGAAAAGCTCCCCGCGACCTTGCGTCACGCAGTGAAAGTGGTGCGGGCACACCTGTCGCGCCGTCCCGGCAATGCGACGGCATCCGTTACGCCCCACGATGGCCCCTATGAGACATCCACCGTGGATGCCGCTCAAGCGCCCGCGGGCCTTAACGGCGAGGTCGCCAGCCGCGAAGATGTCGCTCGCCAGATCGACCGCATCTGCGAGTACTACGCATCGGTGGAGCCGGGCAGTCCAGTCCCGATTCTTCTCCAGCGTGCAAAGCGGCTCATAAATATGACCTTCATCGAGCTCATGTCCGAGCTCTCTCCGCAGGGGCTCGCGGAAATCAGCTTCCTTGTCGGCCATCGTCCCCAGGTGACTCATTCCGATGACGCCATGGCGGAAGCTTTCTAAACCAACTAACGGAGATATCCGGATGACCAAGGAAAGTAGTCAAAAGTCGATCGGGCGCATGCGCCCACCCCGCGTGCAGATCGAGTACGACGTGGAAGTCAATGGCGCGGAGAAGAAAGTCAGTCTCCCGTTTGTCATGGGCGTGATGTCCGATCTCTCGGGGCAGGCGCTGGAAGCGCTGCCGCCGGTTGCGGAGCGCAAGTTCCTGGAAATCGATAGTGAGAATTTCGATGCGCGCATGAGTGCGATCAAGCCCCGCGTCGCGGTTGCGGTGCCGAACGCGCTTACCGGGGAAGGAAATCTGGGCGTGGATCTCACGTTCGAAAGCATGGACGATTTTTCCCCCGCGGCCATCGCCAATAAGGTCGAACCCCTGCGCCGGCTGCTGGAAGCGCGCAGCCATCTGTCCAACCTGTTGACGTACATGGATGGAAAAGTGGCGGCGGAAGACATGGTGTCCAAGCTGTTGTCCGATCCCGCGTTGATGCAGGTGTTGGCCACGGCCGGCAAGGCTTCCGGCGCGCAGGATGGATCCAATGCGGGCGACGGCGAGGCTGCGGCGCCGACGGCGGGATCCGGCTCGAAGGACGAGCTCGAAGACGGCACGGCGTCGCAACCGTAAATCCACTGAAGCAACGAGGACGGAACAATGAGTGAAGCAATTGCGGCAGCCGGACAGACCAATGGACAAACGGCCGTCGAAGAAGGCAGTGCTGATTTTTCGGCGCTGCTCCTGAAAGAGTTCAAGCCCAAGAACGACGAGGCACGGCGCGCGGTCGAGCAGTCGATCACTACCTTGGCCGAGTATGCACTGGAAGATGCCAAGCTGGTCTCCACCGATGTCATGGACACCATCCAGGCCATGGTGGCGGAGATCGACCGGAAATTGACCTTGCAGATCAACGCGATCCTTAACAGCGCCGAATTCCGCCGCGTAGAGGGTGCGTGGCGTGGGCTGCACTATCTGGTCGGCAACACGGAGACCGGCGATCAGCTCAAGATCCGCGTGATGAATGTGTCCAAGGCGGATTTGTACACGACCCTGAAGAAATACAAGGGATCGGCCTGGGACCAAAGTCCTTTCTTCAAGAAAATCTACGAAGAGGAATTCGGACAGTTCGGCGGGCAACCGTATGGCGCCTTGGTGGGTGACTATTATTTCGACAATAGCGGTCGCGACGTCGACTTGTTGGCCCAGATCGGGAAAATCTGCGCGGCATCCCACACTCCGTTCCTTGCCGGTGCATCGCCGGCGGTGATGCTGCTGGATTCCTGGCAGGATCTGGCGAATCCGCGCGACGTCAACAAGCTGTTCCAGACTCCGGAACATGCCGCCTGGCGGGCCCTGCGCGATTCCGAGGATTCCCGCTATATCGGTTTGACATTGCCGCGCTTCCTTGCCCGGGCGCCCTACGGTGCGAAGTCGAATCCGGTCGACGAGTTCGCGTTCGAGGAAGATACCGGTGGCGGCAGCCAGGATCATTACACCTGGGCGAATGCCGCCTACGCCATGGCGGTGAACATCAACCGCTCATTCGCCGAATACGGTTGGTGCTCCCGTATCCGCGGCATCGAATCCGGCGGCGCTGTCGAGAATCTGCCGGTGCATCTGTTCCCGACGGACGATGGCGGCGTGGATGTCGTTTGTCCGACCGAAGTCGCGATCAGCGACCGCCGCGAGGCGGAGTTGTCCAAGGCGGGTTTTATCCCGCTCGTGCATATGAAGAACACAGGCTTCGCTGCTTTCATCGGCGCGCAGTCGCTGCAAAAACCGGCGGAGTACGACGATGCGGAAGCCACGGCCAACGCCAATCTGGCGGCGCGTCTGCCGTATCTGTTTGCCTGCTGCCGCTTCGCGCACTACCTGAAGTGCATCGCACGCGACAAGATCGGTTCCTTCAAGACGAAGGAAGACATGCAGAAGTGGCTGTATCGCTGGATCCTGAAATACATGGACGGGATGCCCGACCACTCTTCCGAGATCGTCAAGGCGATGAAGCCCCTGAGCGACGCCGGCGTCACTGTTGAAGAGGTTGAAGGAAATCCTGGGTTCTACACCTCGAAGATCTATTTGAAGCCTCACTACCAGCTTGAAGGACTGACCGTTTCGCTGCGGTTGGTCAGCAAGCTTCCCGCTGTCGAAGGGAAGTAAAGCGACGTACGCGTTATCGCGTCGCCATCACGGCCGGCGGCTGCTTCAGGCTGCTGGCCTATTCGACAACTTTCAACAATACGCGCTAGGAGAAGCATGATGAATTACGAAGACCACTCGGTATGGACCGCGGATTTCGGGGCTATCAAGGGCAGTTCGATGTTAAAGGGCGCCGAACAGCAGCTTGATTTGCTCAACGCCGTGTTTTCTGCCATGAATACGGGGGGTAATCAAATTGGCGGCCATATGCGTGGTCCTGGTACGACGGCCTACTCCGATGTTTCCATAGTGCGGAACAAGTGCTCCGCCAGCACGATCCTGGCCCAGCACGGCAACACCGGCAAGGAAATTCCCGAGATCAAGATCCATCACTACAGCATCGATGGCCAGAACCAGCCCGTGATCCAGGAAACCTGGACGCTGACGAAGAACTTCATCGTGGATTTCCAGAAATCGGTCCCGGGTTCTCCTGAAGCGTTCAGTATCCGCTGGGGAAAGCTCATGGTCGAAGAGTTCATTCAGGACCTGGAATCCGGCGTGCTTAAGCCGTCGGGCACGTGGGGCTACGACCGGTTTACCCGCGAAGCCTTCTAATCGCGTCCGGGACGGGGCAGCCCGTCCCGGGACCTCGCGCGGCCGGGGCGGTGCTCGCGCTAATCCGGCCGCGCGCGATTGCTTTGACTCCCATACTGGAATATGGCTGAACTCACCAGCAGGAACCGGTTGCAGCCGGCGCTACTCGATCGCCTGACCGACCTGCATCCCGATGCGGATTCGGAGTCGCGGGAACGAAGGGTGATTTCCCTGCGGCAGCTGCGTGCCGGCGTATTGCGCGATATCAGCCATGTATTGAACGCCAGGGGCTTGTTCGGTTCAGCTTTGCAAGCCTATTCCGACGTCGCGGGGTCCGTGCTGAATGCCGGTTTGCCGGACTTTACCGGGAAGGCAGCGTCCAATGTGGACAGGACGATGCTTGCCGAGAAAATTGCCGAGACGATCAGGTGTTTCGAGCCCAGAATCCTTGCGGATACCTTGCGCGTGTCGCCGGTCTTATCGGCGCAGGCCGCGCGCGGCAACATCATGGCCTTTCTTGTCGAAGGCGAACTGTGGGCGCAGCCGTATCCGGAACGCCTGTATTTGATGACGGAGCTGGACCTTGAAGATGGCCAGATTTCGATAAGCGCGGCGGATCAACAGGCGTAGGAATGGATTCCACCTTATTGCGGTATTACGGCGAAGAACTGCGCTATCTCCGTGAAATGGGCGGCGAGTTCGCCAGGTCCTATCCGAAGATCGCGGGCCGCCTCGGGCTGGATAGTTTCGAATGCGCCGACCCGTATGTCGAACGGCTGCTGGAAGGTTTCAGCTTCCTGGCGGCGCGTACCCGAATGAAGGTAGAGGCTGAGTTTCCCCAGTTCACCCGTCACTTGGCGGAGATGATCTATCCGCAATATCTCGCACCCACGCCATCGATGGCGGTCGTCCAGTTCCAGCCGGATTGGGGACATTCCGGATTGGCGGGCGGATATGCGATTCCACGCCATAGTGTTTTGAAGAGTCAGTTGGATAAGCATGGGACCACACGCTGCGAGTACCGCACCGCGCATGCCCTGACGCTTTGGCCGCTGCAGCTGCGCGAGGCGGAATACACCCCTTATATGGGCAGTATCGGAGGCACGCAGCCGGATATGGATCGCCGACCTGAAGCCACTCTGCGCCTGCGCTTTGAATTACATGGCAAGGCGCATCCGTCATCGCTGGATCTCGATCGCCTGCCCTTGTTTCTGCGTGGCGCCGATGCCTTGCCGGCAAGGATATATGAGCTTCTGCAGGGGCACGTCGTACAAGGCTGGGCCACGTCCCCGGTCCATGAAGGTGGATGGCGTGTCTGCCTGGGTTCGGCTTGTATCGCGCCGCTCGGCCTTGCCGACGAAGAGGCATTGCTGCCGCCGTCGCCGCGGGCGTTTCGCGGCTATCGCTTGCTGCAGGAGTATTTCGCGTTTCCGGAACGGTATCTGTTCGTCGAACTACGCGGGCTCAGGCAAGCGCTGCGGCGCTGTGAAGGCACGGTCTTCGACATCACGCTGTTTCTGGATACTTACGACCCGCGGCTGGGAAGGGTCGTGGACGCCTCGAATTTTTGCGTGAACTGCACGCCGGCGATCAATCTTTTTCCACGTCGGACGGACCGAGTCGCCCTGGAACCCGGGAAGTTCGAGTCTCATATAGTTCCCGATCGCAGCCGGCCTATCGATTTCGAGATCTACAGCATCGAGGCAGCACGCGGCTACGCCTCGTCGGACATCCCCCCTCGCGTGTTCGAGCCTTTTTTTCGTGCGCGCGACCCCGAAGCGCAGCGCCTGAGCGGCGGCGCCTTCTTCCAGGTACGACGCAGTCCGCGACGCGCGACCGGAAGAGAACTGCGTGATGGACCACGTTCCCGGTATTTGGGCAGCGACGTTTTCATGGCCCTGGTCGATGCGCATGCGGCACAGGTTGGCAGCGATCTTCGGCAGCTGGGCGTGGATGCGCTTTGCACCAATCGGGATCTTCCGTTGTCGATGCCGGTCGGCGTAGGGACGACCGACTTTTTCTTCGACGATGAGTTGCCGGTGCGTAGTGTCCGATGCGTCGCCGGCCCCAGTGAGCCGCGGCCCGGAATGGGGGACGATGCGGCGACGTGGCGGCTGCTGAATCACCTGTCGTTGAATTACCTGTCCTTGCTGGACGATGGCGGCAACGGAGGGGCGCGTGCCATCCGTGAACTGCTGGATCTCTATTGCCATGAGACCGATACCGTCGGCAAACGCCAGATCGCGGGTGTTGTCGGCGTCGCTTCGCGCGGCGTGACACGACGGTTGCCGCTGCCAGGTCCCGCATGTTTCGGCCGCGGGCTTGAGGTCACCTTGACACTGGACGATGGTGCCTTCCAGGGCGGTGGGGCATTCCTGCTTTCCGCCGTCCTGCAGGCTTTTCTTTCCGGCTACGTATCGATCAATCAGTTCACCGAAACGGTCGTGCGTACGCTGGCTCGCGGTGAAATCATGCGTTGGTCCGGCAGAGAGGGCCTGTGTCACATGCTATAGGCGCCGACGGCGCACTTGCCCGTGAAACGTCCCGGTTCGACTTGTTCCAGGCCCTGCGGCTGATCGAAGCGGCGCACCCGGAACGGGCCGGGCTGGGCCGCTCCCTGCGTCCAGCCGACGATGCCGTGCGGCTGGGACAGAAGCCGCGGTTCGGTTTCACGGGGGCCGAACTGGCCGAGTACCAGCCAGAGGCCGAAGGACAGCCTGCCCGCTTGACGGTCAATGCCGGCGGACTGTTCGGCGCCAACGGCCCGATGCCGCTGTACTTCACCGAGTATGCGCACAACCGCATGCTGCATGAAGAGGATTCGACGCTCGTCGGGTTCCTCGACATGTTCCATCACCGGCAGTTAAGCCTGTTCTATCGCGCCTGGGCGATAAGCCAACCGGTGGTGGGATTGGATCGCGGCCGCCCTTTGGCGGAAGGTTATGGCCGTTATATCGGCAGCCTGTGTGGCCAGGCGACACAGGCTGCTTCGGGGCAGGACTCGACGGACGACCTGGACGTACTCCAGTTCTGCGGCCTGCTTGCCACGCGCACCCGACACGCCAGCGGTTTGGGCCTATTGCTTTCGCAGTATTTCAGCGTGCCTGTGGCGATACGGCAGTTCGTGGGCCAATGGCTGAAGCTGTCCCGACAGGATCGGACGGCGCTGCAAGACCGCGGCAAACGCCCGCTCGGCGCCGGCCTGGTGGTGGGGAAGCGGGTGTGGGACAGGCAGAGCAAATTCCGAGTGGTCGTCGGGCCGGTCGGTAAAGCCGATATGCGCCGCTTGCTGCCGGGAACGGCGAGCCACCGGCGGCTTATCGAGTGGGTCGATCTGTACACCGGTGGCGTGCTTGATTGGGACGTGGAGTTGCGGGTCCAGCCCGAAGCCGCCTCCGGCATGAGGTTCGACGGCAGCGCACGTCTGGCGCATACCAGCTGGCTGGGATCGCGAGGTATCGCGGGCGGCCACTCCACCGTGCGCATACAACCGCGCAGAAACGTTCTTAATACGCGTTAAAGGATAAGGAAATATGGCGGAAATCAGTCGCACCGCATTGTTCAGAAAACTGTCTCCGCTGGCCTACCGCGCCATCGAAAGCGCGACCACGTTCTGCAAGCTGCGCGGCAACGCGCATGTCGAGCTGGAGCATTGGCTGCAACAGATCCTGCAACTGCAGGATTCCGACCTTTATCGCATCGTGCGTCATTTCCGCGTGGATCACGCCGCGCTCGCGCGTGATCTGACCGAAGCGCTGGAAAGGCTGCCGTCGGGCGGCGGGGCAACCCTGGATCTATCCAGCCAGGTCGAGGAAGCGGTCGAACGCGGTTGGATGTATGCATCGCTGCAGTATGCGGACAACCAGGTCCGCACCGGCCATCTTATGCTCGGCATGCTGCGAACGCCGTCGCTGCGCCGTGCGCTTATCGGTGTATCGCGCCAGTTCGCCGGTGTCGATCCAGCCGTGCTGAGCGAGTCCTTCGGCACGTGGTTGCGCGGCTCGCCGGAGGAGGGCGCGGCACCGGCCGACCCGCCCGTCGCCGGGGACGACGCCACCGCGGTACTTGGGCGCGACGGCCAGCAGCAGGCGCTGAACCGGTATACCGTCGATCTGACGGCGCTGGCGCGGGATGGCAAGCTCGACCCTATCGTCGGGCGCGACGATGAAATCCGCCAAGTCATCGACATCCTGCTCCGGCGGCGGCAGAACAATCCCATCCTGACCGGCGAGGCCGGGGTCGGAAAAACGGCCGTCGTGGAGGGCCTGGCGCAACGCATCGTGGACGGCAACGTGCCGCCGGCCTTGCGCGAGGTCGCGCTGCGCACCCTGGACGTCGGGCTGCTGCAGGCGGGCGCCAGCATGAAGGGCGAATTCGAACAGCGATTGCGCCAGGTGATCGATCAGGTACAGGCCGCGGAAAAACCGGTCATCCTGTTCGTCGACGAGGCGCATACGCTGATCGGTGCCGGGGGCGCCGCGGGGACCGGCGATGCGGCCAATCTGCTGAAGCCGGCGCTGGCCAGGGGAACGCTGCGCACCATCGCGGCGACCACCTGGACGGAATACAAGCGCTACATCGAAAAGGATCCCGCCTTGACCCGGCGCTTCCAGCCGGTACCCGTGAACGAGCCCGACGAAGCGAAGGCGCTGCGCATGCTGCGCAGCCTGGTGGGCGCCATGGAGTCGCATCATGGCGTGCAGGTCATGGACGATGCCTTGCGATCCGCCGTGCGGCTCAGCCATCGCTATATCCCGGATCGCCAACTGCCCGACAAGGCGGTCAGCCTGCTGGACACGGTTTGCGCGCGGGTCGCCGTCGGCCGGCATGCCACGCCTGCCGCGATAGACCGCAGCCGTGCGTGCAGCGTGGCGCTGCGCGCGGAACTTGCATTGCTCGAACGCGAAGCCGCCATGGGATTGGGGGGGGGCGAACGGGCCGCACGGGTCGCGGCCGATCTGGCGGCTGAAGAACAAACCCGCGCGGTGCTCGACGCGAAATGGGAAAAGGAAAGGGTTCTCGTGGCGGAGATCGCGCGCCACCGTGCAGCGCTTGCCGCGGACCTGGATCGCGGTATGCCGGATGACGGCGCCATGGCGAATGCGGTAGCGCATGGCGCCATGCCCGCAGACGGCACGCCGCAAGACCCGTCCCAGGCCGCCCAGCCAGACCGGCTTGCCGAGCTGGCCCGCCTGGAATACGAACTGGCGGCATGCCAGGATGGACAGCCTTTGGCGGTGGCCTGCGTGGACAGGCACGCGGTGGCCGCGGTCGTCCAGGACTGGACCGGCATCCCGGTGGGCCGCATGCTGAACGACGAGATCGACAGCCTGCTCGAACTCGACGCAACGCTGGACGCGCGCATCATCGGCCAGGCGCAGGCGACTGCGTGCATTGCCAGCCGCATACAGACTGCCCGCGCCGGGCTGGACCGGCCGGGACGCCCGGTCGGGGTGTTCCTGCTGGCCGGCCCTTCCGGTGTCGGCAAGACCGAGACCGCGCTCGCGCTGGCCGATGTCCTGTATGGCGGTGAACACAACGTCATCACGCTGAATATGAGCGAATTCCAGGAAACGCATACGGTATCCACGCTGAAGGGCGCGCCGCCCGGCTATGTCGGCTACGGCGAAGGCGGCGTCCTGACCGAAGCCGTTCGCCGCCGGCCCTACAGCGTGGTGCTGCTGGACGAGGTGGAAAAAGCGCACCCGGATGTGCACGAAGTCTTTTACCAGGTCTTCGACAAGGGCTGGATGGAAGACGGGGAAGGGCGCGTCATCGACTTTCGCAACTGCCTGATCCTGTTGACCACCAACGCGGGCGCCGACGTCATCGAGCACTTGTGCGCGGACGATGCCCATCGTCCCCCGCCCGAAGAGATCGGCGCCGCGTTGCGCCCGCCGTTGTCCAAGGTCTTTCCCCCCGCATTGCTGGGAAGAATGACGACGATTCCCTATTACCCGCTGGCGCTGGACAGCATCAAAAAGATAGTGCGTTTGCAGCTGGACCGGTTGGCCGGGCGCCTGCGTGCCGACGAGGGACTCGAATTCGAATATGCGGATTCCGTGCCCGACGAGATTGCCGGGCGCTGCGGCGAACGGCAAAGCGGTGCCCGTCTTGTCGATTCGGTGCTGATGCAATCCGTGCTGCCGTGTATCGGAAAAGCCATGCTGGCATGGCGCAGGCTGGGACGCACGGTCAGATCGATCCGCGTGGACGCGGAGGACGGGGCGTTCCGCTTCGAACTGGACGAACTCGCGGCGAAGGCGACGCCAGATGTCGTCTAACCCCCAGGGCAACCGGCTGCTGCGGATCAGCGGCCCGGCCTTGCCGGCCGATACTTTCCTGCATGTTTTCCGGGGCCGCGAACGTCTTGGCAGGCCTTTCAAATTCAAGATCATGTTTTCCTGCGCCGATGGCGCGCCGCAGGCGGACAAGTTCCTGGGCAGTTCGATCAGCGTGACGCTCAGGGGATCGAATGGCGATCGTACGATCAATGGCGTGATTGCCCAGTTCGGCCTCGTGGAGCTGGGCGGCCTGGTACGCGACGTCAAGCCGCCCAGGACGATGTACCGCGCGATCGTGCGGCCGCAGTTGTGGCGCCTGACGCGGTCATCCCATTGCCGGTTCTTCCACGGCAAGAACGTGATCGCTATCGCCAAGTCCTTGCTCGACGAACACAAGGTGCCTTACCGCGACGCGTGTACCGCGTCCTATCCGGAGTGGGACAACTGTACCCAGTACCGCGAGACCGATTTCAACTTTCTGAACCGCCTGCTGCAGCGCGAAGGTATCTACTATTACTTCGAGCATACGGGCGGCAAGGACACGCTCGTACTGATCGACGATCCCGGGCAGCACGATGCCATTCCTGGCTACGAGACCATTCCGTTCAATGCGGTACGCAATGGCGACGGCCTGCCTTCGGGAGAAGTCGTCTACGACTGGAAATTCGATCGCCGTGTCGTGCCGGGACACAGCGAAACCAACTCCTTCGATTTCCAGAATGTCGGCCGCAGCACGACCCATGGCCTGGTGGGAAAGGCCGAAAGCAGCGATGGAAACAAGAGCTATGTAGTCCAGGAACCGGATCTCTGGTACGTCGACGACGGCAACGCCAAACGCTACGCGCAAGCCCGGTTGGACGCGCATCTGCCCCGCGCGGCGCGCGTGCTCGGCCGTTCCGGCGCGGCGGGAATGTGTCCGGGCGCCTGGTTCAAACTGTCGGGACATCCATACGCGGAACAGAATGGCGCGTACCTTGTCACCGATGTGAAGTACCGGATGGATGCCGGTGATTTCGACGTGCGCCGCAACTACGGTGGCGATCCGGCGACTCAGGGCAAGTCTTCCAAGGTGCGCCGGCAAGGCATGCTGTTCGACTGCAGGTTTTCCGCCATACCCAAGGCGGCCCGCTATCGCGCGCCCTGCTGGGCCGCCGTGCCGGTTGTCGGTCCGCAGACCGCCATCGTCGTCGCCCCCGATGGCAACGACTTCGCGACGGATGCGTACGGACGTATCAAGGTGCAGTTCCATTGGGAACAATTCGACTCGTCCGGCAGCGGCCAGGTCATGCAGCGCTGCTGGGTGCGGGTGGCCCAGACCTGGGCCGGGGACCGCTGGGGCACACAGTTTCTGCCGCGCAAGGGCCAGGAGGTCCTGGTGGATTTCCTGAACGGAGATCCCGACAAGCCGGTGGTGGTGGGCGGGCTCTACAACGGCAAGAACAAGCCACCCTATGTCCTGCCCGACGCGGCGGCGGTGTCCACCATCCTTACGCAAGGGACTGGCTCCGCGAACGCCAGCAAGCGCAACGAGCTGCGGTTCAACGACGAAAAGCTGCAGATCCTGCTCTATACCGACGGCCACAACGACCACTATGTGCGGGGCGACGGCCTGACCTTCATCGGCAACGATGCGCATACGGTCGTGAAGAAGCGGCAACTGATCGAAGCCGACTCCCAGCACATTACGGTCAGCCAGAGCCAGAACACCAAGGCCCGGGAAGTATCGCTGAACGCGAGCCTGAGCGTGGTGCACCAGGCCGGTGAAAAGTACGTCGTCAAGGGCGAAATCGTTCATATCAAGGCAGGCGCGGAGCTGGTGCTGGAAGCGTCGGCGATGGTATCGATCAAGGTTGGTCCCAGCTTCGTCGCGGTAAGCCCCGACGGCGTGCATATCTCGGGACCGCTGGTGTACTTGAATTCCGGCGGCTCGGCGGGCAGCGGCCCCGGTGGTTCGCCGGCCTCGCCCGACAAGCCTAAAACCGCCGATGATGGAAAGTCGGTAAAGCGGAACTGACATGGCCCAGCAAGTCGTAATGGGCGCCCAATTGATGTGCACCTTCGGGACCGCCCCGTCCACGCTCATCGTCGAACCCGAATCCCGCGTCCTGGTTGAAGGCCGTCCGGCCGCCAACATCGAGGACAACAAGCCCATCGCCAACATTCCGCCATTCCTGATGTGCATCTCCGAGGCAAACCCCGCGGTGGCGGCGGCGACCGCGGCTGCCATGGGGGTACTCACGCCCATGCCCTGCATACCGATAGTCGAACTGCCGTGGGTGCCCGGCGCGCCTACGGTACTGGTGGGCGGCATGCCGGCGTTGGACAACAACTCGCGCTGCATGTGCCAGTGGGCGGGCGTGATCTCCATCGTCGTGGCCGGCAGCCTGCGGACGCTCGTTCCCTGAGGCGAACAGGCAGCGGTTCGATCGCCTGGCTCCGACTAAGAATTTTCCCAATGTCCGCATGGCGTAATGGTGCGATTCTTTCAGCTGGTATCAGATTCTTCATGGGTATCGATCGTACCGGCCTTGCGCAGCGCGCATGCCTGCCCCTCACCACAGGGTAATAGGCATGACGCGGCGTGAACTCAAATCAGCGTCGCCGCAAATCCATCGCGCCGACCGCTTCGAGGATGAAGGGATGCACGACAATTTCTGGAATAGTTTCAATACCAGGGCCGGCGCGCTCGATGCGCTCGCGCGCGTCGATCTGCTGGCGGGCGATCCCGTGCTGGATCGCCGCCTTGCCGCCTTGGCGGATGCCGACCCATTGGGCTTGCACGTGCCACGCCGGCAGCCGCCGCGCTGCGGCCTGCCGGCCGCGCGCGATTGCGTTTCACCGGAGCACTACGCCTATCGGCTTCCCACGCAAGCAAGCATGGCGCCGTCATGGCGCGTGGACGGCGATGCCTGATTGCTGGCGTTTCGCCGTTCGTCTGCAAGTCGCGGTCTGCCTGCTTGCGGGCCTGGCGGCCTGCGGCACACCGGTCGCGCGCCAGCATAGCGTTCATCTTCACGTCGTGGCGTCGTCGAAGCTCAACCCGGACCGCGACGGTCGTCCGTCGCCGGTGATCGTTCGCGTGTATCAGTTGGCCGAGGCCGATGATTTCCGCCAGGCGGGATTCTTCGATCTCTACGAACGCGACAAGCCGCTGCTGGGCAATGCCTTGCTTTTTCGTTCGGTCCTCGCTGTCCGGCCGGGGCAGCGGCTGGCTTTGGACCAGGCGCTGGTGCCGAATGCCCGTTACCTTGCCGTGCTCGTCGCCTATCGCGATATCTATCGCGCCCGCTGGCGGTCCGTCGTGAAGCTGCCGCGCAACCGCGACGGCTCCTGGCTGCTGACGCTGCATGCCGGCCAGCTGACGGTGGCGTCGCTCGATGGGAAGGACCACAAGAATAACGACGACGGATCGGCGACGGAGGGAAAGGATGTACTGGAACAATAGGATAGTCTGGTCCGAAGGAATGCTGCTGCAGCAGCAGCACATGCAGCAGCACGACCGCTACTGGCGCAACTACATCGAAGGGCGCTGTGGCCGTGCGCCGCGGTCCTGGGGATACTCGCGGCTGGAAGTGGATGATCGCCAGCTTGCCCTGGGGAAGATCGCCTTATTGTCATGCGAGGGCATCATGCCCGACGGCACGCCGTTTGCCTTGCCGCTGGATGACGATCTGCCTTTGGCGCGCGAGGTTCCGGAAGACATGCGCGACGCCCTGGTTGTTTTGGCGTTGCCGCTGGCGCGCCCCGGCGTCGCCGAGGCGGGGGGTGACCAGCCCGAGGCCGGTCACACGCGGTACCGCATTGCCGAATGCGACGTCCGCGATAGCAATATCGATGCGGACCAGGAAGCGCTGCTGCAGGTAGGCCGGCTGCGCCTGCGCCTGGCGTTCCACCGCGAGGTCGCCGAGGGCCATGCCGTGCTTGGCATCGCCCGCGTGGTCGAACGCCAGTCCGACGGTACGGTGATCCTCGATCGCGGATACTGTCCGCCCGTCATCGATTGCCGCGCCGCGCCGCGCTTGATGCGGTTCATGGATGAACTGGTGGGACTGCTGGGGCAGCGCGCCACCGCGCTCGCCGATCGCATGGTCCGGCCCAATACGCATGGCGCCGCGGAGATCGCCGAGTTCCTGCTGCTGCAGCTGGTCAATCGCGCCGAGCCGCTGTTCGCGCATCTGTCATCGGCCGGCGGTCTGCACCCGGAACATCTCTATCGCGAAATGCTGCGCCTGGCCGGCGAGCTGGCCTGCTTCAGCCAGGGCGACCGGCGGCCGCCGAAGCTGCCGCCCTATCGGCACGACGATCTGGATGCCTCTTTCCGGCCGCTCATGGAGTATCTGCGGCGCGCGCTGTCGGCGGTCATCGAACCGCACGCCATCGCGATTCGTCTGGAAGAAGGGCAGTTCGGCATGCGCGTGGGGCGGATTCCCGATGCGGGGCTTTTGCGCACTGCCAGCTTCGTGCTGGCTGCCGGCGCCGATTTGCCGGCGGATGCGTTGTGGGCCAGCCTGCCTGCCAAGCTAAAGGTGGGACCGGTCGAGAAAATCCATGACCTCGTCACGCTGCAACTACCCGGTATCGCGCTCAGGACGCTGCCGGTCGTGCCGCACCAGTTGCCGTTTCACGCCAACCGCTGCTATTTCGCGTTGGATGCCGCCGACGAGCTGTGGGCGGACCTGGCCGCTTCGGCGGGTATCGCCCTGCACGTCGCCGGTGATTTTCCCGGTCTGAATCTGGAGCTCTGGGCCATACGTCAATGAAGATGATTGACTATTCTCCCGCCGCGGACGCTGGGCCGCCGGCGGCGTCCGCGCCTTTGGCGCTGATGCACGACGGCAAGTCGCACTTGCCGGAGTTCGTGGCGCCCGAGGCGCCCATTTTCCTGCCGCGGCATGCGCTTAATCCATTGGTCGCGGCCGCGCATCCGCTGCTGGAGCTGGGCATGCTGTTGCGCCACGGCCATCAGCCACCGCCCCTGGCGCTGGAGGACTTGCGCGCCCGCCTTGCCACCATGGTGCGGACCTTCGTGGACGCCTGCGCGCCTATCGACACCAACATTGTCGCGGCGGCCCGCTATTGCCTTTGCACGTATGTCGACGAGGCCATCGCCGCCACGCCATGGGGCGGCGAAGCCTGGTCGGCACGCAGCCTGCTGGTCATTTTCCACGGAGAATCGTCGGGCGGCGAACGCTTCTTCACCATCCTGCACGAGCTGACGCGCGATCCCTCCGCCAATATCGACGTGCTGGAGCTGTTGCTGGTCATGCTGGCGCTGGGGATGCAAGGCCGTTATCGCTTGTCGCGGGAAGGCGTCGCCGCGCTCGGGCAGGTCCGCCACAAACTGCAGGCATTGATCCGCAACGTGCGTGGTGTTCCGGATGCCGCGCTTTCGCCGCGCTGGCGCGGCGAAAGGGTGCCCGGCCGCGTGCCATATCCGCTGCGGCCGCTGTGGTGGGTCATGGTGGGCCTGCTCTGCGCCCTGGTTTCCTTGCATGGCTGGCTGAACCTGCGTCTGCGGCACCAGGCCGGTACCGTCGCATTGGCCCGCGCAGCGGTGCACGCGACGCCTGCGCCCATCGCGCCGCCGGTAAAAGCCCCGGAGATTCCGGCCGCGCTCCCGGCCGCTCTCCCGGCTGCTCCAGAGCCTGTGCCGTTCGCGTCGGAGGTCGACAGAAAGCTCGCCGCGGATATCGCGGCACAGCGGCTGCGGATCAGCCATCGGCCCGACCGGGTCATTCTTACCTTGGGCAGCGACACGCTGTTCGCGTCGGGCAGCGCGCGCGTCGCGCCGGCCGATCTTCCCTTGATTCGGCGGATCGCTGACGCGCTAAGCGACGTGCCCGGGCAAATCATGGTGGTAGGGCATACCGATGATCAGCTCCCCGCGCCCGGAGGGCCCTCGAACTGGGCGCTGTCGCTGGCGCGCGCCACGCAGGTCGTGGAGCTGTTGCGCCACCAGACGGATCTGCCCCGGCGCTTTGTGGTGCAGGGCGAAGGCAGCACCGATCCCGTTGCATCCAATGACACGCCCGCGGGCCAGGCGCGCAACCGCCGGGTGGTGATCACCCTGCTTGCGCCCGGTGCCGCGCCGTAACGCCCTCCGTGCCCGGCGCGAACCGCGTCCGGATTCCCATCTCAAAGAACGCGCTTCATGATCAACAAAATTTTCGCCGGATTGACTTTCCGCCGCGTCGCGATGGCTTTGCTGGTATTGCTGGGTATCGCGTTCGTCGTGCAGCAGTCGCCGCGATTCTCCTATGCGGGGCATGCACCTTTCGCCACGCCCATTGCCCGCGCCTGGCTCACCGTTGCGCTGGTCCTGTTGTGGGTGTTCGCCTATGGCCTGGTCGCGCTGCTGCGCCGTCTGGATCGCGTACGCGTCATCTGGGAGCCCGCTCCTCCGGAGCCCTTGCCCGTGCCCCCCGACGAGGGCCCGCTGGTGGAAGCGCTCGACCGGCTCGACAATCTGTTTCGATCGATGCGGCGTGTGTTGCGCAAGGGTGGCCCCTGGTGGCGCCTGGGGCGCGACAGCCTTTACCGTCTGCCGTGGTATCTGGTGGTGGGCGGCCAGGGC
>DATJHN010000239.1:0-6802 GCA_035493915.1 Bordetella sp.
TCTATCAATTCCGCGTAGTCTTCGGCCTCGGCGCGCGTGGGCGCGAACGCCATCGCCACGGGTTCGCCGACGAAACGCACCTTGCCGCTGGCCAATGGCGGCTGGGCGGACGACTGGTAGGTGGGCAGCGTCGAATCGGCGACGATGTCCTTGGCGTCGGCCATATCGCCGCGCAGAACGACCTGGGCGGCCGCGCTGTCGTCCACGCGGATGCCGGCGATCCGCGCATGCGCCAGCGGGCTGCGCAGGAAAGCCACCTCGCACAACCCCGGCATGGCCATGTCCGCCACGAAGTTGCCCTTGCCGTGCAGGTGCCGCGCGTCTTCCTTGCGGGGTACGCGCGCGCCCACTCCCTCGGGCTTGCCTACCCTGCCCGGCCCGCCGTGCTCCGTCGTCATCCTCGTCCCTTGCCTTGGTTACTTGCCGGACTGCGCGCGCGCCACGGCGGCGAACGTGTAGCTGTCCAGCGCGTTCTCCGCGACGCGGAACCAGCCTGCCTCGTCCTCCTGGAACGCCTTCCAGCCCGGGTAGAGCGCCTTGAAGTCCGGATTCTTCGCGGACAGCTCTTCCCACAGTTCCTGCGAGGCCTTGTAGACCGCGTCCATCACTTCCTTAGGGAAGTAGCGCACCTTGGCGCCGTTGGCGATCAATTCCCGCAGTGCTTTCGGATTGCGGGCGTCGTAGTTCGCCAGCATGCGCATGGTCTGTTCGCCGGCCGCGCATTCATATGCCGCCTTGTAGGGCGCCGGCAGGGATTCCCACGCTTTGTCGTACACCATGGTGGTGATGGACGCGCTGCCTTCGAACCAGCCCGGCGAATAATAAAAGGGTGCGACTTTGTTGAAGCCAAGCTTGGCGTCGTCGTAGGGGCCGATCCATTCCGCCGCGTCGATCGTGCCTTTTTCCAGCGCCGGATAGATATCGCCCGGCGGAATCTGCTGCGGGATCGCGCCCAGCTTGGACAGCACCATGCCGCCTATCCCGCCGATGCGCATGTTCAGGCCCTTGAGGTCCGCGGCCGACTTGATTTCCTTGCGGTACCAGCCGCCCATCTGCACACCCACATTGCCGCAGACGTGATTGACGATGTTGTACTTCTTGTACAGCGTGCGCAATTGCTCGAGTCCGCCGCCATAGTGTATCCACGCATTGTGCTGCCGCGCGTTCAGGCCAAAGGAGAGCCCGGTGTCGAACGTGAAGGCAGTGTTTTTGCCGATATACGCGGTGCTCAGCACATGATTGCATTCCACCGTGCCGTTGCTGACCGCGTCCATGTTCTGCGCGACCGGCACAATCTCACCGCCGGGGAACGGGCGTATCTCGAATTTGCCGTCCGTGAGTTGCCCGACGCGCTTGCAGAACTCATCCGCCGAACCGTAGATCGTGTCCAGGCTCTTGGGCCAACTGGTGGACATGCGCCAACGCACGGCGGGATTTGACTGCGCAACCGCCGGCGCCGCTACGGCGGCCAAGCCAGCTCCCGCGGCACCGGCAGCATGTGTGAGGAAACGGCGTCGTTGCATAACTCTGCTCCTTGATTCCATGACTGTAGGGGTGCCGCAGCACGAACGAAAAGTGCCCCGAAAATATGTAAGCACACTGATCTGTTAATCAGCATACTGACAGACTTTTGGAGTGTCAACGATGATTACCCGAGCCCAGACCCATATCCCCAAGACAGGGAAATGATGCGCCACGATGGTCCGCGCGTGCATCGTCATGACGCATTCGATGTCTCGCGCGAGCCCGTAAATACAGGGTTATCCCTTCATCACGGCGCGGCGCGCGGCGAGCCGCGTGGTCGCTGCATGCCTTGCATCGCCACACCCGGGAAACCCCTAGGGCGTCCCACCCTTTTATGAGCAGTACACTGAAGACAATTACTCAGCATACTGAAGAGAATTATATGAAGTGGATCAAGATTGCATCGGCGGACGCACTTGAAAACGACGAAGTCATGGCGGTGGAAGCCGAAGGCAAACAGCTGGCACTTTACCGCAGTGACGACGAGTTCTTCGCATCGGACAACGTATGCACGCACGCCTATGCGCTGCTGTCCGACGGCTACCTGGAAGACGGCTGTATAGAATGCCCCTTGCATCAGGCACGCTTCGACATCCGCACCGGCAAGGTGCTCTGCGCGCCCGCCGCCAGCGACATCCGGGTATATCCGGTCAAGGTCGAGGACGGCAACGTACTGGCCGACATCTCCGGGTGACGACATGGCCCAGCCAGCTTCCATCGTGATCGTCGGCGCGGGCCAAGGCGGCGCCATGGCAGCCGCGGCGTTGCGCGGCCTGGGCTACACCGGCAGGCTGGTATTGGTCGGCCGGGAAGCCCATCACCCCTACGAACGTCCGCCCCTGTCGAAAGCCGTCCTGCGCGACGCCGCCACCGAGGAGGCCACGGCGATCCACCCTCCTGCCTTTTATGCCGAGCAGGATATTGACCTCATCCGTGGCATCCAGGCGGTGGAACTCGACAGGGCGCGGCGCCAGGTCCGTCTGGCGGACGGCACGGCGCTACCCTACGAACGCTGCCTGCTGGCCACTGGCGGGGATGCGCGCGAGCTTCCCGCGCTGCCGCGCGGCACGCCGGGCACGCACTACATCCGCACGCTGGACGACGCGCGCGCACTCCGGAAGAGCCTGCGCGGCGGCGCACGCGTGATTGTCATCGGCGGCGGCTTCCTGGGTTTGGAAGTCGCATCAACGGCGATGGATAGTGGCGCTACCGTCACCATTGTGGAAAGCGCCGACCGCCTACTGCCCAACGCGCTGCCGGCCCCCTTCTCCGCGTGGCTGGCCGCCCGCGCGACGGCGGCCGGCGCGACGCTCCGGCTGGGCGCGCGGATTACCTCCGTAATGACGGCCGCCGAGGGAAGCCCCCCTTCGGGATTGATCCTGGACGACGGAGAACACCTGACCGCCGATTACATCGTCGTGGCGATCGGCCTGCGGCCGGACGTCACGCTGGCCAGCGCGGCAGGACTGGAGATTGACGAACGCAACGGCGGCATACGCGTGGATGCGCGCTGCCGCACTTCCGATCCGTACATCCTGGCGATCGGCGACTGCGCCAGCCAGCACCGCGATTGCCTGGGCAGCCACGCGCGCCTGGAATCCTGGCAGAACGCCAACGAACAAGCCCGCATGGCCGCCGCGACGCTGCTGGACGCCGACCCTCCTCCCGCGCCCTATCCATGGTTCTGGACCGACCAGTTCGGCTGCAATATCCAGATGCTCGGCATGCCGGCGCAGGACCTCTCTTATTTGTGCCGTGGCGAGGCAGAACCCGCCGCGGAAGCGCCCAAGCTTATCTGGCTGGGCCATCGCAACGGCGTACCGGTGCATGGCGTGGCGGTGAACGCCGCGGGAGACCTGCGCCAGATGCGACCGCTGTTCGAACGCGGTATTCGCGTGGATCCGGCGGGCTTCGCCGGCGCCGCCACCCTGAAACCTTGGATCAAGACCTGCCAGCAGGCCGCCGCGCCGTTCTGAGCGCGGCCGATATTCACGTACACCGCAAGGAGTTCTAAATGTACCAATCGCAAACCGTGATCGGCCGCACCGGCGCGGACAAGGATGCCGAACTGACACAGTGCGTCTGGCCCGCGGACGCCATGCACGCGATCCCCGATTGGATCTACACCAGCAACGCGATCTATGAGCGCGAGATGGAACGAATTTTCCGCGGACGCAGCTGGAACTACGTGGCGCTCGAAGCCGAGATTCCGAGTTCCGGTGATTACAAGCGCTCGTACGTCGGCCCCACTCCCGTGGTCGTGTCGCGCGCCGACGACGGATCGGTGCATGTCTTCGAAAACCGCTGCGCGCACCGAGGCGCCGAATTCTGCCGCAACGCACACGGCAATACCAAGGAATTCGTGTGTCCGTACCACCAGTGGTCTTATGACCTCAAAGGGAATCTGCAGGGCATTCCATTCAAGCGGGGTGTCAACAAGGAAGGAGGCATGCCGAAGGATTTCCGCAACGATGAGCACGGCTTGCGGCGCTTGCGCGTGACGACGCGGCATGGTGTCGTCTTCGCGTCGTACTCGGATGACGTCGAGCCCATCGATGAATATCTGACGCCGGAAATCCTCACCGATTTCGACACCGTGTTTCCGGGCAAGCCGCTCAAGATTCTCGGCTATTACCGCAACGAGCTTCCCTGCAATTGGAAGATGTATCACGAGAACCTGAAGGACCCCTATCACGCCACACTGCTGCACTCGTTCCTGGTGGTGTTCGGCCTGCTGGTGGCGGGCAACAAGTCGGCCATGCTGGTCGATAGCGTGCATGGCCGCCACGGGACGATGGCCTCGGCCAAGAGCGAAGACAAATACGCCAGCGTCAGCGAAGAGAACAAGAAGGAAATGCGCTCGTTCCACGACGGCCTGCGCCTGCGCGACGATCGCTTCCTGGAGTTCGTCAAGGAGTTCGACTCGCCCTGGTCTGTGACGATGCAAACGATCTGGCCGAATCTGATCGTGCAACGCGAGATGAATACTCTGGGTGTGCGTCAAATTGTTCCGAACGGACCGGACAGCATGATCATGCAGTGGACGATGTTCGGGTATGAGGACGACACGCCCGAGATGACGGGCCATCGCCTCCGCCAGGGCAATCTGATGGGACCGGCTGGCTTCCTGGGGCTGGAGGACAACGAAGCGATGAAGTTCGTGCAAGAAGGCGTGCGCCGCTCCACGACGGACGTGAACGTGCTGAAGCTGGAGCCGAACAAGCTGGGTACGTCGAACACCCTGATTTCGGAAGCGGCAATCCGGTCGATGTATAGCTATTACCGCGCAGTCATGGAGCTTTGATCCGAATGAAAACAGACTTTACCTACGCCCCTCGTCGCATCGACCCGTCGCGTGCCATCCCGCTGCGCCAGGAGATCGAGGAATTCCACGCCGACTATTGCGCCGCGCTGGATGCCAACGAAATAGAAAGCTGGCCGGATTTCTTTACGGAGGACGGTATTTACCGCGTGACCTCGCGCGAGAATGCCGACCGGGGCTTGCTGGTCGGTCTGGTGTATGCCGAGGGCCGGGACATGATGCACGATCGCGCCGTGGCCATCTCGCGCACGCAGATGTTCGCGCCGCGCTACATGCGGCATCTGGTTACAAACACTCGCGTGCTGGAAGCCTCGGATGCGGGGATCGAGGCGCAGTCATCGTTCCTTCTCATGCAGACGCTGGTGGAAGGTCCGACGACGCTGCACCTGGCCGGCTTCTACCATGACGTGTTCGTTCGCGTCCAAGCCGGATTGAAGCTGAAGGAACGGCAAGTGATTTATGACACCGAGATCCTGGCCAACGATCTGGTGTATCCGGTATAGGGAGTTCCCGCACGGTGATTGGCGGCCCGTGTTGATCGGGCAGATTACCGTGCGCCGCGGTGGCCTTGGAGAAGACTGCCACGGCGCCAACGTTAGTGTTGATGAAAGCGGACGCCTGGTTTTCAAGAAGCCGGCGCAAGGTGCCGCAGAGCCTGGTCTCGCGTCATCACTGTCGCGTACTTCTGCTCCATATCGAACAGATTAGCCTCATGAGGGGCCAGCGCGCGATCGCCGACGCAATCCGAGATAACCAGCGGGCGGAAACCATACTGCATGGCATCGACGACGCTCGCACGCACGCAGCCGCTCGTGACGGCACCGGTGACCAGCAAGGTCTGGACGCCGCGCTGCGATAGCCAGGAGGCCAGGCCAGTGCCGAAGAATGCGGACGGCACGGTTTTGCGAACGATCAGCTCGCCGGCGCCAGGGGCCAGTTCCGGCACGATGGCGCTGCGGGTATCGTGTTCCTTCAGCGTCAGCATCCCGGGCACCTTGATGCTGAAGATATTCGAGTCGGCGCCGTCATCCGCGAAGACGATACGGGTATGCGCCACGGGCCAGCCGTGCCGGCGGGCGTGTGCCAGCAGCGGCACGGTGTTAGCGATGGCCTGCGGGATATTGCCGCCGCCGAATACGGCTGGGTCGGCGAAGCCGTTGACCAGGTCCACGATCAACAGGCCATAAGGCGGCCGAGGCTCCATCGTGGCGCCGAACCCTTGTCTCTTGTAGGTTTGTTCCTTGCTTTCCATGGCCTGATCCTTGACGTTAATCCAGATATTCGTTCACCACTTTTCCATCCCTCACGACGTCTTTGCCGTCCAGGCTGACGGTACAGCGACGCAGCGGGATGTCAATGTGACACGCCGTCGTTCGCGATCCGCCCGCCTCGTTGTTCGGCCCCAATGAGAACAGGAAATTGCCTTCGTAGGCGCGCGCATCCATGCCGAGGGTCGCCTCGCGGTCATACATCGCCAGCGTGCTCCAGTGCGCCCGCGGCTGCAGGCCCCAGCCGATATGCGAAATCGCATAGGCCTCGGGATCGTGGAAGGTTTCCATGTAGGTACGCAACAGTTCGGCATCCACGCCGCCTTCGATGCGTGTGGCGTAGCCGTTCTCGACCGTCAAGATGATGGGCTCGCTGGCATAAGACTTCTGGGGCAGCACGATGTCGCCGCGGTCGATGACAATGGTGCCGTTGGCGCCGCCCTCGTCCGGGAAAGTCAGCACGAAGCCGCTGGGCCAATGGTCCCAGCGGCCAGGCTCGTCGACGAAACCGTATTCGCTGATGGCTGGGAATTCGCCCAGCGGGCAAACCAGGGAAGTACCCGCTACCGACGTTACCCGCATTTCCTTCGCGGCCCGGATCCGCTGTGCGGCGGCTTGCACGCGCGTGCGGTCGGCTTCCGTGGGCACCAGCCGCGCCAGGACTTCGGGCGGCTCGACCGCCAGCAGG
>DATJHN010000240.1:0-19775 GCA_035493915.1 Bordetella sp.
GCCGGGCGAATCGCTTCCCCATCCTGATGGGCGGCGACCACTGCCTGGCGATAGGTTCGATCACGGCCATCGCGCAGCATTGCCGAGAAGCCGGCAAGCAGCTCATGGTGCTGTGGCTGGATGCGCACGCGGACGCCAACACGCATGCCATCACCCCCACGGGCAACATCCACGGCATGCCGATCGCGTGCCTGTGCGGAGAAGGCCCGGACGCCTTGACCCGCCTGGGAGATGCCTATCCCGCCGTGCCCGATCCCGGCACGATCCGCCAGATCGGCATCCGCAGCGTCGACGCCGAGGAAAAACGGCAGTTGCGCGCGCTAGGCATCAAGGTGTTCGACATGCGCTACATCGACGAAAACGGCATGCGCCAGACCATGGAAATGGCATTGGAGGGCATCACCGGCGACACGCACCTGCACGTCAGCTTTGACGCCGACTTCCTGGATCCGGTGGTGGCGCCCGGCGTGGGCACGCCGGTGCTGGGCGGGCCGACCTACCGCGAGGCGCAATTGTGCATGGAGATGATCGCCGATACGGGACGCCTGTCCTCGCTGGACCTGATGGAGCTGAATCCCGCCAGGGATATGCGCAATCAGACCGCGGAAGTCGTCGTTGATCTGGTCGAAAGCCTTTTTGGAAAATCCACGCTCATACGGCCGTGAAGATTTGCAATAATTGCGGGGCTCGTTCCGGCGCCCGGTATATCACCGTGAGACTCGCCGCCGGCACAGGCGATCGCATTCCCGTACACCGAACCTGAGAGAAGAAATCGATGAACCGACACGACGACGCAGCCAAACTGATCCTACGACTGGTACTTGGCATTCTTATCCTGTTCCATGGCATTTCCAAGATGACCCATGGCGTGGGCTCTATCGTCAGCATGGTGCATGAACATGGCTGGCCGGGCTTTACGGCCTACTTCGTTTATATCGGCGAAGTGATTGGGCCGATCCTGCTTATCGCGGGCATTTTCACCCGCCTGGGCGCGCTCTTCATCGCCATCAATATGCTCGTGGCCTTTGTCCTGGTGCATCACTCGCAGCTCTTCATGATCAACAGCCAGGGCGGCTACCAGTTGGAACTGCAAGCCATGTATTTCTTCACCGCGATCACGATCGCGCTGATGGGCGCTGGCCGCTTCAGCGTCGGTGGTGCGGGCGGACGCTTGAACTAGGAAACCAGGGGTTGGGCCGGATCGCGGTGCAACCCATGCTGCACCGCGTCGCTCTGTTATTCCTGTCATGCCACTCACGCCTGGAAGCACTTGAATGGCAGGGCGACACAGCCTGTACCGCACGTAGGAATTGGTAACCCTGCATCCATTTCAAAACGATTTCAAAGGCTCCCATACATCGACAGCATGCCTACACTGATTTCAATGCCTCGCGTCGCGGCGGCAGAACAGGAGTCAGGCATGAAGAAGCTCATTGCAGTCTTGGCGGTAACCAGTACCTTGAGTGGTTGCATAGTCGTGCCGGCACGGCCGGCGTATCACCGCGCCCCGCCCGTTTACTACTACCCGGCGCCATCCCACTACTACTACGGTTATTGATAAGGCTCATGACTGATGTGGGGGTCTCATGGACACGATCTATCCTCCGCGTATCGGGCGTCTGGCAATCGGGGCGTTGTTGGTCTCGGCCAGCTTGTCAGGCGTAACGCCGCTGCGCGCGCAAACCAGCTATCCGCAATCCCTGCCTGCTCCACCCCAGGCGCCGCAAGCGCCTGTGTACCAGCAGCAGTCTCCGGTCTATCAGCCGCAGGCGCCGATCTACCAGGGCAACGAGGCGTCTCCGCAGGATCAATCCGGTGCCGGGTATCCGCAAGGTCAACCCGGTGCCGCCTACCCCCAGAGCTTTCCGCCGCAAGAAACGCCTGGGGCTGACGCGCAGCCATCGGAAGATCCCGCGCAGGCACAAGCGCAGGCGGCGGACGAAGCAAACGACGCCGGCGGCGCCGACCCGGCCGATGCCAATCTGGCTACGCTGGACACATCCCCTCAAGCGCCGCCCGTGCTGCCGTCCTATGAGCAACCGCCCTCGCCTGGCGATGGCTATATCTGGACGCCCGGATACTGGGCGCGCAACGGCTATGGCTTCTATTGGGTGCCGGGCGTATGGGTGCTGGCGCCCTACACCGGCGCGCTCTGGACGCCCGGCTATTGGATATTCGTAGGGTCGGTCTATCGCTGGCACCGCGGGTACTGGGGGCCGCACGTGGGCTACTACGGCGGCATCAACTATGGCTACGGCTATACCGGCCGGGGTTATTACGGCGGCTATTGGCGCGACCGGCACTTCTACTACAACCGCGACGTAACACGCGTGCTGCCCGGCAAGTCACGCTACGTCTATAGCCATCCCGTCGTCATCGACAAATCGCACGGGCCGAACGTGAGCTATTACGGCGGACCGGGCGGATTGAACCGCGGGCCCGACGCACGCGAGCAGGCCGCGCAACATGAACGTCATTCTCCTCCCGTGCGCGCGCAAACGGAGATGGATCGCCATGCCGGATGGGATCGGCAGCAGTACATGTCCGAGAACCACGGCAAACCGCCACAGCCGGCATTCGCGCATCCCGCCGGCAGCCCGGATAACAAGTGGACCAACCCGGGCGGTAAATGGAACAGGCCGGCGGGCGGTATGAACAAGCCGGGCGATAACGGCAACGGACATGGCGGCCACGATGGCAATGCCGACGGTCCCGGCCATGGCGGGGGCAATGGCAATGCCAATGGCCCGGGTCATGGCGGCGGCAATGGCGGCGGCCACGGCAGTGGCAATGGCGGTCGAGCTGGCAGCGGCGGCGCGTCATGGCAGGGAAAGAACGACCAGACCGCGCGGATGGAAACGCAGCGGCAGCAGTTGGACCAGCGCCTGCAGAACCAGGAACGGCAGGCCGACAGCCAGCGGCAAGAGATGCGGCAGCGCATGGCACAAACCGCGCCGACCTTCCCGCAGCAGCTGCAACAGCAGCAACAACAGCAACAGCAACAGCTCCGGCAACAGCAGCAACTGCAACAGCAGCAGCTGCAGCAGCAAAACGACCAGCGGCAGTTCCAGCAGCGCCAGCTGCAACAGCCTATTCCTTCGGGATCGGGCCAATCGCCGCCCGACCCGCAGTTCCAGCAGCAATTGCGCCAGCAGCAGCAGCGGCAGCAGCAAGAGTTGCAGCAACAACATTCACAGCAGCAGCAACAGCTGCAGCAACAGCAATTCCAGCAGCGTCAACAACAGCAGCTTCAGCAGCGGCAGCAATCGCAGCGGGACCAATATCGCCAGCAACAGCAGGATCAGTTCCAGCAGCGTCAGCAGTTCCAGCAACAGCAACAGCTTCAACAGCAGCAACAACAGCAATACCGCCAGCAGCAGCAACAACAGCAGCAGCTGCAACAGCAACAACAGCAGCAGCAATATCGACAGCAGCAATACCGCCAACTGCAGCGGACCAACCAGCGCGAGGGCGACGCTCGGCAACAGGCGGTGCGCCAGGAATACTATCAACGGCAGCAGGCGGTATCGCAGCAGTTGTCCGCACAACAGCAACAGATGCAGCAGCAGGAGCGCCTGCGCCAGCGGGAACAGCACCAGTCGCAACAGCAGTGGCAGACGCAGCAACGAGAGGTGCAGCGCGACATCGCACGGCAGCGCAATGCGCAGCAACAAGAGATCCAGCATCAACAGGTGCAGCAGCGGCAGTCGCAGGACCGGCACGGCTTCCAGCGCCAGGCGCGTCAACAGCAGATGCGGGAAGCGCAGCGCTAGTCCACCGTGAACAGTCCCTGATACCCCGGACACGCGCGGAGGGCTAGAATACGCGGCACAGAAATCCGCCGCTGTCCCACTCCGCCGCAGAGGTCTCCATGAAGAAGTCAGCCGTCGCGTTGTGCCTGCTTGCCGCCCTCTCCGTCGCCCCTTCCGCATGGAGCGCATTGCCCGTGGGCGCAGCCGCGCCGGATTTCGCCACGTCCGCGGCCATGGGCGGGAAGGTCTTCAAATTCTCGATGGCCGATGCCCTGCGCCAAGGTCCGGTGGTGCTGTATTTCTATCCTGCCGCGTTTACCACGGGCTGCACGATCGAAGCGCATGACTTCGCGGAAGCCACGGACCAATACCAGGAATTGGGCGCGCGCGTGATCGGTGTGTCCGCCGACGGCATCGATGTCTTGCAGCGGTTTTCGGTGAGTGCCTGCCAGAGCAAATTCGCGGTGGCGGCCGATGCCGACCAGCGCATCATGAAAGCCTACGATGCGGCGCATGACCGCAGTGCGCGTGCCCAGCGTGTCTCGTACGTAATCGTGCCGCCGGGCCGCGTGATCTATTCGTACACCGACAGCGATCCGGACCACCATGTCACCAACACTCTGGATGCGCTGCGCAAGTGGCGCCAGCAGAACACGCAGCAGTGAAGGCTACGCCGACGTGATCAACGTCGGCACATGATCAGCATCGGCATATAGGCGGCATTGGCATATAGGCGGCCAGGCAAAGCCAGCACGGTAAGGGCCTTAGTCTGGCAGGATTTCCTGCACGACTTCCGCGGGGCGGCACAAGCGCGCACCTTTGGACGTCACCACGAAGGGCCGGTTGATCAGGATGGGATGTTCCATCATGGCGTCGAGCAGGCGATCGTCGCTGACATCCGGCGCATCCAGGCCCAGTTCCTGATAGACCGCTTCCTTGGCACGAACGGCGTCCCGCACGCTCAGGCCCGCCTGCGCGATCAATGCCTTCAAGGTATCGCGCGAAGGTGGCGTCTTCAGGTATTCCACGATCGTGGGCGCGGCGCCGGCTTCGCGCAGGGCTTCCAGAACGGTACGTGACGTTCCACAGCTCGGATTGTGATAGATGGTGGTGGACATGGCGGGACCTGTACGAATGGCGCGCCTTGAGCGCGGGGTCGCAAGTCTACCCCGGGCGATGGGCCGCTGCTAGTTGAACGGCCATACGGTGGAATTAGTGCCAGGGGGCACCGATGGCCGAGACCATTTGGCGGGTGTGGCCGAGAAGCGCACGGCATGACGCACCGCGGCAAGCTTGCCGAAACCCGATACGCTTTCCTCCAGATAATCCTCCAGCGGCGGCATAACGCAAGCCAGGCCATTCGGCACGCGCGGCAGGCTTCTGAGCCAGCGCGCGGTCTGTGCCAGGGACACGCGAACGTGCCAGCTGCCGCCTTCCGTCGCCTGCCTGGCCAGCGCTGCCTGCGCGCCAAAGGCCATCAGATACCCGCTGGCGTAGTCCAGTATCTGGACCGGCAGGGGACGCGGCGCTTCTTGCCCGGCCGCCTGTGCTTCCGCGTGATTGAAGCCACTGGCCGTCTGCACCAGCGAATCGAAGCCGCGGCGCCGCGCCCAAGGGCCGACGTGCCCGTAGGCAGAGAGCGAAACGTACACGATGCCCGGACGAAGGCGCGCGACGTCTTCCGGACCGAAGCCCTGCGCATCCAGGGCACCGGGCCGGTAACCCTGCACGAACACGTGGGCACTGCGCAGCAAATTGCCCAGCGTGATGCGGCCGCTCGCCGTTTCCAGATCGGCCAGAACCGAAAGCTTGCCGCGGCTGGTTTCGGCGATGGCGTTGATATTGGGCAGATTGGGGGAATTAAGCAGCATCACGTCGGCGCCATAGGCGGCCAGCGTGCGGCCGCACACCGGCCCGGCAATGATGCGGGTCAGGTCCAGCACACGGATGTTCTGCAGCGGACGCGGATCATGGCCGTAGCGCGGCAATGGACGCTCGGCGGCATCGCCGATACGCTCGATGGACACCAGCGGCAGTTGCGACACCGCGATGCCCTGCGGATGCCGGTCCCATTCGTCGAAGGTCCGCAAGGCGGCGACCACCAGGCCTGCATCGGCGGCCGCCTGTTCGAATTCCAGCGAGCTCCAGCGCGACAGCGCGCGCTCGACGGTGCGGCGCTCGACCGTGGCGCCGGTTGGGCAACCCAGTAGTTCGAGGGCGCCATCACGATGATGCGCGAAATTAGCGTGTATACGAACCCAGTTGCCGTCGCCGCAGCGATATACGCCGGTGATTTTGTCCCATCTGTTCGGCTGTACGCCATCCAGGGTGAAGTAGCCGCGGGCTTCCTGGGCTGCATGCCGCATGTCGACCGATACGCGTTGGCGCCGCGCGCCACGCATATGCCAGATTTCCCCGGCGGCCAGCGCGGCAGCGGCCATGCTGCATTGCGCGGCCATGCCTACGGAAAACGAGGAAGGAAGAACGGGATCGGTGCCTGGCAGCTCGATATAGCCAAGCGCCTCTTCCGGCATATCGCTCATCTGCCATAAAGCACTCAGCGCGCCATGCGTCGATTTACGACTGGAAGAAGCCCCTCTGAAGAAGGGCGGACGTAGATCCATCAAATATCCCATTGCGGCTGGCCGTACTTATCCCAGCGCATTACAAATCCGGGACAACGTGAGCGTCAACATCGTACGGTGTAGCGCGTGTTTCACGGTTTGACCGCCCCATCGCGCAAGGCTGCCCGCCAGCGAGGCAGCGGCGTTTTTGGAGGGGAGATAGCGGTCACATCTGTTTTCGTTTTGCAGCTGAAACCTACGCGAGTACCACGCCTGATGTGACGCGCTTCCAACACTCTTGGCGCGGACCTGGCAGGCCTGTCGACCCGATATTCAAAGGGTTCGCAAGACTGCGCAACGCAACGCAATAGTGATGAGACCGTATGGCTGCAGGCAACGCCGCGGATGGAATCCAACAGGCGAGGATGCAATCGAACGCATGCGACACACTGCCTTCAGCGATCCAACCGCCGCAGGAATACGGCGACTTCCTTGATGACCTGGGCATCGCCATGTGCGGTGGCCACTGCGGATGCGCGCTCCCATGCTTCGCGCGCGCCTTCGGTATCGCCCCTGCCCAAGCGAGCCTTGCCCAGCCATTTCCATGCGACCGAGTACTCGGGGTCATAGGCCACGGACGTTTCCAAATGTTCGCAGGCTTTGTCGAAAGCGCCCGTCTCCGCGTATGCCTTGCCCAGCGTGTAGCGCAACAGCTTGTCGTCACGGCCCGAAGCCAGCATCGCTTCCAGCCGGCCCGTCATCGATACGGTCGTCATGGCGATCCTCCCATTGTTTGAAGGGAACGATACCCTTTTCCCGATGCCGCCTACGCATTTTCCTTACGGATGCAGGACCTTGGGCGTATGCCCGCGCGGCGGCGTTCTACAATGCGGATAGCCATGGCGCTGCCGGCCGCGACGACGCGGCCGTTCGTCATCAAGAGCCATGTCTTTTCTCCAGCTTGACGATATGGGGCGCGCCCTTCCATGACTACTCTCGCCAATTTTTCCGCCCGCGATATCGATGGCACGCAGCGCCAGCTTAGCGACTATGCGGGGCGCGTAGTGCTGGTCGTCAATGTCGCATCGCGCTGCGGCTTTACGCCGCAGTATGCCGGCCTGGAAGCGCTGTATCGCGATCATTGCGATGCGGGGTTCACGGTGCTGGCCTTTCCGTGCGACCAGTTCCGCCACCAGGAGCCCGGCGACGAAGCGCAGATCAAGCAGTTCTGCACGCTGCACTACGACGTGACATTTCCGCTGTTCGCCAAGATCGACGTCAATGGCGAGCGCGCGCATCCGCTATACCAATGGCTGAAGCGCGAACGCCCCGGACTGCTCGGAACGCAGGGCATCAAATGGAATTTCACGAAGTTCCTGGTGGGACGTGATGGATTGCCCATAAGGCGCTACGCGCCGGCGGACAAGCCGGCCACCATCGCCCCGGCCATCGTGGCGGCCTGCGGCAACTGAGCCGCGCGCGCCGTATGACCGCCCAGGGACCGCTCAGGGAATCATCCCGGCCCTGCGCGCGGTTTCCACCACGCGTTGCGCGCCGGCGATAAAGGGACCATCCACCAGCTTGCCGTCCACCACGAATGCGCCGGTCCCCTTGTCCAGGTATTCGCGCGCGGCTTGCACCACGCGCAGCGCGTGCGCGACGTCCTCTTCCGCCGGCATGAATACCTGGTTGGCCAGAGGCACCTGCGTGGGATGGATGCAGCTCTTGCCCGCGAAGCCCAGGTCGCGCGCGGCCGCCGCATCGGCGCGATAGCCATCCGGATCCGCGATATTGACGAAGGCACCGTCGTAGGCATCGATACCCGCCTCTCCCGCCGCCAGGCGCACCTGCACCCGCACGTGCTGCACGATGGCCGGGTGGCCCTGGCGGATACCCAGGGGCGCCAGCAGGTCGCCAAAGCCGATCTGCAGACCGGACACGCGCGCGTGCGCGCAGGCGATCTCAGCGGCGCGGCGCAGGCCGCGCGGCGATTCGATATTGGCCAGGATGCCGATCGGCCGCGCGATGCCCCGCTCGCCTTCCAGGCGTTCCAGCATATCGGCGGCCGCCCGCACCGTAGCGGGGTCTTCCACCATGGGCAGATTGAGCAGCCGCAACGCAGGCCAGGCAACCGCTTCCACGTCGGCGCGGAAATGCGGCGTGTCGATGGCGTTGCAGCGCACGACGGCAACCTTGCTTTCCAGGCCTGGGGGCGCGGACCGCAGCCAGGCCGACAAGGTGGCACGCGCGTCGGCCTTGCGGCTTTCTTCCACGGCGTCTTCCAGGTCCAGCGAAATCGCATCGGCGGCGCTGGCCAGCGCCTTGGCGTAAAGCTCCGGACGCGATGCCGGAACGAAAAGTTTGCTGCGCATGAAGGCGTCTCCTTCGCGTCGGAATTCCAGGGTAAATCCTGATTTTGTGAATTGTAGACAATTAACAATGTGGGGCATAGACTGTTTGCGCATCAGGACGTGGCTATCCGCCGCGCGGCAAACCGCCGTGCGGGCAGCGATAGCCGGTTTCATGTGGGAGCGCCAGACATGATTTACCGCACGCTGAAGTCCCTGTTGATGTTGCCGGTACTGTGGGCGGCGCTCTACGCCGCGCCCACCGATGCAGCCGACGCCTGGCCGGCCCGCCCCATACGCATGATCGTTCCTTTCGCGCCGGGCGGCAGCAATGACGTCATCGCCCGTAAGCTGGCGGAGCGGCTGACCGCCATACTGGGACAATCGGTGGTGGTGGAAAACCGTGGCGGCGCGGGCGGCGTGGTCGGTTCGAACGCGGTCGCGCTGGCGGCGCCTGACGGCTATACATTTCTGTTCGTGTCCGGCTCGCTGGCGACTTCCGCGGCGGTCCAGAAGACGCCTTACGATCCTTTGACGGCCTTTACGGCCGTATCGCGCGTGGCCACGGCGCCTTTCGTGATCTTGACCCGCACCGGGTTTCCGGCGACCACCCTGCCCCAGCTGATCGCATATGCCAAGGCCAATCCCGGCAAGATCAATTACGGCAGCGCCGGCCTGGGCGACAGCACGCAACTCGCCACGGAGCTGCTAAGCAATATCGCCGGCATCAAGATGCAGGCGGTGGGCTACAACGGCATCGCGCCCGCGCAGCTGGACCTGCTGGCCGGGCGCCTGGACCTGATCATCACGACCGTCGCCGCGATCCGCGGCACGGCAGCCGATAAGCTGCCGAAGCTCGCCTTTACCACCGCGCAGCGCGATCCCGAATTTCCCGACGTTCCGACCGCGAAGGAAGCGGGTATCGACTATGTGGTCGATGTCTGGTGGGGCGTATTCGCGCCGCGCAATCTGCCCGCCGCTATACTCACGCGCATGAACGGCGCCATCGCTCAGGTCACCGCGGAACCAGCCTTCGCGGCCTTTTTAAGAACATCCGGCGCGCAGTCCACGCCCTCGTCGCCGCAAGCATTGCAGGAAACGCTGGCGCGCGATCTGGAGCGCTGGACCGATACCGCGCAACGCGCCGGCATCCGGCAGAATTGAACCCAACCCACCCCACGCATGAGCCCCATAGACGACTCCGCCGGCGACGGCTTGCCTGAACTGCAATCCGCTGTCGAGGTCATGACCCCACGCATGCACGGCATGGTGTCGCGCACGGACGCGGCGCAGGTTGCCGCCGAAACGCTGCGGCTGAACGACGCGGTGCGCGCCGGCGTGCGCGGACGTATCGTGCCGGGCGCCCATCCAGAGGACTATCCGCGGCTGATCGTCAGCACGCGCGACAGGATGCCAGCCGGCGGGCCCGGCCCGTCGTCGCAATCGACGACGCAATCACCGTCCCAGCTGTCCCAATCAACGCCACAACCCCTGCCGCAATCGCTGGCGCAGGCCGCGGCGATGATCCAGGCGGGCGCCGTCAGCGCTGAAACCTTGACTACCCGGGCGCTGGCGCGCGCCGCCGAAGTGCAACCCGCGCTGAACTCCTTCATCGCCATCTGGAGCGAACGAGCGCTGCAACAGGCGCGCGAGTGTGATCGGGAATTGGCGCAAGGCCGCTGGCGCGGCCCGCTGCACGGGATTCCCCTGGCGCACAAGGACTGCTTTACCCGCTTGGGACTGCCCATGACGGTGGGCTCGAAAGTCTTCCCCGATACGCCCGGCGACGCCGACGCGGCCGTGCTGCAGCGCCTGGCCGGCGCGGGCGCGGTGGACCTGGGGCCGCTCAATATGAGCGAGATGGTCTCGGGCCCGACGGGCCAGAATCCGCATTGGGGCGATTGCTGCAATGCGCATGACCCGCTGCGCGTTGCCGGCGGATCGTCCAGCGGCTCGGCCGTGGCGGTGGCGTCCGGCGCGGTCTACGGATCGTTGGGTTCGGACACCGGCGGCTCCATCCGCCTGCCCGCCTCCATGAACGGGGTCTACGGGCTGAAACCCACCTATGGGCTGGTGTCGCGGCGCGGCTGCTTCCCGCGCGCATGGACGCTCGATTGCATCGGTCCGCTGGCGCGCAGCGCGCTGGACTGCGCCCTGATCCTGCAGGCGGTCGCGGGCCATGACGAGGCCGATCCGTCGTGCCTGCGGGCCGAAGTGCCCGACTATGCGGCCACGATCGCCGGCGGCGCGCCAGATACGCGAGTGGGTGTGCTGGACGGCCTGGAGCCCTTTGACGACGCGATCGCCGCGGCGCTGGATGCCTATGCGACGCGCGCCGCGACGGTCTTCGGCGCGACCGGCCATGCCCGCTTTGCCGACCTGCCGGCGTGCTACGCCATGGGCGACGTGATCGCCAAGGTCGAAGGTGCCACGATGCACAGCCAGTGGATGAGCGCGACTCCGCAGCGCTACTCGCAGGCGGTTTACTCGCGCACCGAACCCGGACTGCACATACCTGCGGTGCGCTATGCCGAGGCCCTGCTGGCGCGCGCCAAGCTGCTCGAGGCCTGGCTGCAAGGTCCGATGGCCCAGGCCGATGTGCTGATCTGCCCCACCGTGCCGATCCAGGTACCGACGCGCGAAGAGGCTGACATGGAAGGCAAGGGACGCGTGTTCGGCGTGGTCGCCGCCCTTACCCGCCTGACCCGCGCCTTCAATTACCTTGGCCTGCCGGTACTGAGCGTGCCGATCGGCAAGGACAACAACGGCATGCCCATCGGCGCGCAACTGATCGGCCGGCCTTTGTCGGAAGGCCGCTTGCTGGCCGTGGCCCATGCGTTGGCGGTGAACTGACATGCGGGAACGGACGCCAGAGACCATCCCCTACTTTCTGCGGGAAAGGATCCGCGCGCTGATCGTCGACGGCACCTTCCAGCCGGGGCAACCCTTGCGCGAACAGGACCTGGAGCGGCGTTTCGGTTCCAGCCGCGGCCCGATCCGCGAAGCGCTGCGCCTGTTGGAACAGACCGGCATGGTCATGCACACGCAGCGGCGCGGCTTTCGGGTCACGCTCTACGACGACAGGGAAATCCGCGATCAATATCTGCTGCGCGCGGAACTGGAAGCCTATGCCATCAAGGGTCTGGCCGATGCGGGGGACCTGGCGCCATTGCTGGAAACACTGAAGGCCTGCCGCGCGCAGCTGGAAGCCGCGTACAAGGCGCATGATCCGCGCGCGTACCTGATGGAAATACGCCGGTTCTATGACGCCATCGCGTCGTATACCGGGAACCGGCCGCTGTGCGCCGCCCTGGCCCGGCTGAATGAAACCGCCGAGCCGCTGCGCTACAACCTGCTGTCGCGCAAGCTGGAGGAAAGCCGCACGCGGCAATACATGCTGCGCATCATCCAGGCATTGGAGGCCGGAAAATTCGAAGATGCGGCGGCGCTGAAACGCGAGCATGTCCTGATGAATCTGCCCAGCATCATCGAGGCCTATGCGGCCGTGCGCTATCAAGAACAAAAAACCGCGGCGGCCTAGGCCGGGATAATCCGTTCATTGGCAACGCCGCTTTCGGGCGATGACGGTACCTGTTCACCAGCGATGGCTGTAGCCGCTTGCCGGCGATAACCGTATCGGATCCCCGGGCGAGTTCAATCGAAGCCGTAAAGCTGCCGCGGATTGTCAACCAGGATGCGGTTGCGCACGGCCTCGTCCGGCACCCAGCGCGCCAGCAGATCCAGCAGGGCCACGGTGTCCGGCGGACCGTGCCTGCGTTCGGTCACGTGCGGCCAGTCGCTGCCCCAGACCAGCCGTTGCGGCGCTGCCTGTACGTAGGCCTGTGCGATCGCGGTGGCGTCGCGGTAATCCGGGCCACCCTCCAGCGTATTCAGGTAGGCGCCGGCCAGTTTGACCCAGCACTTGCCTCCGTCGATCAGGCTGCGCACGATGCCCCAGGCGGGATGGCGCACGCCCAGTCCCGCCGGCAGGCGCGCCATATGGTCGAAAACGATGGGGCAAGGCAGGCGCGAGAACATGGCCGCGTGCGCGACGATCTGGTCGCCCGACATGTGCAGCTGGACGTGCCAGCCGAGGTCGGCGATGCGCCGCGCCAATCCTTCGATCATATCGACCGTCATGACCGTGTCGGCCGGATTCCACACGCTGAAGCGCAGCCCGCGCGTGCCGCCGGCATCCAGGTGACGCAGCGTGGCGTCATCGACGTCCGGCGCGACGACGGCGATGCCGCGCGCCTGGCCGTGGAATTGCGCGACGGCGTCCAGCATGCAGGAATTGTCCGTGCCGTAGCGCTTGGCCTGCACGATAACGGCCCGCCGGGTACCCATGCGCGCGGCGACCGCCTTGTATTCGCCGACCGTACCGCCTTCGAAGGGCGCGCCGTTGCCGGGCTGTTCGGCGAAGCGCGGATCGAAGATATGCAGGTGGCTGTCACAGGCATCGGCCGGGATATCGGCGGGGAGGTCCATTGCGTTTCCTTCTGGCATTCTGGTTCAGGCGGGGGTCAGGCGGTGCCGCCCGCAGCCTGGTCGCCGCCGTATTGTCGCCGGATCCACCTGAATCCAAACCGATCGGGATCATCGAAAGCTCCGTCCATTCAACGGATGGCCATCGCATTGGCCGGCGAACCTACCCCGCCGCGCAGGTTCAGCGGCGACGAAACGAAGAAGTACTCATAATGGCCGTTCTGATCGGCATCATCGGCCAGCGCATCCAGATCGAACATTTCGCCCAACAGCAGTCCCAGGCGCGCGATGGCCAGGTGCAGGCTGGGCCGGCCTTCCGACAGTGGCCAGCGTTCGACGGTGACGCCGTCGGACGCCACGCCCGCGACGCGGTGATCCCACAGGAATTCCCACATATCGACGTCGCCGGACAGACCGGAATAATCCCGCCCCGCGAAAAGCGAGGCGCGCTCGGCGTCGCTTTTCGCTTCGCGAAAGGCCTGCACCCAGCCTGTGCGCACCAACAGCAGGTCGCCTCGGCGCAGGGTGACGCCCTGCCTGTCCAGGCAGGCCTGCAGGTCGTTCGCGCTGGCCGCCATGCTGCGGCAGGGATTCCAGGCCCTGCCCATGCGGTCGAACTGGCGTGGCAGGTCCACCAGCACCGCGCGCGTGGCGATGCCGAAGCGCGCCAGATGTTCGATGCCGTTGCGCGTGCCCTCGCGCTGGGTCACATCGCCGTCCTGCGCGCCGTTGTAGAAGCCGCGTAACGGATCCGCGATATGGGTCAGGCCGTCCCATTGCGTGGAAGACTGCGGATAGAACTCATCGACCCTGTCGTCGCGCACGACGAGGCCGGCATAGTCGAGCTTGAACAAGGTCTGGCGCGGCGCGCGGCGTATCTTGTGCGTGGCCGCGCCTATCATCCCCAACGGCATATGCATGGGCAGGTTCAGGTTGAAGCGCAGGCCCGCGCGCACCAGTCCGCCGGCGGCCGCGGCGACCGGCGGCGTGATGTTGTTCAGCGTGCCCAGTTGATCGCCCACGCCCCATACGCCCCAGCTCAACGGCAGCCCGGAGTCGTCGGGCCTGGGCAGGTCGGCGTAGCTTGGAAATGGCTTCTCGTTCATGATGCTTCGTCAGCTGATGCGCTGGCCCTTGGTCTCGGGCGAAATCAGCACGACCAGCCACGCCAGGACGAACGCCACCACCGTCGTCAACATGCCGGTCTTGAATCCGGACGCCGACGTGGCCAACGCGCCGATCAGGTAAGGCGCGATCATGCCGCCTATGCGGCCGCCGTTATAGGCCAGGCCCATGGCGAATCCGCGCGCCGAGGTCTTCGGCACCAGCTCGGCGGCGAACGGGCCCATCCCGGCGAACAGGCCGGTAATGCCCAGTCCGGTGAAAAAGCTGGCGATCAACAACCACTGTTCCTGCTCGATCGTCACGAAGCCGATCACGGCAAGCGCGCCAATCAGCAGATAGATCGAGAACGTGGCCTTGCGCCCGATGCGATCGACCAGCGAGGCGAACACCAGGAAGCCGACCAGCGAGCCCAGCTGCTGGGCCAGCGTAAAGCCCAGGCTGTGCACGAAGTTGAAGTGCTTGACCGTGACCAGGAAGGTCGGCGTCCAGGTGAACACCGCCCAGTACACGTACTGGATAAAGAAGATAAAACCGAAGGCCTTGGCCAGGCCCCTGGCATTCTCGCCTTGCAGCAGGTCGGAAATATTGCCGCGTTGCCCGCCGCTGGCGCCACGGGCCAGCCACACCGGCGATTCCGGCGTGCGGCGCGCCACGGGATACAGGATAAAGATGGGCAGCAGCCCGATGGCGTAGACCCAGCGCCAGCCGCCATCATTCAGGCCGCCCGACGCCTGGCTGACCAGCGCGACGACACCGATGGCCAGCAGCGATCCCAACGGCAAGCCCAGCTGCATCAGTGCCCCGCCCTTGCCGCGATGCTCGGGCTTCCAGGTCTCGGCGACCAGCGCCGCGCCCGCGGTCCAGGAACCGCCCATGCCAAATCCGGCCAGCACCCGCATTGCCGCCACCGACATCGCGCCGACGGCCAGCGCGGTCGCGCCCGAAAATATCGAGTAGATAAGGATGGTCACGATCAGCGTCTTGACGCGGCCATAGCGGTCCGCCACCCAGCCGAAGGCGATACCGCCGACGATCTGTCCCAGCGCGGACAGGCTGCCGATCAGGCCGGCCTCGGCCTTGGTCAGGTCGAAGTAGACGACGAAGGCCGGAATGGTCAGCGACAGGATAAAGATCTCGTAGACCTCGAACAGCCAGCCCAGGCCGGACAAGGTGAGCACGCGCCATGCATCGCGCGAAACTTCGCGATACCAGGGACCCGTGGTTGCGGCGGCAACCGCGCTGGACTGCGGTGATATGTGGTCCGACATGATGCTTGCTCCTCCCTTGTAAGCGCCGCCCGTGCCGCGGGAATGCGGCGGCTCGCGTCTTGTATTGCCGGGGAACACTGGCCGCGCAGCCGGTCCTTGACGACGGCGGTGCGGTTGCGCATCAGCCGCTCAGCGGCTGTCCTCGGCGCCGAAATCCATGCGCTGTTGTTCCGGCAGGCGCAGATACTCCAGCACCTGCGCCATCGGCACCACGTCGGCGAACTGCCGGTTCATGTCGAACAGGCTGATGGCGTGCGAAATGGGGATGCGGTCGAACACGCACTCCTGTGGAACGATGGTGCGGAAGTTGTACGAAGCGGAATCGAATACCGTGGCGCGTATGCAGTTGCTGGTCGCGCCGCCCATGACGATAACGGTATCGACGCCGCGGTCGATCAGATAGCCCAGCAGCGGCGTACCGTGAAACCCACTGGGCTTCTTCTTGACGAACACCACGTCGCCCGCGGCGGGGCGCAAGGCGTCGACCAACTCAGCGCCCAGGGTGCCGGCCAGGCACCAGTGCTCGTTGTCGAGCAGCCCGCGCTTGCGCCGATAGCCGCCAATGTCGCTGCCGTCAGGCGCGAGTTCGAAGCGGGTGAAAAAGCATGGCACCCCCGCATGCTGCGCGGCGCCGACCACCTGCGCGATCGCGGCGACGGACGCGCGGCCGACGTCGCCGCAGCTGGACGGCCAGTCGGCATCCTCGCCCAATGCGCCCACCATGTATTTCTGCGCGTCGATTACGACCACCGCCGGGCGCCTGCCAAAGCCCATACGCTTGCCGAAGCCACCGCGCCGCAATACCGCCGCGTCCTGCTCCGACAGATAGGATTCCCAGAGAGCCGTCATGCTGCCTGCCTTTCGCGAAAATCGCGGGGTTGGTCACTATTGGATCGTCACGGCAATACGCCCGCGGCGCGCAGATCGTCCAGTTCCTTGTCGGTCCAGCCGTTGTCGCGCAACACCTGTTCGGTGTGCTGGCCCAGCGTGGGCGCGGGACACGGCGCGGCGACCGGCGCCTTGCCGAACCGCACCGGCCGCGCCAAGCCGCGGTAGCTGCCGACGACCGGATGCGGATAGGTATGCACCATGTCCTGCGCCAGTACCTGCGGATGATCGAACATGTCCTCGATGGGACGCGCCGGCGCGCAAGGCACGCGCACGCCAAAGATTTTTTCCCATTCCAGGGCGGTATGGGCCTGCAGCGCCTGACGCAGCCGCGGCACGATATCGGCGGCGTGTTCGGCACGCTTGCGCACGCTGTCGTAGCGCGCGTCCCGTCCCATGTCGGCCAGGCCGACGAGCTCGCACAGGGCTTCCCAGAAATGCGGCGTGTTAGCCGACAGATAGATACTGCCTTCGCGCGTGGGATGCAGGCCGGTAATGCCGCCGGAGCGCATATCGCGCCATACGTCGCGCGGTTCGTTCTCCGCCCAGATGAAGCGCGCGGACTGCATCGCCAGGGCGCTGCCCAGCAGCGATACGCCCACATAGGAGCCCTGCCCCGTGCGTTCGCGCTGATAAAGCGCGGACGACACACTGCCGGCCAGCAGCGACGCGGCGTAGTAGTCCACCACGGAGCCGTAGACGATTTCCGCATCGCCGGGCGCACCTTGGAAGGTACAGATGCCGGTCATGGTCTGCAGCACCTGGTCGTAGCCCGCGCTGTCCTTCAGCGGGCCGGTGTCGCCATAGCCGGTCAGCGCGCAGTAGATCAAACGCGGGTTGCGCGCGCGCAGTGTGTCGTAATCGATGCCCAGCCTGGACGGTACGCTGGGGCGGAAGTTGTGCACCAGGACGTCGGCCTGTTCGACCAGCCGCGACAGCGTGGCTTGGGCGGCCGGGTTCTTCAGGTCCAACTGGATGCCCAGCTTGCCGCGGTTCACGCCCAGGAAGGCGCGGCCTTCGGCGGCCAGGGTGGAGGGATAGTTGCGCAGGTTGTCGCCTTGCGGCGGCTCGACCTTGATGACCTGGGCACCCTGGTCGGCCAACAGCGTACAGCCGTAAGGACCGGCGATATAGCCGCTGAGATCGAGCACCTTGACACCGGAAAGCGGGCCGCGATATTCCGCGTCGCCTGCTGGACGACCTGACCTGGAATCAGCTTGAGTCAATCGGACACCCTCGAAGTCTGTCGACGGGCACGGCAAAGCGGTTTGAGCGCTACTGGTCCGGAGCCGTCGCTGGTGATGTACTTCGAGAAAATTCTATCGGCGTGATATCCGATTGTCTACAATTTACAAAAAACAAATTGCTACGCATCGGGTATTTTGGCGGGCGCCTTCATCCCAGTGGCGGCAGACGGCGGCGCAACGTCGCGTCCTTGATGATGGCCGTATTGGTTTCCGCGTACTCGGTGACGCGGTCCAGGATCTGGTCCAGATGTCCGATGGTGCGCAGCACGACCCGGGCGACGAAGCAGTCTTCGCCGGTGACCTTGTCGCACTCGATGAACTCGGGAATGTCCTTCAGCAGCGTTTCCACATGCCGCAACTGGCCCGGCATGGGCCGCACGCGCACGATGGCTTCCAGGGTATAACCCAGCGCCACGGGGTCGATATCCAGCGTGTAGCGGCGGATGACGCCGGATTCCTCGAGCCGTCGCAGGCGGTCCGCGACACTGGGCGAGGACATGCCGACCGTCCTGGCCAGTTCGGCGACGGGCATGCGCGCATTGGCTACGAGCAGCGTAATCAGGCGCCGGTCGACAGCATCCAGTCCGGGGGCTTGGTTATTAAGGTCAGTTGGCATGATTTTGCTCCAAAACCCAGGTAAAGCTACAAAAACGTCGCGATTCTGCCATGTGAAACAGCGGATCCGGCTGGGATAATCTCTTCCCACAAGGTACTTCCATGCACCGGGTCCCGCAAGCCCGCCGGGTCGGGTCCGACAGAACAGAAATCCGGGAGTCCGCCGCCGCCGCGCGGTCCACATGTTTTCAAGAGGATAGCCATCATGGCTACATCGACCGAACGCACAGGCGCCGTGCAAATGAGCGTCGCAATGGCCATGTCCGGCACGCTGGGCTTTTTCGTACTGGAGTCGGGACAGACACCCTTCAACGTCGTGTTCTTCCGCTGCGTGTTCGGCGCGCTGGCGCTGCTGGTCTATTGCTATGCGGCGGGCCTGCTGTCACGGCGCCATTTCACCCGCACGACCTTCCTGATGGCGGTCGCGGCCGGGGTGGCGCTGGTGCTGAACTGGGTGCTGCTGTTTTCCGCGTATCGGCTGGCGTCGATTTCGCTGTCGACGGCGGTCTACAACTTCCAGCCCTTTTTCCTGATGGCGCTGGGCGCGCTGTTCCTGGGCGAACGGCCAAGCGCCAGCAAGATCGGCTGGGCGGTGGTGGCCTTCGGCGGGCTGTTGCTGCTGCTCGAATTGAACGGCTCCCAGTTGTCCTTGCAAAACGAGCACCTGTTGGGACTCGGGCTGGGCCTGGGCGCGGGCGCGCTGTACGCCGTCACCGCGATCATCGTGAAGCGGCTGGCGCATATTCCGCCGCATTTGCTGGCGCTGGTGCAGGTCGCGGTGGGCATCGTCATGCTGGCGCCGCTGGCGGATTTTTCGTCGTTGCCGTCGATGCCGACGCAATGGGGTTGCCTGCTCGTGCTGGGCATCGTGCATACCTGCCTGATGTACATCCTGCTGTATTCCGCCATCCAGAAGCTGGCCACGCCCATGCTGGCCGCGCTGTCCTTCATTTATCCGGCGGTCGCCATCCTGGTCGACTACGCCTTCTTCGGACAGCACCTGCATATGGCGCAAGCGCTAGGCATCGCGCTGATCATGCTGGCCGTGGCTGGAGCAACGCTCAACTGGCGGCTGTGGCCGGCCGCCGCGGCGGGGCGCGGAGCGGCCTGACCCGGCGCGCTGGACAAACTGCCGGTCATCGCACGGCGCACCGCGCGCCTGTCGGAGCAGCTCCTGGACCAGGCGCGCCTGGTCGACAATGCGCTGCGGTACACGTCCGAGGGCGGCTCCGTGGCTCCGCGGCCGCCATGGGGCTTGCCGCTGGGGGCATGGGTGCAATGCGGGGCGCGCGCCGTTAAGATCGGGATATCCCTGCCGGCGCCACCGGCGCGTTACACGAAGGATATTCCCATGACCCACCCTGACCAGCGAACCGCATCGGCCGGCCGCAAGGCCGCGCCAAACGCCGGGGCGGCGGCATGACCAGCGGACACGGCGAATACAAGGTACCCGGCGGCAAGCTGGTCGTGGCCGATGTGCACG
>DATJHN010000241.1:0-2199 GCA_035493915.1 Bordetella sp.
TGGAACACGCGCCCGAACAGGCCAGGCCGTTGACACCCATCCTGCTGGCCGTCATCGTGATGTCGATCTTCCTGCACGGCTTTACCGCCCTGCCCGTGCTGACCTGGTATTACCGGGAAAAACCGGCCGAAGAATGACAAACGGGGCGGACGCCCTGGCATCCGCCCCGTTCTCCATGCGAGCCTGGCTCAGTCCGAACCCAATTGCAGCGAGTTGGGCTGGCGCTTCTCGATGTTCCACTTCAACAACGCGGCGCTGCGATAGATGCCGTGCGCGAACTTGCTGTATGGCAGCGTCAGGAACAGCGCCATGACGGTGCCCAGGTGGATCGCCAGCAGCAGGCCCATGGCCCCGCCATCGCGTCCGGCCAGCAGGCCCAGGCCGGTCAGCGAGATCAGGAACAGCAGCACGATAAAGCCGCGGTCCATGGGCCGCTGGGCCACATCGCCATGCTGCGGATTGCGCCGCAGGTTCAGCCACAACAATCCGGCCGGACCGATCAACAGGCCGATGCCGCCCAGCGTCCCCAGCAGGACAGGCGCGCTGAAGAACGGATACGGCGCGTGGTAGTCCAGCAGGTAGTGGTACAGCGTGGCCACGCAGGTCGCGGCGAAACACAGCATGAAGCCGTAGAACGTAAAGTGGTGGAAGCGGCGGCGCGCCAACGTGAAGGCGTCGTCAGCCTCGTTGCACCCCTTGCCATGGCCGCCATCAAGATAGCGCAGCCGCAAGGCGTCGTGCGCCGCCTCGGCCACCGCCGGCCCGGTCGCCTTGCCGGGCGACACGTTGCGCCAGAAGCGCGTCACGCCTATGCCCAGCGCAAGGATGGCGAACAGGAAGACGATGCCGAACATCAGCGCCAGCGTGTTGTGCGGGAAGATGGCGTAGAAGTTGCCGGCCAGCGGGTTGTGGATCAAGGAACCCGCGGACATCATGGCCAGGACCAGGAACAAGGCCAGTGCGGCCGCCGTGGCCAGCGACAACGTCAGGCCGTTGCGCTTGTACAGCGCACCCAGCGACGCCGGCCAGGCATAGTCGGTGTACGTCTGCACCCGCACCTTGGCCATGGCCTGCGGCACGTTCACGCCGAATTCATGCGGCGGCGCGTACTGGCACGCGTGCAGACAGGCGCCGCAGTTGTGGCACAGATTGGCCAGGTAGTTGACGTCGGCCTTGCCGAATTCCAGGCGGCGCGTCATGGCGGGGAACACCGCGCAAAAGCCTTCGCAATAGCGGCAGGCATTGCAAATCTGCATCTGGCGCGCGACTTCGGCTTCGTTCTCGGTGATCGGCGCCTGGGCACCGGCACGCACGAACTTGATGGGTGTTTCCTTCATGGCGGCTTGGCCGTCGGCCGCGCGGGCCGGGGTAAGCGAAGCATCGGGCGTAACGATATGCATGGCGCTCGCCTGTTTGACGAGGGCTTCAAGCTGTTTCAAGGGAAGCTCCCATGGACGATTTTTTTCCAGCGGCCAGCGCGGAGCGCGCGGCCTGCGTACCCGCGATGCGGCCGAATGCGGTGCCGATCGACATGCCGACGCCGGCGGTATAACCCTTGCCCAGCACGTTGCCGGCCATCATTTCGCCGGCCACGAACAGGTTGTCGCTGGGCACGCCGTTGAAATGCACGGCGGCCTCGTCGTTCACCTTCAGGCCCAGGTAGGTAAAGGTAATGCCGGGGCGCAGCGGATAGCCGAAGAACGGCGCACGATCGATGGGGCGGGCCCAATGCGTCTTGGCGGGCGCGATGCCTTCGGTATGGCAATCGTCCAGCTTGGTGTGGTCGAAGGTGCCGACGCGGCAGGCTTCGTTGTACTCGCGCATGGTCTGCATGAAACGAGCTTCGTCCAGCCCCAGCTTGCGCGCCAGTTCTTCCAGCGTGTCGGCCTGCGTGCCGGTAAACACCGGCGGCATGAAGCGGCCGACGGCCTTGGCATCGATGATGGAATAGCCGATCTGGCCGGGCTGGCCCGCCACCAGGCGGCCCCAGATCGCATAGCGCTTGGGCCAGAAATCCTCGCCCTCATCGTAGAAGCGCTCGGCGTCGCGGTTGACGACCACGCCCAGCGACACGCAGTCGATGCGCGTGCAGATGCCGCCGTCATATTCGGGCGCGCGCGCGTCGATGGCCACGCAGTGCGACTGCGACGGATCGCCGATGATGTCGGCGCCGGCGTCCATCATGAACTTCAGCAGCAC
>DATJHN010000242.1:0-24157 GCA_035493915.1 Bordetella sp.
ATATATCTCTGGTGACGATGATGGATGTCGCGCCTGCGCGCGCCACCCACCCTACGCTGGCTCGAAATAGCGGCGGCTCGGAACCGGGCCCCCGGACGCCTTAGCGATCCTCGGAGCGCGAGGACAACACCTTGTCCACCAGACCATACGATACAGCATCTTCCGCGGACATGAAGTTGTCACGCTCCGTGTCCAGGGCAATGCGATCTTCGGGTTGGCCGGTGTTGTCTGCCAGGATGCGATTCAGACGGGCACGCAGATCCAGAATTTCACGCGCCTGAATCTGGATATCGCTGGCCTGCCCCTGGGCGCCGCCGGAAGGCTGGTGAATCATGATGCGCGAGTTGGGCAGCGTATAACGCTTGCCCTTCTTGCCCGCCGCCAGCAGGAAGGCTCCCATGCTGGCCGCCAATCCCGTGCATAGCGTCGACACATCCGGCTTCACGAAATTCATCGTGTCGTAGATGGCCATTCCGGCATAAACCGAACCGCCCGGTGAATTGATATAGAACGAAATGTCCTTGTCCGGATTTTCCGACTCCAGGAACAACAACTGGGCAACCACGAGGTTCGCCGAATTGTCGCTAACTGGACCGACCAGGAATATGACGCGTTCCCGCAACAGCCGGGAATAAATGTCGTATGCCCGCTCGCCGCGTCCCGACTGCTCGATCACCATGGGGATATACCCCAAGGCGGTCGGCGTCACGGACGCGCCGCCGTGCATGGACGCATAGAAATCCGTGAATCTATTCATCAAGCCATCCCCATCAACTGGTCGAAAGGCACCTGCTCATCCGTGACCTTGGCCTTTTCGAGCACATAGGAAACCACGTTGTCTTCCACCACGAGCGCTTCGATTTCGGCGCGACGCTGGCGGTCGGACAAATAATAGCTGACCACTTGGGCCGGCTCTTCGTAATTCTGGGCGAATTCTTCGATGCGCGCACGGACCTGTTCCGGCTTGGCTTGCAGTTGCGCTTCCTTGACCAACTCGGACACCAGCAGACCCAGGCGTACCCGGCGCTCGGATTCGGTGCTGAAGGCTTCCGGCGGAATGGGCACGGAATCGGCATTTGGCAATCCACGCTGCTTCAGTTCTTCGCGCGCGGCGGCGACACGGCTGCCCACATCGCTATCGACCAAGGCGGCGGGTACCTCGAACTTGGCCGCTTCGGCCAAGGCGTCCATAACGCTGTTCTTGGTACGGCCCAACAAGCGGGTCTTGGCTTCGCGCTCGATATTCTTGCGTATATCGGCCTTCAGCTTTTCGACATCGCCTTCGGCCTGTCCCAGCGACTTGGCGAATTCGCCATCCACGGCGGGCAGCACGGCTTCGGCGACTTCCTTGATGGTGATAGTGAATTCGGCCGTCTTGCCGGCGACTTCCTTGCCTTGGTAATCAGCCGGGAAATTCAGCGGGAACACCTTGGTGTCGCCGGCCTTCAGGCCCAGCGCCGCGGCTTCGAATTCGGGCAGCATGCGACCTTGGCCCAGCACGAAGGGGAAGGCTTCAGCCTTGCCGCCATCGAACGGCACGCCATCGATGGTGCCGGCAAAATCCAGCGTCACGCGATCGCCGTCCTGGGCGGCGCGGCCTTCGCGCGCTTCGTAGGTAGCGCGCTGCTTGCGCAGGACTTCGATGGTCTGATCGACCTGGGCATCGGTCACGGGCGTGTCGTAGCGCGTGATCGACAGGCTGGTCAGGTCGGGCACGGCAACCTCCGGATATACCTCGAAGGTCGCGGAGAACGCCAGCGTGTCATCGGCAACGCCTTCGGTCTTCGCTTCGATGGACGGAGCACCCGCAATGCGCAGCTTGGCGGAATCGACCGCTTCTTCGAACGCGCGGCCCACCTGCGTATTGATAACGTCGTAGCGGATGCCGGGGCCGTGGCTGCGTTCCAGCATGCCCATGGGCACTTTGCCGGGACGGAAGCCGGGCACCTTGGCGGTGCGCGCAACGCGCTTCAATTGCGCCTGGACTTCTTTTTCGACGTCCGCCACGGACACGGACAGATCGACGCGGCGCTTCAGGCCGGAGAGGGTTTCAACCACAGGCTGCATTAGAAAGGACCTATTTTGCGAGTGAATGGAATATGGGAACAACCGGTCATTTTACCGGAAACTCGTTTGTGCCCTTTTGGCCGGCGGCGGTGCCGGGGGACGGATTAGCCGGGGCGTTGATCCGACGAGGAAAGACACATGGCCGGGCTCGGCGCACGCATCGATACAGCTTGGTGTCAGCTTGATAGAATTCAAGGCCCTGCCCTTCCCTTGTTCCAGCCAAATTCTTCTATGCAATTACGCGCTCCAGGCGATACCCGTCCACGCCTTAGTACCCTGGCGGCCTTGATCTTCAGCTCGCGCTGGCTGCAACTGCCCCTATACCTCGGCCTGATTGTCGCCCAGGGCGTCTACGTGCTGCTGTTCGTGAAAGAACTGTGGCACCTGGTCAGCCACTCAACGACCTTCGGCGAACAGCAGATCATGCTGATCGTGCTGGGGCTGATCGACGTGGTCATGATCTCCAACCTGCTGGTCATGGTCATAGTCGGCGGCTACGAAACCTTCGTCTCGCGCCTCAGGCTCGAAGGCCATCCGGATCAACCGGAATGGCTCAGCCATGTGAATGCGAGCGTGTTGAAGGTCAAACTGGCGATGGCGATCATCGGCATATCGTCCATCCATCTGCTGCGCACTTTCATCGAAGCTGGAGCCTTGGGCACCCCGGACGTCAAGTTCACGGAAAGCGGTGTCATGTGGCAGACGATCATCCACTGCGTCTTCATCCTGTCGGCCATCGGCATCGCCTATGTGGACCGCCTGCTGATGCCGCCGCCTGCCGCAAAGGAGTGCGGCGCGCACTGAAAAAAGGCCGGTCTCCGGCGGTGACGGCGAGCAGTCTTGCCGCGTGTCCCACACCGGCGCCCTTGGCCATGGGCGACTCGGGCAAAAAAAAGGCGTGCCTGCGGGCACGCCTTTTTTCTGGCGTCCTGCCTGCCGTCGATGACGAACACGCGGACACCGTTACGCTGTTGGAAACAGCCCGAGGGCGATCTCCAGGCGGCTGCGCGGCGCAGCCACCACGTTACTTCATGATCTGAATGTTCATCGCGGCGGGGCCTTTCGCGCCCTGGCCGACTTCATACGTCACACGCTGGTTTTCCTGCAGCGTCTTGTACCCTTCGGTACGAATCTGCGAGAAATGCACGAATAGATCCTTGCTGCCATCGTCGGGCACGATAAAACCGTATCCCTTTTCCGCGTTGAACCACTTGACGATGCCCGTTGCCATATTTGCCACCACCTGAGCTGATGAATAGGAAGAGATTCGCTAGATTATCAAGGAAGGGAAATCGGCAACTACAGTACCTATGACGGCGACAAATAGAACTAAGACCGCGTCGCTTGAAGATCTCGCTGGCCGAGTGTAATCGGGAAATTTTTACCGGGTCAACCGCGCCTACCGGAAAACCGGCCGCGAGCGCAGCCTTGGATCTAAGCCAGTTGCGGCCTCATCCAATCCAGCAATGCGGCAACCAGTTCGCGAAGGTCGGACTGAAGCCTGGCGTAGCCCGGCGCAGGCCGCAGCGTCGCTTCATCCATATAGAGTTTGCGGTTGACTTCGATCTGCAGGCTGTGCCTGCCCTGTGCCGGCTTGCCGAAAAAGCGGACGATTTCGACGCCCTTGTACGGGTCGTTTTCAGCAACGTCATACCCTTTGGCACGCAGCCATTGCGCGACGAACTGGCGAAACTCAGGGGCGGCAGTCGTGCCGTCCCTGTCTCCCAGCACAAAGTCCGGATGCACCAGCCCGGGCTTTTCCGTGGCGTAAGCCGCCGCAACGCTGGGCATGGAGTGACAGTTGATATGCCATACCTTGCCGAAACGCTGGTGGGCGCCGTCCAGCAGCTGACCCAGCGCGCGATGATAGGGTTTCCAACAGGCGTCGATCCGGTGGCGCACCTCGTCCACCGACAGTTTGCGCGCATACAGCGGGGTGCCGTCATCCAGCATGCGCCAGATCAGGCCCTTGCCCAGCCTTACCTTGGAGGATGGCGTCAGTGTTTCGGGCCATTCGCCATCCAGCAGCAGCGGATCGATCTCGTCGGCGGCGCGGTTCGCGTCGATGTAGCTGCGCGGGAATGTGGCGCCAATCAACGGAACGCCCAGTTCCAGGGCATTGCTCCACAGATCATCGACCCAGGTGTCTTCCGCCGTGCGCAAGGCAGCGAAATCGATGGCCGGCGCGAAATCCGGCGGGTACACCGTGCCGCTGTGAGGAGAATCCAGCACCAGCGGCGCGGCCACGTCCGCGGGATAATGATCCGGCGACAGGAGCCGGAAAGAAAGCGGTTCGATTTTCAGCATGGTCGGTACTGGTCGAAAGAATACGGACGTGGGAACTTCCGGACACCGCTGCCACCGGCCATGACGGAGAATTCTGGTGCGAAGGAGGGGACTCGAACCCCTACACCTGTTACGGCGTCAGGACCTAAACCTGGTGCGTCTACCAATTTCGCCACCTTCGCAAGCGCAGCCCGGTATTGTAGCTTGCTTGTTAAAATCGCGCCCCATGAACCCCCGTCTCGATGCATTACACCCCTACCCCTTCGAAAAGCTGCGCCGCCTGATGGCCGACGCCGGCCCGCCACCCAGCGGGCTTGCGGCGATCAACTTGTCCATTGGAGAGCCCAAGCACGACACGCCCCCTCGCGTCGCGCAGGCCATGGCACAGGCGCTGCCCGGAGGCCTGGCGTCCTATCCCTCCACCAAAGGCGAGGTGCGCCTGCGCGAAGTGATCGCGCAATGGCTGGCCAAGCGCTACGGCATTGCCGCGCCCGATCCCGAAACGCAGGTCCTGCCGGTGCTGGGCTCCCGCGAAGCCCTGTTCGCCTTCGCCCAGGCCGTCATCGACCCGACGGGCGACGACGTGGTCATCTGTCCCAACCCTTTCTATCAGATCTACGAAGGCGCGGCCCTGCTCGCCGGCGCCCAGCCCTACTACGTCAACGCGGACGCCGCCCGCAATTTCGGTCCCGACTGGAGCCAGGTTCCGGAAGATGTGTGGCGCAAGACCCGCATGGTGTATGTGTGTTCGCCGGGCAACCCCGCCGGCAACGTCATGTCCCTGGACGACTGGCGGGAAATTTTAGAACTGAGCGATCGCTACGGCTTCGTCGTGGCGTCGGACGAATGCTATTCCGAGATTTATCTGACCGAAACGCAGCCGCCCCTGGGCGGTTTGCAGGCGGCCCAGGCACTCGGCCGTACGGACTACCGCAATCTCATCGTTTTCTCGAGTCTGTCCAAGCGCTCGAACGTGCCTGGCATGCGTTCCGGATTCGTCGCCGGCGACGCCGCGTTGGTGGCGCGCTTTCTGCTTTACCGCACGTATCACGGCAGCGCGATGAGCCCGGTCGTGTCAGCGGCCAGCATCGCGGCCTGGACGGATGAAACCCATGTACGCGAAAATCGCAGGCTGTATCGCGAAAAATTCGATGCAGTGGTGCCTATCCTGCAACGCGCGATGGACGTCACGCGTCCCGCGGCGTCATTCTATCTATGGGTCGCGACGCCCACGCCCGATACGGACTTCGCACGCGACCTGTATGCCCGCACGGGCGTGACGGTCCTTCCGGGTAGCTATCTCGCCCGCGACGCGCATGGCCGCAATCCGGGCTTGAACCGCATCCGCATGGCGCTGGTCGCGCCGTTGGCGCAATGCGTCGACGCCGCCGAACGTATCGCCGATTTCGTCAAGTCCTCCGTTTAACCCTTCAACTGCTTACAACCATGACTCTCGACCTTCAAACCACCATCGAACAAGCCTGGGAAGCCAGGGCCTCCCTGACGCCCACCGATGCCAGCGCCGAAGTCCGCGAAGCGGTCGAACACACGATCGACGCCCTGGACTCGGGCCGTCTGCGAGTTGCGGACAAAGCAACCGGCGAATGGATCGTGCACCAATGGATCAAGAAGGCGGTGCTGCTGTCTTTCCGCCTGCAGGAGAACGCGGTGACGGGCCAAGCCCCGCTGCAGTTCTACGATAAGGTGCCGCTGAAGTTCGCGGAATACGGCAACGCCGCGTTCCAGCACGGCGGCTATCGGGTCGTACCGCCTGCCGTAGCCCGCCGTGGCGCCTTCATCGGCCGCAATGTGGTACTGATGCCGTCGTACGTGAACCTGGGCGCCTACGTCGACGAAGGCACCATGGTCGACACCTGGGCCACGGTCGGCTCGTGCGCACAGATCGGCAAGAACGTTCATCTGTCCGGCGGTGTCGGCATCGGCGGTGTACTGGAACCCCTGCAGGCTAACCCCACCATCATCGAAGATAACTGCTTCATCGGCGCTCGGTCTGAAATCGTCGAAGGCGTCATCGTGGAAGAAAATTCGGTGCTCTCGATGGGGGTCTATCTGTCGCAAAGCACCAAGATCTACGATCGCTCGACGGGCAAGGTCAGCTACGGCCGCATTCCTTCCGGCTCGGTCGTCGTACCCGGATCGCTGCCTGCCGCCGACGGTACGCACAGCCTGTATTGCGCGGTGATCGTCAAGCGCGTCGACGCGCAGACGCGTGCGAAGACCAGCATCAACGATCTGCTGAGGGCGTAATGGGCGCAACCGCCGTACTCGATCTGGTCAAGGATCTCATCGCCCGTCCCTCGGTCACGCCGGCGGATTTCGATTGCCAGCAGATGTTGGCGCAGCGTCTGGAAAAAATCGGCTTTCGCTGCGAGACCATCGTCTGCAACGGCGTGACCAATCTGTGGGCGCGCCGCGGCACGGCCAGTCCGCTGGTGGTGTTCGCGGGTCACACTGACGTGGTGCCTCCGGGGCCGCGCGAAAAGTGGGAAAGCGATCCCTTCGTACCGGTCGAGCGCGACGGTTTCCTGTATGGCCGGGGCGCCGCGGACATGAAAAGCTCCATCGCCGCCTTCGTCGTGGCGGCCGAGGAATTCGTCGCGGCGCATCCGAAACACGCAGGCTCCATCGCTCTGCTGCTGACTTCCGATGAAGAAGGCCCATCGGTGGACGGTACGGTGCGCGTCTGCGAACGGCTGCAGCAGCGCGGCGAAGCCCTGGATTACTGCATCGTGGGAGAACCCACGTCGACCGACCGTGTGGGCGACGTGTGCAAGAATGGGCGGCGCGGCTCGCTGTCGGGCCGGCTGACGGTCAAGGGAGTCCAGGGCCATGTCGCCTATCCCCATCTGGCCCGCAATGCCGTCCACGACGTCGCGCCGGCGCTGGCCGAGCTGGTCAAGATTGAATGGGACCAGGGCAATGCATACTTTCCGCCGACGACCTTCCAGATTTCGAATATGTCCGCCGGTACCGGCGCGACCAATATAGTGCCCGGCGAAGCCATCCTGCTGTTCAACTTTCGCTTCTCGACGGCCAGTACGCCCGAAAGCCTGAAAGCGCGCGTGACGGCGGTGCTGGACAAGCACGGTGTCGATCACCACATCGACTGGCAACTGGGCGGTGAACCGTTCCTTACCCCCAAAGGTACGCTCAGTACCGCGTTGACCGAAGCCATACGGGCGGAAACCGGCCTGGAGACGGAGCTGTCCACCACCGGCGGTACATCCGATGGCCGCTTCCTGGCCAAGATCTGCCCGCAGGTCATCGAATTCGGTCCCTGCAACGCGACCATCCATAAAGTCAATGAACGTATCGAGGTCGACTCGCTGGTGCCCCTGAAAAACATCTATCGCCGCACGGTCGAAAACCTGCTGCTCTCGGCGTGAGCGATCCCATGTCTTCTTTCAATCGCCCCGAATTGCTGACCATCCGCGACCTGATCCGCTATGGTGTCTCGCGGCTCAACGCCGGACAGGTCAGTTTCGGCCACGGCAGCGACAATGCTTGGGACGAAGCGGTCTACCTGGTACTGCACACGCTGCATCTGCCGCTCGATATGCTGGATCCCTTCCTGGACGCGCATGTCCTGTCGGAGGAACGCGAACAAGTCCTGGCGGTGCTGGACCGGCGCATCAGCGAACGCATGCCCGCCCCCTATCTGACCAACGAGGCCTGGCTGCGCGGCCGCCGGTTTTACGTCGACAACCGTGTGATCGTGCCGCGGTCGCCGATCGCCGAGCTGCTGGATGACAGCCTGTCGCCCTGGATTGCCGATCCCGAGACCGTGGAGTACGTGCTGGACATGTGTACGGGTTCCGGTTGCCTTGCCGTGCTGGCCGCGTTGGCGTTTCCATTCGCGCACGTCGACGGAGTGGACATTTCAACCAGCGCGCTCGAAGTCGCGATGCACAACGTGGGCGCGTACAACCTGCATGAGCGCATCTCCCTGCACGGCAGTGATCTTTTCCAGAAGCTCGCGCCGCGCCAATACGATGTGATCATCTGTAATCCCCCCTATGTAAATGCGGGTTCGATGGACGCACTGCCGCAGGAATATCGGCATGAGCCGCACATGGCACTGGCCGGCGGCGACGATGGCATGGACCTGGTGCGGCGGATCCTGGGCGACGCGCCGGCCTATATGTCGCGTCAAGGCATCCTGGTACTGGAGATCGGCCACGAACGGGCGCATTTCGAGGCCGCATTTCCGGATCTGGATCCTGTGTGGCTGGACTCATCGGAAGCTTCCGATCAGATCCTGCTGCTGACCCGCGAGCAGTTGTCGTCGTGATACGCGGATCTGGAATCACCCTGCGTCGCGGGACCAAGGTTTTGCTGGACGGCGCGGACTTCGTCGTCAATCCGGGAGAACGTGTCGGCATCGTCGGCAAGAATGGGGCGGGCAAGTCTTCGCTGTTCGCCTTGCTGACGGGAACGCTGGATGTCGATGCCGGCAACGTGACCCTCCCCCCCGACTGGCGCATCGCCAGCGTGCAGCAGGAACTGCATGCCGACGACCGGCCCGCGCGCGAGTTCGTCATCGACGGCGATACACCGCTGCGCGGGTTGCAGGCACGGCGTGCCGCCCTGGGCGATCATCAGGGCACGGAGATCGCCGAAACGGAAGCCGCGCTCATAGAGGCCGGCGCCTGGAGCGCACCATCGCGCGCGGAACAGTTGCTGGCCGGCCTGGGATTCAAGCCAGCCGAATGGACGCAACCGGTGGCAAGCTTTTCCGGTGGCTGGCGCATGAGGCTGGCGCTCGCCCGCGCCCTGATGGCGCCGTCCGAACTGCTGCTGCTGGACGAACCGACCAACCACCTGGATCTGGACGCCATGCTCTGGCTCGAGAAGTGGCTGGTGGCATATCCCGGCACAGTGCTGCTGATCTCGCATGACACGGAATTCCTGGACGCGGCGGCCAAATCAATCCTGCATTTCGACCACGGAAAACTGGTGCGCTATCGCGGCGGCTATCAGGATTTCCTGGAACAACGCGCGGAACGCTTGCGGCAAACCCGCATCGCCTGGGAAAAGCAGACGCGGGATACAGCGCGGCTGCAGGGTTTCATCGATCGTTTCAAGGCCAAGGCATCCAAGGCCAAGCAGGCGCAAAGCCGGGTCAAGGCGCTGGCGCGCATGCAGACTCTGGCACCCTTGCAAACCGAAGCCGGCATCGATATCCGCATTCCTTCACCGGACCATATGCCGGACCCGCTGCTGATCCTGGAGAAGCTTTCGGCGGGTTACACGGATGATTCCGGCCATCCGATCGATATCCTGCGTGACGTGACGCTGATGGTGCGTGCCGGCAGCCGCGTAGGCATACTCGGCGCCAACGGCGCCGGCAAGAGTACGCTGGTCAAGACACTGGCGGAAACCTTGCCCGTGCGATCGGGTGAACGCCGTGCCTCGCGGGGCCTGTCGATCGGCTACTTCGCGCAGCATCAGCTTGATATGCTGGACGTCAATGCCACGCCGCTGCTGCACCTGGCTCGAATTGCGCCGGACACGCGCGAACAGGAGCTACGCAACTACCTGGGCGGATTCGGTTTCTCGGGCGATGCCGTGACCGGGCAGGTCGGCCCGATGTCGGGCGGCGAAAAGGCGCGGCTGGCGTTGTCTCTGATCGTTTGGCAGAAGCCCAACCTGCTGTTGCTGGATGAGCCCAGCAACCATCTGGATGTGGAAACGCGTGAAGCCCTGGCAGCCGCCCTCGCCGAATTCGCGGGCAGCATGCTGCTGGTGTCGCACGACCGCCATCTGCTGCGCACCACGGTCGACAGTTTCTGGATCGTCGCCGACGGGACAGTGCACGAATTCGACGGCGACCTGGAAGACTATCGGGATTGGCTCGCGACTCGCAACGCAGAAGGAAAAGCCGAAACGGCGCGCGCCGCATCGGTGGACGCGCCCGCGCCGGCTGATCGCAAGCAGCAGCGTCGCCAAGAGGCCGAACAGCGGCAGCGTATCGCCGCCGCGCGCAAACCGCTGGAAGCAAAACTTGCCAAGGTAGACGCCGAGATCGAAAAAGTACGTGCGCGGCTGAATGCGCTGGACGCCTTGATCGCCGATGCGGATCTGTATTCGGATGCACGGCGCACCGAACGCCAGAAAGTGATGAGCGAGCATGGCGAACTGGGCAAGCGCATGGGCGACCTGGAAGAAGACTGGCTGGGCCTGCACGAAGCGATCGAGGAAGCGGAAAAGAACGTACTGGAATCCCCCTCTTCCTGAAGGTCTTGTTAAAAACTTGGGCGCCCGAAGGCGCCCAAGTTTTTAAAGAATCACGAAATTCGCGCCAGATCGGCGACGCCACCCGCTAACGTCAGCCGGCAATGACATCCAGCTTGGCGATACCGAGCGCCAAAGTCTTGGCACCGACATCCCGGAACTGTATCTGCGCCTGGGCATCCTGGCCATTTCCGCTCAGGCCGATGATCGTGCCATCGCCAAAACGCGCATGGTGGACACCCTGGCCAATACGGTATTGACGGTCTCCGACGGTGACACCCGATGCCACGCCACGCGGTTGACGCGGCGCTATCGCGCCGGTCGATTTGCGTCCGAACGCATCGCCGCGCGCCGCGCCGCTCCAGGACCCGCCGCCGGTACTGTAGCCGTCGGCAGGGCCAGCATGCGGCGTCAGCCATTTCAAATGCTGTTCGGGAATTTCCGCCAGGAAGCGCGAACGCATGGCATAACGGGTCTGCCCATGCAGCATGCGGCTCTGGGCCAGGCTCAGGTACAGCCGTTCACGCGCCCGTGTGATCGCGACGTACATCAGGCGCCGCTCTTCCTCCAGGCCCGCTTGTTCCAGGATGCTGTTTTCATGGGGAAACAGGCCTTCTTCCAGCCCGGTAATGAAAACCGCGTCGAACTCCAGTCCCTTGGCCGCGTGTACCGTCATCATCTGCACGGCGTCCTGCCCCGCCTGCGCCTGATTGTCGCCCGCTTCCAGCGCAGCATGCGAAAGAAACGCGGCCAACGGCGTCAGGTTTTCGTCGGCAGGACCGAAGCCGGCGTCGAGCGCTGGATCCGCCACCGGTTCACGTTGTGTCGGCACGCCCGCAGGCAAACCGTCGAAATTTTCCTCGGTGGAAAATACCGAGGCAGCCGTAACCAGTTCGTTCAGGTTTTCGATGCGTTCGGTGCCTTCGCGTTCGCCCCGGTAATGCTCGATCAGTCCACTGGCTTCCAACACGTGCTCGACCATTTCGGGGAGCGGCAATTCGCGGGTTTCATCTGCCATGCGGCCGATCAATGTGGCGAACTGCGCCAGATTGGAACCGCCCTTGCCCGCCACCCGCGCCACCGCACCGTAGAGGCTGGTGTCCTGGGCACGCGCGGCGTCGGCCAATTGTTCGAGCGTACGGGCGCCGATGCCGCGTGTGGGGAAATTCACCACGCGCATCCAGGACGTATCATCGTGCGGATTGGCGATCAGACGCAGATAAGCCAAGGCATGCTTGATTTCCTGCCGCTCGAAAAAGCGCAGGCCGCCATAGACCTTGTAAGGGATCCTGGCGGAAAACAACGCATGTTCCAGTACGCGCGATTGAGCGTTGCTGCGGTATAGCACGGCGATTTCGCGACGCAGCCGGCCTTCGTTGACCAACGCGCGGACCTCGTCCACGACCCATTGCGCTTCCATACCGTCGGACGGCTGTTCGATCACCCGTACCGGTTCGCCTTCGCCCTGTTCTGTCCAGAGATTCTTGCCCAGGCGACCGCTGTTATGGTCGATCAGCGCATTGGCCGAATCCAGGATATGGCCGTAAGACCGATAGTTCTGTTCCAGGCGGATGACCGTGCCGCGCGCATAGTCGCGCTCGAAGTCGGACATATTGCCGACATTGGCGCCGCGAAACGCATAGATGGACTGATCGTCGTCGCCGACCGCGAAGATGTAGGCGCCACCGCCAGCCAGTAGCCGCAGCCATTTGTACTGCAGCGTGTTGGTATCCTGGAATTCGTCGACCAGGATGTGGCGGAACCTGCGCTGGTAATGTTCGCGAACCGGTGCATTGCGCGATAGCAATTCGTAGGCGCGCAGCAGCAGTTCGGGAAAATCGACCACCCCTTCGCGCTGGCATTGCGCTTCGTACAACTGGTAGATTTCGATCAGGCGGCGGCGGTGGCTGTCCCAGGCTTCCAGATCGCCGGGACGTTCGCCCTCTTCCTTGGCGCCATTGATGAAACGCTGGACATCGCGCGGAGGATATTTTTCATCGTCGATACCGTTAGCCTTGAGCAGCCGTTTGATGGAGGCCAGCTGATCCGCGGTATCGAGGATCTGAAAGGCTTGCGGCAAACCGGCATCGCGATGATGCGCGCGCAGCAGTCGATTGCAAAGACCGTGAAAGGTACCCACCCACAAGCCGCGCGTATCGATGGGCAGGATCGCGGTGATCCGCGCGAGCATTTCGCGCGCGGCCTTGTTGGTGAAGGTAACCGCCAGCAGCCCGTAGGGACTGGCCTGGCCATTCTGAATCAGCCACGCCATGCGCGTGGTGAGCACGCGCGTCTTGCCGCTGCCCGCCCCGGCGAGGACCAGGGCGTGCTGTGGCTCCAGCGTAACTGCGGCGCGTTGTTCCGGGTTTAACTTGTCGATCATGCCGCGTAGCGGCGGAGTCGGTCGGCGAACTGCTCCAGCCCTTCAATTCCGCTTTGCTGCGCGCGCTGGCACCAGGCCTGCAGATGGCTCAGCAACTGCTCACTGCTGGCGCTGGAGCTTTCCCACAGACGGCCCAGCTCGCGGCGCATTTGTACCAGCGTCGACAGCGACTGACTGTCCGCGATGGCTCGATCTACCTGGGCAACCTGCTCGGGCTGCAGGGCGTCTTCGGAACGATGCAGCCAGCGGCGCACCCGACGCAGGGTCGTCCAGCGGCATTCCGCACTATCCGGGCTGCGGGAAGACTTGAGCTTGGCCAGTTCCTGGCGCGCGGCACTCTTGATGATGTCGCCGTAGCGCGCCATGACTTCGTAGCGGTGCGTGATAACACCCTGCAGGGTGCCCAGATCAACGATGGGCTTGGCGGGATCCAGCTTGAGCTTGGGCGCGACCTTCTTGATCTTGGCCAGTCGCAGGAACTGGAGAATGCGGATGTAGCCCCAGCCGATATCGAATTCGTACCACTTGGCGGAAAACTTGGCTGACGTGCCGTAGGCGTGGTGGTTGTTATGCAGCTCTTCGCCACCGATGATGATGCCCCACGGAAACACGTTGGTGCTGGTATCGGGGCTGGCATAGTTGCGATAGCCCCAATAGTGACCGATGCCGTTGACCACGCCAGCAGCCCAGAACGGAATCCAGGCCATCTGCACGGCCCAGACCGTTAGGCCGACAGCGCCGAACATGGCGATATCCAGCCCGAGCATGATCATCACGCCCAGCAGGCTATGCGGCGCATAGATCTTGCGCTCGAGCCAGTCGTCCGGCGTGCCGTGGCCGAATTTGGCCATGGTTTCGGCATTGGTGGCCTCTTCGCGATAAAGCTCGGCGCCACGGAACAATACCTTCCAGATGCCGAACAGCATGGGCGAATGAGGGTCGCCGTCGCGTTCGCATTTCGCGTGATGCTTGCGATGGATGGAGACCCACTCCTTGGTCACCATGCCCGTGGTCATCCACAGCCAGAACCGGAAGAAATGCATGACGGCGGGGTGCAGATCCAGCCCGCGATGCGCTTGGCTGCGATGCAGAAATACCGTAACCCCCACGATGGTGACATGGGTAGCCACCAGGGTGAAAACGACGATCTGCCACCAGGAGGCATGCAGAAAACCGCCGGCGACGAAGGAAAGGATGTGATCCATATAGGGCGTAGAGACCTCGGCTAGAACCAGCTTTTGAGTGTAGCCTACCTTGCGGGCTTATGACAGGGCGTATGCTTTATCAAACCCCCGCGAATATCCGGCAAAATTGTTGTTTTCTCCCACTTTTAGTACTCATCTTGACTGCTTTTTCAACGCTTCACCGGGCCTGGCCCCTTATAGGAACGATCCCGGCCGTCTCAGGGCGGGTCATGGCGCCCCTACGGTGGCGCCTGCGCACAGGTACGGCACGTTTCTTTTCCGCCACAGCAGTGGCGGTGCTGTTGGCTTTTCCGCCCGCCGCTACCTGGGCGGCGGACAAAACCCAGCGCCAGGCGTGGACGGTGGAAGCCGGCAAAACCGTGGTCCTGGCCGAATATTACGAAATCCAGGAAGCGGATTGCCGCGCCATGCGCGCCCCGCCGGTGATCCTCAAAACGCGCCCCACCCTGGGCAAGCTGGTGATCAACACCACGACGGCGCTGGCAGGGAAAACAGCCAAGTGCCGCCATGTCCAGGTGCCCGTGACGCGTGTGCTCTACCATGCGGGCGACGCACCGGGGCGCGATACCTTCGGCTGGGAAATCTTCTTTCAGTCGCGCGAACTCGGCACCCAGTCGGTGCAGGGAAGCGCGACCGTCACGTCTCGGACGACGGGTCGCTGACCGGCGAGCGGCGGGCTTCCGCCTCCAGATCGGGTTCCACGCTTTCCGGCGCAACAGCGTCGACGACGGGTTCCCCGGCAGACTCGGACTCCTCAGCCCCGGCGGCTTGCGCCACTGCCGCGCCATTCTTGCGACGCTCGAAAACCGCGGCGAAAAAACCATCCGTGCCGTGCACGTCCGGTCGCAGCTGCATATAGGGTCCCTTCAGATCCAGGCCTTCGCAGCGCGCGCTGATCAGGGCGGCGGCGTCCAGGCGCTCGAATTCCGGATGCGTGGCAAGGAAAATCTCGGCCTGGGCCTCGTTTTCCTCCGGCAGCAGGCTGCAGGTGGCATAGACGAGCCGCCCGCCAGGCGCAACGCAACGGGCCGCCGACGCCAGAATGCGCGTCTGCAGCAGCCCGAGTTCCTGCAGGGCTTCGGGATGCTGGCGCCATTTCAGGTCCGGATTGCGCCGCAAGGTGCCGATGCCGCTGCAGGGGGCATCCACCAGCACTCGCTGCGCCTTGCCGGCCAGTCGTTTGACCCGGGTGTCGTTTTCACTGTCGATGACGACCGGCACCACGTTGGACAGCCCGCTGCGGGCAAAGCGCGGCTTGGCCCGGGCCAGGCGCGCCGCCGAAACGTCGAAGGCATATAGGCGCCCGGTGGAACGCATCAAGGCGCCGAGCAGCAAGGTCTTGCCGCCAGCGCCGGCGCAGAAGTCGATGATCATCTCACCGCGGCGAGGCGCCATCAGCAGCGCCAGAAGCTGGCTGCCTTCGTCCTGGACTTCGATCTCGCCCGCTTCGAACTGGGGCCAGCGGTTCACCGGGGGATGACCGGCCAGCCGTATGCCCCATGGAGAAAACGGCATCGCGCGCGGCTGGTATCGCCCTGCCGGACCGTCGTGCAAGCCGCGCAGCACGGTGTCGCGGTCCGCTTTCAGGGGATTGACGCGGATATCGAGCGGTGCCGGACGGTTCAGGGCATCGATCAGGGCATCGGCGTTGTCGAATGCACCCAGGCGCTCGTCCAGCCAGTCCGGCAGGCTGGCGCGCACAGCGCGCGGCAGCGTGGCCAGATCGATGCGCAGGATGTGGTCGAGCCAGTCGCTTTCTTCCGGCGCCAGCGCATCCCGCAGCGCGTCCCGCCCCTGCGTGGCCGTCAGGCCCAGAATCGCCAGCCGGCGAGCTGCGGGGCCGATGCCGGTCTCCGCGAAGCGGCGGTAGCGCCGCAGATTGCGCATCACATCGTAGGCGGCTTCAGAGACTTCTGCCCGGTCGCGGCCGCCCAGCGCCCGATGCGTGCGCAGCCAGTGGGTCAGGACCGCATCGGCCGGATACGCCCATTGCAGCATTTCGCCCAGTACCTGCTGGACCTGGCCAAGCCGGACGACGGCAAACGACGGACGTGGACGATCCGTCCCGTCCGTACGCGGCGCCCCGGATTTTCCACGCGCGCCCTGCGGTTTTTTCATGTCGATTCCCTGACGGGACGTGCTGCCCGTCGATAAAGTGCGTTTGATTCGTTTATTTTTCCGCCGCGTCGCCGGACCACGTATATAGCCGCGGCGGGTCGCCCTGCACCTGAACGCGGTGATCGGCGGTCAGGCTGACGCGGCCTTCGGCAAGCCAGCGCACCGCGGCCGGAAAGACGCGATGTTCCATGCCGAGCACGCGCTCCGCCAGGCTGTCCGGGGTATCGCCGCTGAGCACGGGCACGCACGCCTGGGCGATGATGGGCCCGTGATCGAGCAGCGCGGTAACGAAATGCACCGTGCAGCCGTGCACCTGCACGCCGGTGGCCAACGCCTGACCGTGGGTGTGCATACCGGGAAACGCCGGCAGCAGCGAAGGATGGATATTAACGAGGCGATCCGCATAGCGGTGGACGAAACCCGGCGTGAGCACGCGCATAAAGCCTGCCAGGATGACGTAATCCGGTTCGTGCCGATCGATTTCGTCCGCCAGCGCCGCATCGAACGCTTCACGCCCGGCGAAGTCGCGGTGATACACGGATGCCGTCGGAATGCCCGCGTCGCGTGCCCACTGCAGGCCTGGCGCGTCCGGCCGGCTGGCGATGACCGCCGAAATATCCGCCGGCCAGTCTTCCTGCCGGCAGGCCTGGACCAACGCCTGCATATTGCTGCCGCGGCCCGAAATCAGGATAACGAGCCGCCGCCGGCCCGAGGTTAAAGCTGCCAAGGTATTTTGTTCCACAGGAAATAAAGAGCAAGCCCGGGCAAAATTGTAAACTCTCGTCCGTGAAACCCGCGCTGCATATCTTCCGCTCCCTTCCTCCGCCTGGCGCCCGCCGGCCCTGCGCCCTGACTATCGGCAATTTCGACGGGGTGCATCGCGGACACCAGGCCATGCTGGCGCGCGTGCGCGCCGCCGCCCATGACCGCGGCCTGACGCCAGCGGTCATGACTTTCGAACCGCATCCACGTGAATATTTCGCCGCGCTGAACCACCGGCCCGAACTGGCGCCCACGCGAATTACCGGCTTGCGCGACAAACTGGACGCGCTCGCGCGCTTCGGCATCGAACAGGTGATGGTCGAACGCTTCAACGCGCGCCTGGCGGAAATGTCGCCCCACGCCTTCATCGAACGCCTGCTGGTGCGCGGCCTGGGTGCGCGATGGATCCTGGTCGGCCCGGACTTTCGCTTCGGCCACAAGCGCAGCGGCGATATCACCCTGCTGCGCGAGGCCGGCAAGGCGCATGGCTTCGAAGTGGAAACGCTGGATGACATTACGGACGCGCACGGCCACCGGATCTCGAGTTCCGAAGTGCGCACTGCGTTGGCCGTGGGCGACCTTGCGCGGGCGCAACACCTGCTGGGCCATCCCTACCACCTGAGCGGCCACGTCGTGCACGGACGCAAGCTGGGCCGTACGCTGGGATTCCCCACGCTTAACGTGCGCGTGACGCCGCGCTGCGCGGCGCGCTCCGGCATTTACGTGGTCCGGGTGCATGGGCTGGACACCTCGCCGCTGCCCGCCGTCGCCAGCCTGGGCGTGCGCCCCACCGTTGAAAACCATGGCCGGGTGCTGCTGGAAGCACACTTGCTGGACGTCGCCTCCCTGGACGCATACGGTAAACTCGTGCGTATCGAGTTCCTGCAACAGCTGCGGGACGAAGAAAAGTTCCCCGACCTCCCTTCCCTGACAGCCGCCATCGCCGAAGACGCGCGAAACGCGCGCGCCTATTTTGCCGTTCATGGACTATAAAAAGACGCTCAACCTGCCCGATACCTCCTTTCCGATGCGGGGCGACCTTGCGAAGCGCGAGCCCGCGTGGGTTGCCGAATGGGAGGAAAACCACGTTTACCAGGCCATCCGGGCCGCCAGCAAAGGGCGGCCCCGTTTTGTCCTGCATGACGGGCCGCCGTACGCGAACGGCGACATCCATATCGGCCATGCGGTCAACAAGATTCTGAAGGACGCGATCCTGAAGAGCCGCAACATGGCCGGCTATGACGCGCATTACGTGCCAGGCTGGGACTGCCATGGCATGCCGATCGAAATCCAGATCGAGAAGAAATACGGCAAGAACCTGCCCGTGGCCGAGATGCAATCCAAGGCGCGTGCCTACGCCCACGAGCAGATCGACCGGCAGAAAAAGGATTTCAAACGCCTGGGCGTGCTCGGTCAGTGGGACCGGCCGTATATGACCATGGCGTTCCGCAACGAGGCCAACGAAATCCGGGCCCTGGCGCGCATCATGGATAAAGGCTACGTCTTCCGTGGACTGAAGCCGGTGAACTGGTGCTTCGATTGCGGCTCGGCGCTGGCCGAAGCTGAAGTCGAATACGCCGATCGCGTCGATCCGGCCGTGGATGTCGCGTTCCCGTTCGCCGACAAGGCAGGCGTGGCGCGCGCCTTCGGCCTGCCGTCGGTGGACGACGGCGCGATCGTCATTTGGACGACGACCCCCTGGACGATCCCGTCCAACCAGGCGCTGAACCTGCATCCCGAAATCGAGTACGCGCTGGTGCGGGTATCGCCCGCGCGCTCCACCGGCTCGCTGCTGCTGCTGGCCGCCGAGCGTGTCGAACCCTGTCTCAAGCAGTGGAAACTGGAAGGCGAAATCATCGCCACTACCCGTGGCGAGAGCCTGGCCGGGCTTACCTTCCATCATCCCCTGGCGCGGGTCGATGCCGGTTATGACCGCCTTTCGCCGATCTACCTGGGCGACTACGTGACGCTGGATACAGGCACTGGCGTGGTGCATTCCGCGCCGGCCTACGGCATCGAAGACTTTGTGTCCTGCAAGGCGCATGGCCTGTCGGACGCCGACATGCTCAGCCCGGTCATGGGCGACGGTCGCTTCGCGTCGACGCTGCCGCTGTTCGGCGGCCTTGGCATCTGGGATGCCAATCCCAAGATCGTCGAAACGCTGCGCGAAGCCGGTACGCTGCTGGATAGCGAAAAGCACAAGCACAGCTACATGCATTGCTGGCGCCACAAGACGCCCATCATCTACCGTGCCACCAACCAATGGTTCGCCGGCATGGACATCGCACCGCGCGACGGCGGCCCCACCTTGCGTGAATCCGCGCTGGCCGGCATCGACGCCACGCGTTTCTATCCCGCCTGGGGCCGCGCGCGCCTGCATGCCATGATCGCCAACCGTCCGGATTGGACCCTGTCGCGCCAGCGGCAATGGGGCGTCCCGATGGCTTTCTTCGTGCATAAGGAAACCGGCGCGCTGCACCCGCGCACGGTCGAACTCCTGGAACAGATCGCGCAACGCGTCGAACAGGGTGGTATCGAAACCTGGCAGTCGCTGGATCCAAGCGAACTGCTGGGCGACGAAGCCAATATGTACGAAAAGAGCCGCGACACGCTGGACGTGTGGTTCGATTCCGGCACCACGCACTTCACGGTGCTGGGGGGCAAGGACGCCACGCAATCCGGCTCGCATGGGGAAGAACTGGCGTGGCCGGCCGACCTGTACCTGGAAGGATCGGACCAGCATCGCGGCTGGTTCCACTCGTCGCTGCTGACCGGCTGCATGCTCTATGGCCGCCCGCCCTATAACGCACTGCTCACGCACGGCTTCGTCGTCGACGGCCAGGGCCGCAAGATGAGCAAGTCGGTGGGCAATGTGATTGCCCCGCAGAAGATATCGGACTCGCTGGGCGCGGAAATCCTGCGCCTGTGGGTCGCGTCAACGGACTACTCGGGCGAACTGTCCATTTCCGACGAAATTCTCAAGCGGGTCGTCGAAAGCTACCGGCGCATCCGCAACACGCTGCGCTTCCTGCTCGCCAACCTGGCGGACTTCGACGCGGTGTCGATGACGGTGCCCTACGGTCAGCGCTTGGAAATCGACCGCTATGCGCTGGCAATGACCGCCCAGATGCAGCAGGAAGTACTCGACAACTACGAAAAGTATGACTTCCACCCGGCGGTATCGCGCCTGCAGAACTTCTGCTCCGAAGACCTGGGCGCTTTCTACCTGGATATCCTGAAAGACCGCCTGTACACGACCGGTGCGTCCAGTCTGGCACGCCGATCGGCGCAAAGCACGCTGCTGGACATCACGCAAACCCTGGTGAAGCTGATGGCCCCGGTGCTGTCGTTCACCGCCGAGGAAGCGTGGAAGGAATTGACCGGCGCGGCGCTCAAGCATCAGGCCGACGTATCGCGTGCCACGGTGTTCGCGGAAGTCTTCCAGGCCCTGCCGCCGCTGGCCGACAACGATCCCCTGCCGGCCAAATGGGCTCGTCTGCGTACGATCCGCGCCGAGGTCATGCGCAAGCTCGAAGAGGTGCGCAGCGCCGGCGGTATCGGTTCGTCCTTGCAGGCGGAAATCGATATCACCGCGTCCGGCGATGATCTGGCGGCGCTGCAAAGCCTGGGCGACGATCTGCGCTTCGTCCTGATCGTTTCGCGTGCCACGGTGCATGCGGGTACGGGCGAACTGCAAATCGCCATCGCGCCGTCGTCGCACAAGAAGTGCGAACGCTGCTGGCACTGGCGCGCCGACGTCGGCGTGGACCCGGAACATGCCGACATATGCGGACGCTGCGTAAGCAACCTGTTCGGCTCCGGCGAGGCACGCGACCATGCTTGAAGCCGGCGATCGCGTGCCGGCCCAGTCGCGGGACGCCGTCACGCGGCCAGGCCGGGGCCATGGATTGGCATTCTGGCTGGCGGTGGCCGCGGTCATTATCGTTCTGGATCAGGCTGCCAAGCTGTATTTCAATGGCAGCTTCGGCTACGGCCAGCGAGTCAATGTATTGCCCGTGTTCGACTTCACGCTGGTATACAACCGCGGCGCGGCGTTCAGTTTCCTGGCCACGGAAGCGGGATGGCAACGCTGGTTCTTTACCGCGCTGGGAATCGTCGCGGCAGCCGTCATTACGTGGATCCTGGCGCGCCAGGGCCGCCGGGCGCATCCGCGCTTCGCGCTGGCGCTGGCGATGATCATGGGCGGTGCGATCGGCAATGTCATCGACCGCGTGGCCTACGGGCACGTGGTCGATTTCCTGCTTTTCTACTGGAAAGACTGGTACTACCCGGCCTTCAACCTGGCCGACGTCGCCATTACCTGCGGTGCCATCCTGCTCGTCCTGGACGAATTGCTGCGGATGCGCAAACCAGGCTAGTCGGCGCATAATGGGCGCGTCTTCCCTACCCGCGGTTCTCCCATGCTCGATCTCGCCCGCAAACGTATCGTCCTAGGCATGTCGGGTGGCATCGCCTGCTACAAAATCGCCGAGCTTGTGCGGCGGCTGACCGAACAGGGCGCGGCCATCGACATCGTCATGACCGATGCCGCAACCCATTTCATCACACCGGTGACCATGCAGGCCTTGTCAGGCCGGCCCGTATACGTCAGCGAATGGGACGCGCGCATCGATAACAACATGGCGCACATCGATCTGACGCGTGGCGCCGACGCGGTGCTGATCGCGCCGGCCAGCGCCGACTTCATCGCCAAGCTGGCGCACGGCATGGCCAACGACCTGCTGTCCACCTTGTGCCTGGCGCGCAACTGCCCGCTGCTGATCGTCCCCGCCATGAACCGCGAGATGTGGGCCAACCGTGCCACGCAGCGTAATGCCGCGCAGTTGCGGGAAGACGGCATCCAGATCCTGGGGCCGGCGGCCGGCGACCAGGCCTGCGGCGAAATCGGCGACGGGCGCATGCTGGAGCCGCACGAAATCCTGGCCGACGTCATCGCTTTTTTCCAGCCCAAGCCCTTGGCGGGCAAACATGTGCTGCTGACCGCCGGGCCCACCGTCGAACCCATCGATCCGGTCCGGATGATCAGCAACCGGTCGTCGGGCAAGACGGGCTACGCGATCGCGCGCGCCGCGCGCGAGGCTGGCGCCCGGGTAACCCTGGTGACGGGACCGACATCCCTGCCCGCCCCGCGCGGCGTGGATACCTATCCCGTGCAAACCGCGCGTCAGATGCACGCGGCGGTCATGGCGCAAGCACACCAGGCCGATATATTCATCGCCGTCGCAGCCGTGGCCGACTGGCGGGTAAAGAACCCCAGCGAACAGAAAATGAAAAAGGACGAGACCGGAGGCGGCGCGCCGGTGCTCGAATTCGAACCCAATCCCGATATCCTGGCCGAGGTCGCCGCGCTGGCCGATGGTCCGTGGTGCGTGGGATTCGCGGCCGAAACCGAAGACCTGGCCCGATATGCGGAAGCCAAGCGCCGGCGCAAAGGTATCCCGCTGCTGGTCGGCAATCTGGCGCATCGGGTCATGGACGTCGACGATACGGAACTCATGCTGTTCGACGAAAATGGTTCGCATCCGCTGCCGCCGGCCGACAAGCTGGACGCGGCGCGACGCCTGGTTGCCGAAATCGCCGCGCGGCTGCCCCGCTGATCGCCGCTGCAAGCCCGCCCCGCGAAATCAATCCGCATCCACGCGTGCCGTCGGTGCCTGGGTGGTGCGCTGCGCCCACACGGCCAATGGCAGAGGCGGCTGCGCCGCAACGATGCGATTCATGATTTGCCGGAACTCGGGCCAGCCCCCGCGATCGCTGGGCCATCGGCTGGGCAGCACGACACGCCAGTCCGACGCGGGCGCACCCTGTGCCATGACGAAGCGGAACGTGTAATAGCCCGGCATGCCCATGCGCAGGTCGGTCACCACCAGATTGCCGGCAATCGCGTCATAACGCAGCCAGCCATCGGTGAACCATTCCAGCCGCGCCAGCAAGGGATCGGATGGCAGATCACGCCGCAGCGCGAGGTTGAAGGGCTGACTGATCTGTTCCGGTTGGCCACGGTCGAACACACTGGTAATGGTTTCGTAGTAGGTATCGTCGCGGCCCCGCGCGATAACCCGCCAGAGCAGGCTGTTCAAGGGCATGGGCGCGGAAAAGAATCGCGTCGCGTATTCGCCTCGCGCGTCCAGCGCGGCGCGGACATGCTGTTCCGCCAGGGTTTTCGCGGCAAATGTCCAGGCGAGATAGATCCCCGCGAAGGCCAGCATCCCGCCACGCAGGCGGCTGATGCGTTCGCCCCATGCCAGATTGGCCAGGAAAGCGAGCAACAGCGGCAGCGTAAAGACCGGATCGATGATGTAAATGCTGGAGAGGCTGACGGGCGGCAGCGGCAAGGGCCAGAACAGCTGGGTACCGTAGGTGGTCATCGCGTCCAGCAATGGATGCGTAACCAGTACCAGCCACAGGGTCAAAAACAGACGCGCCGCACCGTATGGCGCCGCCGGCCAGCGCCGTCGTATCAGCCAACTCAGCAGCGCCGCCAGGGCCGTCAGGACCAAAATGGAATGGGAGAATCCCCGGTGATACGTCATCAGGGAAACCGGGTCGGGATACGGTACGAATACGTCCAGGTCCGGCAATGTGGCAAGCACGGCGCCGTACAGGAGCGCCTTGCGTCCCTGGGCGCGGCCCAGCAGCGCCGCCTGGATACTGCCCCCCATTACGACGTGCGTGAGCGAATCCATGTCTGCCTGTCATTCCTTTGGGCTGATGCTCGGCGCCGCCCCGCGCGGCGCTTCGAGCACAAGGTAAGATACCGCATCCGAATGGCGGGGCGCGGCATGGATCAATTCGTCGACCAGATTCGAAGTTTCATTGAAACCAACCAGGATTGGGCGGGTCCCGTCACAGCTCTGCTCACCATGGCCGAATCCCTGGTGATCGTCGGGCTGTTCGTGCCGGCCACTGCGTTGATGCTCATCATGGGTGGATTGGTCGGCGGCGGCTCGCTCGACGGCAGCACCATCCTGGCCTGGGGCATGGCCGGCGCCGTCGTTGGCGATGCGCTGTCGTATTGGCTGGGCCGCGGCGTGGGTCCACGTGTTCTGCGACGCTGGCC
>DATJHN010000243.1:0-9651 GCA_035493915.1 Bordetella sp.
GATCCGATCAACCTGACCGAGTTCGGCGCCGATGTGGCGGCAGGCCGCCTGCCGCAAGTCAGCTGGATCGTGGCGCCCGCTGTCTACAGCGAACATCCGGGCTCGGGCACACCAGAGCAAGGCGGGTGGTACATCCAGAACGTTCTGAATTACCTTACCGCCAATCCGGATATATGGAGCAAGACGGTCATCATTCTTAACTATGATGAAAACGATGGCTATTTCGACCATGTTCCGCCTCCGGTACCGCCGTCGCCCAACGGCGACGGTACCTATGCGGGAAAGTCGACGGTGGATGTATCGCACGAGTACTTCACCATGACGCACTTTCCGTACGACTCCGACCAATCGCTCGGCCCCGACGGCAGGCCCTTCGGGAGCGGTGTGCGTCTGCCGACGCTCATAATTTCGCCGTGGAGCGTGGGGGGCTGGGTGAATTCGCAAATGTTCGACCACACCTCGACATTGCGTTTCCTGGAGCAGCGCTTCGGCATCCCGGAACCGAACATCAGCGCTTGGCGGCGCACGGTCTTCGGCGACATGACCAATTGCTTTAACTTCAAGACGCCGAACGATGCTTTCCCGACCATCGTCACCCTGCCCGCGGACAAGACCGCGATCGATGCGCTGAATACCAGCCAGAGATCCGCGGGCGCCGTGCCGATTCCGGCGGTGGGCACGGTGCCTCTGCCCACGCAGGCCCGATTGGCACGCCCTTCGCGCGCGCTGCCCTATGAACTGCACACCAGCGCCAACCTGGATGTCGCCACGGGCCAGATATGGCTGACGTTCAGCAACACCGGCACCCAGGGGGCGGTGTTCCACGTTTACGACCAATACAACCTGTCGCAGATTCCTCGCCGCTACACAGTGGAGCCCGGCAAGATGATTTCGGATGTGTGGACGCCTTCCACCAACGCCTCTCCCAACACCGGCAAGTACAGCCTTTGGGTCCTGGGACCGAATGGCTTCCACCGCAATTTCGAAGGGGATGTCGCCCAGGCGGTCGCGGGCGACAATGTCGAAGTGCGGGTGTGCTACGAGGCCGCCCAAAATACGGTGGCGCTTACCATCATGAACGTGGGAACGCGTACCGCGACGGTCACCATCACCCCCAATGCCTATCGTGACGATGCGCCGTGGACCTCCGCGCTGAGTCCCGGCAAGCAGACCGATCAGTCGTGGAATCTCGACGGTTCGAACAGCTGGTACGACTTCACGCTCACCATGGACGGCGGTTATGTGCGCCGCTTCGCTGGCCGGCTGGAGACAGGAAAGGACGGCACCAGTGATCCGGTCATGGGGGCGGCCTAGTCAATCGGCTGGAATGGCGGCGCGCGTACATATGAGCATCACATCGCACTGGTACCATCGCCGCCGCCGCATTCCCGCCAAGCGGCCCGGAACAAGCAAGTGACACTCACACAGATCCGCGCCTTCATCGCCGTCACTCAACACGGTGGATTCAGCGCGGCCGCCCGGGCGTTGGGCGCAAGCCATACCACGCTCACCTCGCAGATCCAGATGCTGGAGCGCGAACACGGCGCCGAGCTGTTTCACCGGCGTGGCCGCCGCGTGGAGCTTTCCGGCCTGGGCGTACAACTGCTGCCCATGGCCCGGCGCATGCTCGCGCTGGAATCGGAAATGCGCCTGCTGCTGGACGACAGCGGCCAGATGCAGCGCGGCACTCTGCGGGTGGGGGCTGTCGGTCCCTATCACGTTACCGAGATGATCGAGTCATATCATGCTCGCCATCCCGGCATCAGTCTGTCGGTGAAACTCGGCAATTCCGAAGTGGTGCTGGACGACCTGAACAACTACGTCAGCGATGTCGCGGTCGTTGCCAGCCAACAGCCCGAGGACCGCTACTACATGCGGCCCTACGCGAATTATCCGGTCATCGCCTTCACGCGCATCGACCATCCCTTAGCACTGCGCGAGAGCATTACCCTGGAGGAGCTGGCCGACCAGCCCTTGCTGATGCGCGAACCGGGATCGACCACGCGCAAAGCCCTGGAGGACGGGATGAAAAAGCAAGGTATCGTGCCGTGTATCGCAATGGAGATAGGCAGCCGCGAAGCCTTGCGGGAGGCTGTTGCGCGCGGCTTGGGTGTGGGCACGGTCTCGCAGTCGGAATACGTGCCCGACCCGCGGCTGCGCCCCTTGCGTATCGAAGGTAACCCGGTTTCCACCCACATCCAGGTCTGTTGCCTGCGCGAGCGGCGCGACAGCCGGCTGATCTCATCCTTCTTCGAAGCGGCCCAGGCCACGACGGTCAGCCTCTGCTGAAAGAGACACGCCGGCCGTCTACTGTGTGTCAAGCAGGCCGGTGTCGTTAGTTTGGCGCTTCTATAGCTCGTTGATGGTTGCTATGTATTAACTCTAAAGTTAGTATAGATAAATAGTTCCATCCTAAGCGGACCCAAGAACCGCTTGCCGCCAGCGACGACAACGGAGACAAACATGCCGGGCGATTCCACGATCAGCGGCCAGTTGGCCGGATTTCTTCACGACCTTACATTCGACGACCTGCCGGCTTCGGTGGTCGAGCAAGCCAAGTCGCGCGTGCTGGACGCGCTCGCCACCGCTCTGGAGGCACGCGATCTGCCGGTGCCCAGCGCCGTGCTGAAGTGGCTGAGCGGCAACATCGGCCGGGCCACGGTGATCGGCCACGGCCTGCGGCTGCCCGCGGCGGACGCGGCCTTTGTCAACGCCACGCTGGTAAACGGCTGCACGCATGACGATTTCCTGGAGAAATCGCACGCCGGCGCGGTGACGCTGCCGGCCGCCCTGGCGATCGCCGAGCAAGAGAGCTGCTCGGGGCGCGACCTTATCGTCGGCATGGTGGCGGGCTACGAAGCCACCGCGCGCGCCTACCTGGGTTGCCCGGGCATGGTGCCGGATTTCCGCGCCACCGGCGTCGCCGGGGCGATCGGCGCGGCTGCCGCGGCGGGCAAGCTGCTGCGCCTGGACGCGTCGGGGCTGCGCAACGCCCTGGGCTGTTCCACCATGTTTGCCTCGGGTTTTGGCGAAGGCTTTCTTACCGGAACGATGGACGTCAAGCTCAACGTGGGCTGGGCCAGCCGCAGTGGTGTGTCCGCCGCCATGCTGGCGCGCTGCGGAGCGACGTCCGCGCCCACCGCCTTCGAGGGCGTGTCCGGCTTCTGCCAGGCCTTTGGCGGCACGGTCGAGTACGCGGCGCGTGCCCTTCAGGGCCTGGGCGAGCGCTTCCTGATCGAGGACGTCATCTACAAGGAATGCCCGGTGTGCATCTTCGTGCAGACGCCGGTGTATCTGGCGCGCACGCTGGCCGAAGAACGGCCGCTGGATCCGGCGCGCATCCGCCGCGTGGCGCTGCTTTCGCCCGAGGGCAGCTACAACAATCCCGGCTTCAAGAACATGCCGCCGTACATCAATCCGCTGCAGGCGCGCATCTCCGCGCCGTTTGCCGTGGCGGCTGCGCTGCTGGGACACGAAGTCGAGTCGTACGCCTACTACGAGCGCTACGCCGATCCCGAAGTGGCCGCGCTGGCCGCGAAGATCGAGCTGTTGCCGCCCGTATCCGGCAACACCGATCACGTGCGGCTGGAGGTGGACTACGACGGCGAGACCATCGTCCGCGGCGGAATCGAGATGGAGACCCTGCGTCCGACGCTGGACAAGCTCGTGCGCAAATTCACCATCCTGTCCCGCGACGTGCTGGGCGACGCCGCGAACGAAGTGCTGGACACCGTGATGGAGCTGGACCGCATCGGCAACATCGACGCGCTGACGCGCCTGCTGCAGGTCGCCGTGCCCGCGCGCCAGGGTCAGGGCGAGCGGCGGATGGTGGTCGCGTAGATGAAGCGGTCCGGGTGGTAGATCGAGTGGCCGGTCATCATGGACTGGCCATTGATGCCGATCAACTGGATCTCACGATTGAGCACCGGGGATAGCGCGGGGATCCTCAGGATTTCCGCTTCCGCGGGCGAGGCCAGCACGGCACGGATAGTGGTGTTCGACTGCAGCGTCGCCAGGCCCAGCTTTTCCTCGATGGTTTCCCACACGGTTTCCTGCTGCAGGTCGGACTCGTCCAGGCGCGCCAGAATGTCGGCCAGCAGGAAACGGTAGTCGATGCCCACTGGATGGCCGTCGGCGCGCCGCAGCCGGCGCACGTATCCGACCCGGTCACCGGGATTGATCTGCAGCGCCGCGGCCACCGGAATGCTGGCGACCGTCATGGTGCATTCAAGTATCTCGATGCGCACGTCGTCGCCCTTGACGCGCCATTCGCTAAGGTAGGCCTCCAGGTGGTCGACGGAGCCCTGGAGAGGCTTGGGCACGACGGACGTGCCCTTGCCGCGCCGGCGGGTGACCAGTCCTTGGCGAACCAGGTCCTGTACGGCCTGGCGGACGGTGAGGGGGCTGACGCCGAATTCGCGGGCCAGCGCCTGATCGGACAGACCGGTCAATTCCACCCCCTGTTCCGCGATGCGCTGGCGCAGGATCGCTGCGATCTGGGCCCAGCGCGGTAGAGGGGAATTGCGGTCGACGGCAGTGGCGTCGTTCATGATGTATTGCCTGGGTAACGTTGTAGTTATGTTAGCACTCCGTCACCATATCTCTAAAGGAAGGCGCTGGAAGGGCGCGCTCCTCCCCGTGGGGAAGAGTCGCGTAGCGCCGGCTCACTCCGCCTTCTTCGGCTTGCCGCCAGGCGCCGTGACGCCGGCCTTGTGCAATTCGTCCAGCCGGGCATCGCTGAACCCGAGCACTTCCTGCAATACCTCGCGGGTGTGCGCGCCCAGGCGCGGACCGGGATGGCTTACGCGGCCCGGCGTCTCGCTCATGCGGAACATCAGGTTCTGCATCTTGATGGGACCGAGATCCTGATCCTGCACGGTGATGATGGTATTCAGCGCCTGGTACTGCGGATCGTCAATCACCTGCGTGATGTCGTAGATGGGCGCGATGGCCGCGCCGACTTCCTCGAAAGCCCGGATCACTTCGTCCAGGTTGCGCTGACCGATCCAGCCGCCGACCACTTCATCCAGCTCGTCGGCGTGCTTGGCGCGCTCGCCGCCGCTGACGAACCACGGCTGCTCGATCAGGTCGGGGCGCCCGACCAGGCGGATCACACGTTCCGCGATGGCCTGCGCGCTGGTCGAAACGGCGACCCAGCGGCCTTCCTTGGTGCGGTACACATTGCGCGGCGAGTTGTTGACCGTGCGATTGCCCGTGCGTTGCTGCACCTTGCCGAGCTGATCGTAAATGGTGGCCTGCGCGCCCATCAGGTGCAGGATGGGTTCGATGATGGCCACGTCGATCATCTGCCCTTCGCCGCCGCGCAGGTCGCGGTGATATAGAGCCAGCATGATGGCATAGGCGGCCGACTGGCCGGCGATTCCGTCGGCCAGTCCGAACGGCGGCAGCGTCGGCGTGCCGTCGGGATAGCCGTTGATCTGGGCGAAGCCGCTCATCGATTCGGCCAGCGTGCCAAAGCCCGGCCGGCCGGAGTAGGGGCCGAACTGGCCGAAGCCCGTCATGCGCGCCATCACCAGCTTGGGGTTGGCCTTGTGCAACTGCTCCCAGCCCAGGTTCCAGCGCTCCATCACGCCGGGGCGGAAGTTCTCCAGCACCACGTCGCTTTCCTTGGCCAGCTCCAGGAACACCTCCTGGCCTTGCGGCGTGGAGAGATCAAGAACGATGTTGCGCTTGTTGCGGCCGTAGTAGGCGTAGGTCAGGTTGATGCCGTCCTTCTGCGGGCCGCTCAGGCGCATGCCGTCGCCGCGGGGATGCTCGATCTTGATGACGTCCGCGCCGAAATCGGCCAGCAGCATCGCGGCGAATGGCGCCGCGATGATGGTCGCGCAGTCGAGTACGCGGATGCCTTCCAGGGGCAGGTGACGGGCGGATTGGGGCTGCTCGGTGGTCATGGGGTCTCCTCGTATTGCGCCGCCAACTGGCGGTGATCATGTTCTATATAGCGGTTGTCAAAGGGATTCGTCCTTGGCCAGCATGCCGGCCTGTCGCAGGGCGTCTTCCAGCCATGCGGGCACCAGGTCCGTGCCGGCGCGCAGCCGGGCGATGATGGCGTTCTCGGCCTCTACCTTGCGCGCGGCCAGTTCGAGCAGCGATTCGGCGGTGTCGCGCTCGATGACCACGACGCCGTCGGCGTCGCCCACCATCAGATCGCCCGGATGCACCATGCGGCCACCGACCGAGACGGGCTCGTTGATGCGCCCCGCTGTGATCTTGGTCGGGCCGTTCGGATTCGCGCCCGCGGCGAACACCGGGAAATTCAGCTCATGCAATTCCTCGACGTCGCGGATGGCGCCGTCGACGACGACGCCTGCCAGGCGGCGCGCCACGCAGGTGTTGGTCATGATCGCGCCCATCAGCGAGCAGCTCAGGTCTGCCTTGCCGTCGACCACCAGTACGTCGCCAGGCTGGCACAGGGCGATGGCCGCGTGTATAGCCAGGTTGTCGCCCGGTTTGACTTCCACCGTGACGGCCGGCCCGGCCATGCGCATGCCGGGCAGCAGGGGCGAGATGCGTCCATGCAACGCGTTGCGCCGATTGGCCACGTCCGCCAGCACCGCTGCGGGAAAGGCCGCGGCGCGGCGCACGATCTCGGCGGCCACCCTGACGATGCGGGTCCGTTCTTTCAATGTAGGAGCTTGATTGCTTGTCCGGTCCATGGTGTCCTCCTGTTCCATTAATTTATAGTTGACATAGAGTTTTGGGGGAAATATTCTTCAATACTATATATTAATGAGGGGGCGGGCAATGATAATCGACAGTCATCTGCACTTCTACGACATCCCCGACAAGGGACCCGGCCGCGAGGACGAGGACGACCATCTTGGGTTCGGCGACATCCGGCGCAACGCGCGCGTGGTCGGGGTGGACCAGGTGGTGCAGGTGACGCCGATGGCGGCGGGCTACGACAACAGCCATTCCTTCGCGATGGCGGAGCGGCATCCTGATTTCGTGGCGGGCGTGGTGGCGCGCCTCGATCCGATGGCGCCCGGCATCGAGGAATCCCTGCGCGCGCTGATGGACCATCCCAAGATGCTGGCGCTGCGGCTGACGCTGATCGAGGATCACAACACCGCATGGCTGGCCGACCGCACGCTGGATGGATTCTTCACGATGGCGCAGGAAATGGGCGTGCCGATCGAGCTGTTCGCGCCGTTTCGCGTGGCCGAGATGCACGAGACGGTGCGCCGATATCCCGGCATACGCTGGTTGATCGACCACATGGGCCTGCGCTACTACGCGGGCAAGGACAACAGCGGTGCCTTCCGGCAGTGGCCGGAACTGCTGCGGCTGGCGGCCGAGCCCAACGCCTGGATCAAGTGCGCGTACTTTCCCGAGGCGGCGAAGGACCTGGAGAGCTATCCCTTTCCCGCGGCGCAGCAGCGCCTGCGCGAGCTATACGACGCGGTCGGCTCTTCCCGCCTGATCTGGGGCTCGAACTTTCCCAATGTGCGCCGCGCGTGCACCTATGACCAGGCCGTGGATTTCATCCGCCGCGAATGCGATTTCCTGAGTACCGCCGACCGGGCCGCGATGCTCGGCACCAATCTTCTGTCTTATGCGTGGCGTTGAAGGCCGCCCCGCATGCATCCGGAGCATTGCTTCGGCATCGAAACATCATTAAAGGAGCAAGCATCATGCAAACAAACACAATGACCATAACTCCGCTTTCCCCGTTGGGTGCGGAAGTACACGGGTTGGATCTGAGCAAGCCGCTAAGCGGCGAGACGGAGCAGGCACTGGCGCAGGCCTTCAGCGATTACGCGCTGCTGCTGTTCCGCGACCAGGAGCTGCGCAAGGAAGACCTGATGCGCGTGGCGCGCGTCTTCGGTCCGCTGTCCGACCAGGGCGAAGCGCCCGGCGGCCTGAACCTGGTTTCGAACGTGACGCCCAAGGGCATGAACGCCGCGACCGGCGAAATGACCCTGCCCACCGGCGATGGCGAGCTGGTGTTCCATTTCGACCATTGCTTCCAGGAGCATCCGCTGAAGGGCATCATGCTCTATAGCGTCGAGATTCCCCCGGTCGGCGGCGACACGCTGTTTTCCGACATGCGGCTGGCCACTCGCGCGTTGCCCGACGACATCCGGGCGCGCATCGATGGCCGCACCATCCGCCACAAGTCGGAAGCGCGCACCGGCAATCCCGAGGCCAACCATCCCATCCTGTACACCCATCCGCGCACCGGCGAGCGCGTGCTGTTCTTCAGCAAGCTGCACGCGCGCGAGATCGAGGGCCTGTCGCACGAGGAAAGCCAGGATCTGTTCAAGAAGTTCATCGGCATGGTCGAGAACAAGGACATCATGTACCGCCACGTCTGGCGTCCCAAGGACGTGGTGGTGTGGGACAACATCGCCCTGCAGCACGCCCGCGAAGTCTTCGATCCAAAGTACAAGCGGCACCTGCAGCGCGTGCAGATCGGCTGAAGAAAAAAACGCGGGGGCAAAAGATCCCCGCGCGGACAACAAGAGGAGACAAGCATGACGGTATCGATACAGCGTAGAAGACTGCTGTCTGCCGCCGCCGCGATGGGCGCCGGCGTGACGGCGGGATGGGCACCCGCGGCGTTGGCGCAGGGGACCGGCGACATGCGCCTGCTGGTGCCGCTAAGTGCCGGCAGTTCGGTGGACATCATCGCCCGGTGCATGGCGCCCAAGATGTCCCAGGTGCTGAATCGCGGCATTTATGCCGATAACCGCCCCGGCGCGGACAGCATCATCGCCACGCAGCTGGCCGCGAGCGCCAAGCCGGACGGGCAGACGGTCGTCCTTGTGACGCCGGCCCATGCGATCAATGTGTTCATGTACCCGGGCAAGCTGAAGTACGACGCGGTCAAGGACTTTACGTTGATCGGCATGGCGGCCACCAACGTCAACGTACTGATGGTACCCGCCGAATCGCCGTTCCACAGCCTGCAGGACCTGGTGGCGGCCGCCAAGGCCAGGCCGAGCGGGATGAACTACGGCAACTCGGGCGGCACGTCGGGCGGCGCGGCCGAGTTGCTTAACCTGTACGCCGGTATCAAGACGATCAACGTGTCGTACAAGGGCGCCGGGGAGGCCATGAACGACATGCTGGGCAACCGGCTCGACTTCATTTTCTCGGCGATTTCCACGGCGCTGCCGATGGTCAAGAGCGGCAAGCTGCGCGGCCTGGCGCAGACGGGGGCGCGGCGCCATCCGTCCTTGCCCGACCTGCCCACGGTGGCCGAATCCTTCCCCGGCTTCCAGGTGCTTGGCTGGTACGGGCTGCTGGGCCCGCGCGGCATGAGCGCCGAGATGACCCAGCGGCTGAACCACGCCCTGGCCGTCGCGGCGGCCTCGCCGGAAGTCGACAAGACGCTGGCCATCAACGGCTTTGACCCCGCGCAGCCAAACACGCCGGAAGATTTCCGCAAGTTCGTCGAGGCGGAAATCGTGAAGTGGGGCAAGGTCATCAAACCGGCCGGCGAAGCCTGACCAGGAGAAAGCAATGGGACTACAGCAACACGACGATCTGCCCGTATGGCGGTCCATTCTGTTCGTGCCGGTCAATGTGCCGAAATTCGTCGACAAGGCAACCGGCTGCGGTGCGGACGCAGTCTGCCTGGATCTGGAAGACAGCATCGCGCCGGCGGACAAGGAGCAGGCGCGC
>DATJHN010000244.1:0-8520 GCA_035493915.1 Bordetella sp.
CGCCGTGGCCGACTTCCTGGCGCGCTGCCAGGAGGCCGCGGCGCGCATCAGCGCGGATGCCCTGCGTCAGGCCGGGACGGCGGTGGCAGCCGCTGCGTCCACGGCCGAACAGGTGTCCGGCGAACTGGCGGCGATCGAGTCCAATGCCGCCCGTCTGGGCGCCGCGCTGGAGCTGATGGACTCGCCTGAACCGGGCGCCACGCCGGCCGCCGATGGTCATGGTTCCGGCGTGGTGGAAGCCGTGATCGGCGAAGTCGTCGACGGCGCCTTCGAACTGGAAGTCACTGAAGACAAGCTGCAGGTCTACCTGACGCTGCATCCGGCCAAGGGCGGCCGCGCCGTCCAGTTGGGCGACGTGCGCGCCGCCCTGGCGCAGCATGGCATCGGCTACGGCATCGATGAACAGACCCTGCTGCAGGCCGTCGAAAGCGGCGCGACGGACGGGGCCCTGATCGCTTCCGGCATTCCGCCCAAGGATGGCCAGCCGACGCGTTTCGAAAGCCTCCTTACGCGTGATCATGCGGAAGTGGACGAGAACGCTGTGGTGGATTACCGCGCCATGGGCAACCTGGTGCTGGTCAAGACCGGCATGCGCCTGATGCGGCGTATCCCGGGCACGGCAGGGACGGACGGTATCGATGTTTTCGGCAATCCGGCGCCCGCGCCTGCGCCCGAGAATCTGCCGTACGACGACAATCTCTCGGGGGTCGTGCGCGACGCCGACGATCCCGATGTTCTGGTCGCGGCCATCGACGGCGCGCCGTCGGTGCTGCCCTGCGGAATATCGGTCAACCCGGTTGTCGAGGTCGACGCGGTCAACCTGAATTCCGGCAACATCAATTTCGAGGGAACGCTGCAGGTGCGCGGCGACGTGACGACCGGCATGACGGTCAAGGTCACTGGCGACGTCCTGGTCAGTGGGACTGTCGAGGCGGCGCACATCGATGCCGGCGGCAACGTGGTGGTCAAGGGCGGGATCCTGGGCGTGGCCGAAGGCGCCACCAATGCGGATTCCGCCGCGCGCCTGGCGCAGATCACGGCGCGCGGATCGGTCAAGGCGCGCTTCATCGGCAACGCGTCCATCAACGCGGGCAAGGATGTCGAGGTCGAAAGCGAAATCCGCCAGAGAGAGGTGAACGCCGGCGATACGGTCACCGTGGGGGCGAAGGGTTCCTCGCAGGGCAACATCAGCGGCGGCCAGGTGCGCGCGCTGCGTGCCGTCAGGGCCGCCACGCTTGGCACCATGGCCGGCGTCAAGACCATCATCCAGGTCGGCGTCAATCCGCACGCGCAGGCGCAGAAAGAAGCGCTGCAGCGCACCCGCAAGCGCCTGCAGGAAGAAAAAGCCAAACTGGAGCAGTTGCTGATCTTCCTGCGCAAGCACCCGGAAAAGGCTGCCAACGGCATTGGCGAACGCGCGGCCCAGACCCATTCCAAGCTGATCAGGGATCTGGCCGGCGTGGACGCCCGCGAACGGCGCCTGATAGAGGAGAATTCCGTGGTGGAAGAGGCCTCGATTCATGCCTCCCGCAAGATCCATGGCGGCGTTGAACTGCAGGTCGTCAACCGGCGCGAAGAAGTGGCCGAGGACCTGCCGGGCGGCACCGCCAAACTGTCGGACGGCAAGCTGATCATCCGCTAGGGCCTGCCAACCCGCAAGACATCGCGCGGTAGCCGTCTCCGGGGATATGCTCCCGCGAAAAACTATAATCGCGGGAATGACCGTCAAGCCTCAAACTCCCTCCCGGCGCGATAGGGCCGCGCCTGGAGCGGTCGCGCCGCCCCAGCCCGCATCGCCGCGGGCCGCCGCCGCGCCGCGCGCCATTCCGCCCATCCGCTATCCCGAAGACCTGCCCGTCAGCGGCCGCCGCGACGAGATCGCGCGCGCCATCGAAAACCATCAGGTGGTGATCGTCAGCGGCGAAACAGGTTCCGGCAAAACCACGCAGCTGCCCAAGATCTGCCTGGATCTGGGGCGCGGCCGCACGCGCATGATCGGCCATACCCAGCCGCGGCGCCTGGCCGCGACCTCCGGAGCGCGGCGCATTGCCGATGAACTGGAAACGCAACTGGGCGAAATCGTCGGCTACCAGGTCCGGTTCAACGACCGCACCGGGCCGAACGCCGCGATCAAGCTGATGACCGACGGCATCCTGCTGGCCGAGACGCAGCGCGATCCCCTGCTCAAGCGCTACGACACGCTGATCATCGACGAGGCCCACGAACGCAGCCTGAACATCGATTTCCTGCTGGGCTATCTCAAGCGCGTACTGCCCCGCCGGCCTGACCTGAAGGTCATCATCACTTCAGCCACGATCGATGCCGAACGCTTTGCCAACCATTTCGCCGAAGCGCCGGACCGGCCCGCGCCGGTCATCGAAGTATCGGGACGCCTGTATCCGGTCGAACTGCGATATCGCCCCATCCGCCAGGAAGAAACGGATTCCGAGGCCGCCACGCGTTCCGCCCGCGAGCGCGCCGGCGACGAAGAACGCGACCTGATAGACGGCATCGTCGATGCCGTCGACGAGTGCGCGCGCCATGGTCCGGGCGACATCCTGGTGTTCCTGCCCGGCGAACGGGAAATCCGCGAGGCCTCCGAGGCGCTGCGCAAGCACCATCCTGTCGGCACCGAAGTGCTGGCGCTGTACGCGCGCCTGTCGCAGGCCGAACAGGAGCAGATCTTCCGCCCGCGCGGCAGCGGACGGCGGGTCGTACTGGCCACCAACGTGGCCGAGACGTCGTTGACGGTGCCCGGCATCCGCTTCGTCATCGACAGCGGCCTGGCGCGCGTGAAGCGCTATTCGTGGCGTACCAAGGTCGAGCAGCTGCGCATCGAGTCCATCAGTCGCGCGTCGGCCAACCAGCGTGCCGGCCGCTGCGGCCGTATCGGTCCGGGTCTTTGCATCCGTTTGTACGACGAAGCCGATTTCAACGCGCGTGCACCGTTCACCGATCCGGAGGTCCTGCGGTCCTCGCTGGCGTCCGTGATCCTGCGCATGAAGTCGCTCAAGCTCGACGACATCGAGGATTTCCCCTTTGTCGAGGCGCCGCCCGGCCGCGCGATCGCCGACGGCTACCATCTGCTGCAGGAACTGGGTGCGATCGAGCCCGTGCAGCGGGCCGAAGGCGAGACGCCGGCGGACGATGCCGCCACGCAGTCCGGTCCGGCCTTCGTGCTGACGCGCACCGGCCACGAGTTGGCGCGCCTGCCCCTGGATCCTCGTATCGCCCGCATGATCCTGGCCGCGCGCGAGCAGCAGTGCCTGACCGAAATGCTGATCATCGCGTCGGCCCTGTCCATCCAGGATCCGCGCGACCGGCCGATGCAGGAAAAAGAGGCCGCGGAAAACGCCCATGCCAAGTTCGCCGACGACAAGTCGGAGTTCCTGTCCTTCCTGAAGCTGTGGCGCTGGTATGGCGAACAGGTCCAGCACAAGGCATCGCAGCGCAAGCTGGTCGGCCTGCTGCGGCAGAATTTCCTGTCGCCCCTGCGCCTGCGCGAGTGGCACGACGTCCACACGCAGCTGGCGTCGGTCGTGGGCGAACAGGGCTGGCGCCTGAACCAGGCCGAAGCGACCTTCGAACAGATCCACATGGCGCTCCTGAGCGGCCTGTTGGGCAATATCGGCTACAAGAGCGACGACGGCGGCCATTACCAGGGCGCCCGCGATATCCGCTTCCATATCCATCCTGGCTCGCGCCTGGTCAAAAAGGCGGGGCGCTGGATAGTCGCCGCCGAACTGGTCGAAACCACCCGTCTGTATGCGCGCTGCATCGCACGCATCGAACCCGCCTGGATCGAACGCGCGGCGGCTCACGTGCTGCGCCGCAATTGGTCCGATCCGCGTTGGGAAAAAAAGGCCGGGCAGGTGGTCGCCAACGAACGCGCCACCCTTTATGGCCTGGCCATCTACGTGGGGCGCCGCGTGTACTACGGCCGCATCAATCCCGCCCATGCTCGCGAGATCTTCATACGCGACGCGCTGGTGCCCGGCGAGATCGACACGCGCCTGCCTTTCGTGGCGCAGAACCGCCGCCTGATCGCCGAGATCGAAAAACTGGAACACCGCGCGCGCCGGCCGGATATCCTGGTCGACGACACGCTGATCCAGGCTTTCTACGACGGGCAGATTCCCGCCGGCATGAGCCAGACCGCGACCCTGGAAAAATGGTACGCCGGCCTGGACAAGACCGCGGCCGATGCGCTGCTGCTGACGCGCGAAGCCCTGATGCGCCACGAGGCCGCGGGCATTACCACCGAAGTCTTTCCCAAAAAAGTGGAATGGCAGGGCGCCGTCATGGCGCTGGACTATCACTTCGAACCTGGTTCGCCGCGCGACGGGGTGACGCTGTCCGTACCGCTGTTCGCGCTGAACCAGATCGATGCGCAGCGCTGCGAATGGCTCGTGCCGGGCATGCTCAAGGACAAGGTCCATCTGCTGCTGAAATCGCTACCGCAGAAAATCCGCCGCCACTGCGTGCCCCTGCCGGACTACGCCGCGGGCTTCTACGATCGCTGGTTCGATCGCCTGGGCGATCCCCAGCAAGGGCTGCTCGACGCCTTGGCCGCCGATATGTGGGAACAGGTCAAGGTACGTCCGGCACCCGGCGACTTCAAGCTGGAAACCCTGCCGCCGCATTTGTTCATGAATTTCCGCGTCGTCGACGAACACGGGCGCATGCTGGCGGCGGGCCGCAACCTGGCATCGCTGAAGGCGGAATTCGGCCGCCAGGCGCAGGCCGATTTCCAGCAACTGGCGGCGCGCGATACCCAGGTCGCGCAGGCGCTGGCGCAGGATGGACTGACCGACTGGTCCTTCGGCGAGCTGCCCGAAATCATGGAGATCAAGCGCAAGGGCCAGTCCGTCATCGGCTATCCGGCGCTGGTCGACCGCGGCACGCACTGCGATCTGGATGTCTTCGACGACCCCGACGACGCGCGCCGGCACCACCGTGCCGGGCTATTGCGCCTGTTCCGGCTGGGCCTGCGCGAGCAGATCAAATTCCTGGAAAAAAACCTGCCCGACCTGACGCGCATGAGCATGCTGTTCATGCCGCTGGGCTCGCAGGAAGCCCTGCGCGACCAGATCATCGACTGCGCGGTGGAACGGGCCTGCCTGGCCGAGCCCTGGCCCGTCAACCAGGCGGAATTCGAGTCGCGCCGCCTGGACGGCAAGGGGCGGCTGGGCCTGCTGGCGCAGGAAGTGGCGCGGCTGGCCGGCGCGATACTGGCCGAGTGGTCGGCCTTGCAGCGCAAGCTGCCGCAGGCCAAGGGCCACCCCGCGGCCTACGCCGATCTGCAGCAGCAAGCCGGCGCGCTGGTGCCGCAGGCCTTCCTGCGCGATTCTCCCTATGCCCAGCTCGCGCATTTTCCGCGCTACCTGAAAGCGGCGGTCGCGCGCATCGACAAATTGCGCGCCGACCCGGCCCGCGATCAGCGGCTGATGGCCGACATGGCGCCGTTGCTCACGCAGTACCAGCGCGCGCGGGTCGCCCTTAAGGGGGCGCCCGATGCGCGCCTGGATGAGTTTCGCTGGCTGCTGGAAGAGTTGCGCGTGGCGCTGTTCGCGCAGGAGCTGCGCACGCCCATGCCGGTGTCGGTCAAGCGGCTGCTGAAGTCATGGGAATCGATGCGGCGCTGAAGTCCGGATTCAGATCCAGACGAAGGTGCCGACCAACAGCACCAACAGGCTCCACTTCACCGCCTTATACAGCGGCTTGTTCCAGGCCTTGAAGCGCTTGCGCGCCTGGTCCACGCGCCAGTGCGCATGCGTCAGCCGATTGATCGCGCCGGTCTGGTCGTTGTCGTCGTTCGGCGAACTGGCGGCCGACATCACGACCCTGCCGAACCAGCCATTGAAGGCTTCCGCCCAGCGCCAGCGCAGCGGCCGCTCGACGTCGCAGAACAGAATGATGCGGTTCTGGCCGGACTTGTTGTAGGCCTCGTGGATATAGGTTTCGTCGAACACCACGCCCTGGCCGTCGCGCCAGCTGTAGTTTTCGCCGTCCACCACGATATAGCAGCGGTCGTCGTTGGGCGTAGCCAGGCCCAGGTGATACCGCAGCGAGCCCGAAAACGGATCGCGGTGCGGGTTCAATTGCCCGCCGTCGGGCAGTTCGGCGAACATGGCGGCCTTGACCTTGGGCAAGGTCTTCAGCAGGGCCACGGTGCGCGGGCACAGGGCTTCCGCCGACGGATGGCGGGCGTCGTACCACTTCAGGTAGAAGCGCTTCCAGCCGTACTTGAAAAACGAATTGAAGCCGATGTCATCGTGGCGCTCCGCGGCCTTGATGCGGCGCATTTCCGCCATCTGCAGCGCTTCGTCGCGAATGATTTCCCAGTTGTCCTGCAGGACCTGCAGTTCCGGAATTTCCCGCGTCGATACATACGGTGTGGTGGGCACGCGCGAGGCGAGCACCATAAAGGCGTTTACCGGGGCTAGCAGGACCGAATGGTCCAGGAAGACCCGTGACCAGGCCAGCCGCACGCGGCCGCGATAGTGCCCGTACAGGATGGATACCAGCCACAGGCCGGGGATCAGCCATTTCATAGCGAGAGTCGCGCCCAAGAACAAATCAATCGCCTATTCTTGCACAGCCGGCCCTTCGGTGGGGCATCGGATGATGCAGGAACGGCCCGCCGGCCACTCTGCTGAGTACAATCGCGGTCATGTCAGAAGAAGCCGCCATAGCCCCGTCCCCTTTTGTCCACCTGCGTGTCCACTCCGAGTTTTCGGTGGTGGACGGCACGGTCCGTATTTCCGACCTGATCAAGCGCGCCGCCAAGCTGGGCCAACCCGCCGTCGCCCTGACGGACCTGTCCAACCTGTTCGGCCTGATCAAGTTCTATAAGGCCGCGCGCGGCGCCGGCATCAAGCCGGTGGCCGGCTGCGATGTCTGGCTGACCAACGACGACGATCGCGAGAAGCCGCACCGCCTGCTGCTGCTGGTGCGCGACCGCCAGGGCTATCTGAACCTGTGCGATCTGTTGACCCGCGCCTGGCTGACCAACCAGCACAAGGGCCGTGCCGAAGTCCGGCGGGAATGGGTGCAGCAATCCACCGGCTTGATCGTCTTGTCCGGTGGCCGGGCCGGCGATGTCGGGCAGGCGCTGGAAACCGGCAATGCCGCGCAGGCGCAGGCGCTCGCGCGCCAGTGGGCCTCCGCTTTTCCCGATGCCTATTACATAGAACTGCAGCGCGCCGGCATGGACGGCGACGAAGCCTACGTCCAGGCAGCGCTGCGTCTGGCCGGCGCGTGCGATCTACCGGTGGTCGCCACGCATCCCGTGCAATTCCTGGACAAGCACGAATTCCAGGCGCACGAGGCGCGCGTCTGCATCTCCGAAGGCGAAATCCTGGCGAATCCGCGCCGCGTCAGGCGTTTTACGCAAGACCAGTACATGCTGGACAGCCAGGAGATGGCGCGCCGCTTTGCCGACGTGCCCTCCGCGCTGGCCAATACGGTGGAAATCGCCCGCCGCTGCAACCTGACCCTGGTCCTGGGCAAGCCGCGCCTGCCGAATTTCCCCACGCCGGAAGGCGTCACGCTGGACGACTATCTGGTCCAGTTGTCCGAGCAAGGACTGGAAAAGCGCCTGGAATTCCTGTTTCCCGACGAGAGCGAACGCAACGCCAAGCGCGATGCCTATTTCGAACGCCTGCGCTGGGAATGCAAGACCATCATCCAGATGGGCTTTCCGGGCTACTTCCTGATCGTGCAGGACTTCATCAACTGGGGCAAGAACAATGGCGTGCCGGTGGGACCGGGCCGGGGGTCGGGCGCCGGTTCGCTGGTGGCCTACGCGTTGGGCATCACCGACCTGGATCCCATCCGCTACGACCTGCTGTTCGAACGCTTCCTGAATCCGGAGCGGGTGTCCATGCCCGACTTCGATATCGATTTCTGCCAGGACAACCGCGAACGGGTCATCGACTACGTCAAGGAAAAGTACGGCCGCGAGGCAGTCAGCCAGATCGCTACTTTCGGTACGCTGGGCGCCAAGGCCGTGGTGCGCGACGCCGGCCGCGTGCTGGATATGCCGTACATGTTCTGCGACGGCCTCTCCAAGCTGATTCCTTTCAATCCGGCTGATCCCTGGACCCTGGAACGCACGCTCAAGGACGAGCCCGCCTTCAAGGAACGCTACGAACAGGAAGAGGAAGTGCGCGGCCTGGTCGACCTGGCGCAGCCGCTGGAAGGCCTGACCCGCAACATCGGCATGCACGCCGGCGGCGTGCTTATCGCGCCCGGCAAGCTGACCGACTTTTGCCCGCTGTACTGCCAGCCCGGCCAGGAAAACAGCGCCGTGTCGCAGTTCGACAAGGACGACGTCGAAGCCGCCGGCCTGGTCAAGTTCGACTTCCTGGGCCTGCGCAACCTGACCATCCTGGACTGGGCCGTGCGCTACGTACGGCAGTTCAACGAGAACAAGCGCGACTTCGACATCATGGCCGTGCCGCTGGACGATCCGGCGGCCTACAAGGTATTGACCGATGCCAATACCACCGCCGTCTT
>DATJHN010000245.1:0-9477 GCA_035493915.1 Bordetella sp.
CGGTCGTTCGCGATCATTGCGGTGAACGTCACTTTTCCAGGATCGGTAACCGGTTCCGGTCGCGCGCTGATCGAGATCGTCAAAAGCACGTTTGCCGCCAAATTAAGCGAGCCTTGACCGCCGGAAATATCGTCGTTCAGCTGCAACGTAATATTGCCGCTGCGGTCAGGAAATGCCGAAAGCGTAATGATCCCCTGTTGGTCGGTATAGGGGACATCGAAAATCACCGTTCCCGCTGTAATCGAGGTGTCTCGCCAGACCAGTTGGCCCGATATCTGCGCGTTCGCTAATGGTTGGCCATTTTTTATGTCCAACAACCGCACAACAAGCGGTGTGCTCAAGGCCGGCTTGACCAGTGTCGTGATGTTCGTGCCGCCATTGGTAGAAACGACGGCGAAATTCCGGGGAGGCACGGCGGCCGGGGCTGTGAAGAACCATGCCGCACCGTCTATCTGATAGTTCGGCCATCTGGGAACCGCCACGACCGTGTACTTGCAGTCGGCATGCGCAGTGCAGGTCATGTAAATGGTGCGTAATCGCCAGCCTGGGCCTGCAACGCCCGGTATAGTCTGTCCTATCGTAATGGCATTGTTAACGATCGGAATCGCACATACTTCATCCCACCAGAAATGCAATCGGCTGGCGTCGCCATCGCTGATATTCAGGTCCAGCGTCACACCCTCTGCCGTGGCGCCACCCAGGGCATATAGTGCGCTCGCAATAATGGGGTATTTCTCTTTCCCATCCGCGGCAATCGACGGTGGCGTTCCGATTTTCTTGACGAAGATCGCGGTGACCGAAGATTTATACGACGAAGGCATTACGGGGACGTAAGCACCCGGTTCGTATACGGAGCCGTTGCCCACGGGATCAGCCAGATCGGATCCCGGAGAGTGGGTGTACGGCTTGCTGGAAAACTGGTCCATTGTGGCCCCTTTGGACAAGGCCTTGTGCCATCCGTTTTTGACTCGAAGAAAGCCTTGCCATTTTCCGCGCGAGACTATCCGGCCCTTTTGCTGTATATCGACTATTCGGACTGGTTTGTAAGCTGGGCCGCCATAAATCTGCGCGCCATGCGGTTGACCATTTTTGTAAACTGCGTCGTTCCATTCAGCAGTGTGTCGATTTGCATCAATGCACTTGGTGAGCGAAGCGTAGCGCCACCTGTTTTTGCCGGAAGATATTCGAAATAGAGTTCCGCTTCGAACAGGCTCATGCCATCGAATTCCGTGGAAGGAAAACCCGGTGGATTGCCATTGATGCCATCGAAGTGCACCAAAACGTCGTCGGCATTCTGCGACTGCAAGTATCGTTGTGTGAGGGTATAGGGTGGCAGTGTCTTGGGAATGAATCTGTTCATATTGTTGGAGGCGATTCCGGTCAGGTCCAGGTGCACCACGATCCTGTCGCCGGCAAATGCTTTTTGCTTGCCGCCGAAATTGACCGTCAAGGTCAGCGCGTCTTTGCTGTCGTGATCCGACTTGTTATAGAAATAGGTGAATGGTTCCGGCGGCGTCAGGTCTTTGCTCACTGGCGGCCCGCCCTTCAGGCTGTCGCGATCCACGATCAGGGTCAGTACTTGCGAAAGACTGGTATTGCCCCACCCCGTTAATTCGTAATACAGATCTACACTGCCGTTTTTGCTGAAAATCTTATTGTTGACCGGTGCATACATCACGAAAGCCTGATTGTTCTTGATGTGTTGAGACTGAACCAAAATGTCCTTGCCCTGCGGACCCGGCTGCAATGGTCCCTCGATCACGTGACCCCAAAGAAAGATCAGTCCCGAACCGTCGACGGGCGGGTCTGCCAGCCCTTTGATCTGGAACGGTATTCCTTCAGTGACTGATGCCGCTATCACATCATCGGTGATGATGTATGCCAGGAGCGGGATGGGCGCTGGTGGCCCCAACATTGACGGCGCTGGATCGAATGGCACTTCATGCCGCAACCGGAATGGCGTATCGGTCCCATAGACCAGAAGCTCTCCGGCGAGCTCGCCAAAAGGGTTGTGTTCCAGATCGCTTTGCGTGACCGCGACGGCCGTGGTGTACTGGAATGTGGACGGGTCGTTATGCCGGGTCGTTAACTCTTGGCTGCCCACGAAATACTTGCGTGAGAATTGATCGCCCGCGTCCCATTTCAATTTCAGGTTGTCCGGGTCGTATTGCCCTTGGTCGTTCGTAATTGCCGCCGTGAACGTGACTTTTCCAGGTTGGGTGATGGGTTCCGGCTGCGCGTTGATCGAGATCGACAATAGCAGGCACGTGGTGACACTAGTCTGGCCTTGACCGCCGGAGATGTCGTCCGTCAGCTCCAGTGTGGCGTTGGTGCTGCTGTTGGCGAACACTGAAAGCGTGATGAACCCTTGTCCGTCGGTGGTAGGGGAATCGGGAGACACCGTTCCGGCGGAAATCATCGTATTGCGCTTGAACAACTTGCCCGATATCTGCGCGTTCGCCAATGGCTGATTTTTATTCGTTGTGTCCAGCAGTTGCACGACAAGGGGCGTGGTCAAGGCTGGAGTAGCCAGCGTGGTGATCGCAGTACCGCCATTGACGGGGATGATGATGAAGTTGCGCGGAGCCATGGCAACTGGCGCGCTGAAGGACCATGTTCCCCCGGCTAACTGGTATTCCGGCCATTGAGGAGTCGCCATGACCGTATATTTGCAGTCGGCGCGCGCGGTGCAGGTCATGTAGATGCTAATCATCTGCCAGCCTGGGCCTGCAACCCCGGGAATGTCTTGGCCTATCGTGATCGTGTACTTGCCGGTCGCCGGATCTTTCGGAACCGCGGCGACACATGCCTGATCCCACCAAAAGAACAACTTACTGGCGTCGCCGCCACTGATACTGAGCTCAAGCGTCACCCCCTCCGCGATATCGCTCGATCCGGTGTATTCGGCGCTTACCGCAATGGCGTACTTTTCCTTTCCATCGGAGGCCAGCGGAAGTGGGTTGTAGCCCTTCTTGAAAAAGATCGCGGTGACCGATGTGTCGTTCGACCCGTACGTGCTCACGGTGGCGGAGGCCGATTCATACGTGGACGCGCCTCTGGTGCTATCGGCTGGTCCGGATTCCGACGCGGTAGCGTCGGGCGAGGTAAGAAACTCGTCCATTGATGTTCCTTCGGGCAACGCCTGCCGCCGGTTGATATTTCAACTGAGCAAGGGATCCCGCGCGTCTTGCGCGAGATCATCCGTGCCGCCCACCTTCGCGGCGGGCGGCATTGTCGTGTGGATTTGCCTACGCTCCGGCGCTGCCGGCCTTGCCACCCTTGCCGGTCTTCTCGTGCGGCGGAACCGTGTCGACATAGAACGGTGTCGAGGGCGACTGTGCCGGAGCCGGCACAGTGGTCAGGGCAGAATTCGCATTGGCGGGCCAGTAGTACATGTACAGCTCTCCGTCGGAGCCGTCGATGTTGGCCAATTCGAATGGTAGAAAACCCTTCAGGGTACCGAACGTCCTCTTGAAGACGACCTTCTGGTTGACAAGGTCGTCGGCCTTGATTTCATACTTGAATAGCGACCGATATACGACTTGTCCTTGGTTGGAGAACACGTTCCCGGTGAGCTTCAAAACTATTTGTATGTAGTCTTTCACACTCATCTGCTGACCGCCGTTGAGATGGGCGGTTACGACCACCTCGGTATTCGCCTGGTAGTCCGCCAGCAAATACGCGGCCGGTTGCGCGGTCGGCGCGGCAAGGTTCGGACTTGGCTGTGTGGCATCGACCCCGCTAAGCACCAGCGTCATGAGGTTGGGTATGGACCAGTTTTGTACCGTATCGCCTTTAAAGACTTGATACATCAGGTCGAATTTGACGCGGAGCAGCTGAAAGAACGGCTCGGTGACATCCGCGCGTATGACTGTATGGGTGCCGCCCAATTTGGGGTCCAACTCCACCGTGCCCAACGCAAAATAATCATTGCCGGGGTTGCCGAAAGAGTCTCGAGGCCGCGCTACCAGGACCGCGTAGTTATCGCTCTCGGGGACCAAGTCGGTAGGCACATAGATCTTGAATGGTATGCCGTCTTTTTTGAAAAGCCGGTAGATCGAATCGTCGATTGTTGTCGTTGTTCCGTTCAGATACTGGAGCGTGGGCATTTCCAGCCACAGGAAAGGTACAAGCAGGTCGAGCGTGACGCCGACGTTCTGGCCACCGACGGTCAGTTGGACGTTGATTCCCCCGTCCTTGCTGTTTTCCACGTCCGTTTTGCGATAGCCCTGCGTCGTGAACATAAAGCTGTTGACGTTGCCCGACGTCGTGTTGGTGACGGGGGTCGTCCCCATGAATTTGTCGGATTCCGCATCCCCCGGCACGGCTGCCCAGGTCAGTTGGAGGTTGGTCGGTTGCACAGTGCCATCGGTCTGGACAATGTTCGCTTGTAGCTGGACGCCGGCCGATTGGTCTTGATCGCCGAGGTAATACGGCGGCTTTGGCACCGTCAAAATGATTTCGGTGAAGCAAACCGCGGCGACGGGCAGGACTCCAGTCGCGTTTGTGTTGGTGTTGATCAGCGTCAGATTGAGACTATCGGTCTCGCTCGCGATAATCGTCGCGGAGATCTTGCCTCCGCTGTCCGTTACGCCGCCATTGCCCAGGTCGACCGCGCCGGCCGGAAGACCATTCTGGTCCTTCAACGTTGCAGTGAAGGGTTGGTTATTGACGTCCCCGGCGGCACCCGCGAGTGTCAGGTCCAACGTGACGCCCTGTTGCTCGCTGCTGGTTATATACGAATAGATGTTGCTGCCGTTCGACGAAGTAATCGTGATGTTGTTTGCCATGTGAATCCCCAGTGAGGTGGACGACCCGCGAGCAGATGTCGGCTCGCGGCACTGGAGAAAGTATGGGACGCTTCAGGCGAACGGCTGGAGCAATAACGTGTAACGCGAAATGCCGCAAAGGGGTTGATTTGGCCCTATGCGCTACCTGCGTGAGTTTTCAACAAAACGCTTGTATCCCCGTCTGCGCGCGGCCCAGAATCAGTGCATGCACGTCATGCGTGCCTTCATAGGTATTGACCACTTCCAGGTTGACCAGATGTCGCGCGACGCCGAACTCGTCGGAGATCCCGTTGCCACCCATCATGTCGCGCGCCATGCGCGCCACATCCAGCGATTTACCGCAGGAATTGCGTTTCATGATGGAAGTGATTTCCACCGCCGCCGTGCCTTCATCCTTCATGCGGCCCAGCCGCAGGCAGCCTTGCAGGCCCAGCGTAATTTCGGTCTGCATGTCGGCGAGCTTTTTCTGAATCAGCTGGTTGGCCGCCAGCGGACGGCCGAACTGCTTGCGGTCCATCGTGTACTGCCGCGCGGTATGCCAGCAGAATTCCGCAGCGCCCAGCGCGCCCCAGGCGATGCCGTAACGCGCCGAATTCAAGCAGGTGAATGGTCCCTTCAGGCCGCTGACCGTGGGCAGCATCTGCGTGGCCGGTATTTCGACTTCGTCCATGACGACTTCGCCGGTGATGGACGCGCGCAGCCCGACCTTGCCGTGAATGGCGGGCGCGGACAGGCCCTTCATGCCTTTTTCCAAAATAAAGCCGCGGATCTTGCCGTCGTCATCGCCGCCCACGCACTTGGCCCAGACCAGGAACACGTCGGCAATCGGTGAATTGCTGATCCACATTTTGCTGCCCGACAGCTTGTAGCTGTTGCCGTTCTTGACCGCGCGGGTTTCCATGCTGCCCGGGTCCGATCCGTGATTCGGTTCGGTCAGGCCGAAGCAGCCTATCCATTCGCCGCTCGCCAGTTTCGGCAGGTATTTTTGCTTTTGTTCTTCGCTGCCGAATTCGTTGATCGGCACCATGACCAGCGAGGACTGCACGCTCATCATCGAACGGTAGCCGGAGTCGACGCGTTCTACTTCGCGCGCGATCAGTCCATAGCAAACGTAGTTCAGGCCGGCGCCGCCGTATTCGGTGGGGATGGTGGGGCCCAGCAGGCCCAGCTCGCCCATCTCGCGGAAGATGGCGGGATCGGTTTTTTCGTGGCGGAAGGCTTCGAGCACGCGCGGGGCCAGCTTGTCCTGCGCGTAGGCGGCCGCGGCGTCGCGCACCATGCGTTCGTCGTCGGTAAGCTGGCCGTCGAGCAGCAGCGGGTCCTGCCAGTGGAATGAGGGATTGGATGACATGCAAATCTCCTATTAATTTTTTGCTTTCAGCGCCGTCTCGCGGATTTTCTCCAGCGTGGTGGTCGGCGTGATCACCTCGGGATCGATCAGGCAATGCACGATGGCCGGCTTGCCGCTGGCCAGCGCGCGCTCCAGGGCGGGCGCGAATTGTTCCGTCGCTTCCACGCGTTCCCCATGGCCGCCGAAGGCGCGGGCATAGGCGGCGAAATCCGGATTGCGCAATTCCGTGGCGGAAATGCGGCCCGGATAATGCCGTTCCTGGTGCATGCGGATGGTTCCGTACATGCCGTTGTCGATGATCAGCACCAGGATGGGCAGGTCGTATTGCACGGCCGTCGCGAACTCCTGGCCATGCATCATGAAGCAGCCGTCGCCGGCCAGGCATACCACCGTGCGGCCGGGATAAACGCGCTTGGCGCCGACGGCGGCCGGCAGGCCATAGCCCATGGATCCGGAAGTGGGCGCCAATTGCGTACCGTAGCGCTGGAAGCGGTGGAAGCGATGCAGCCAGGTGGCGTAGTTGCCGGCGCCGTTGGTCATGATCGCATCGGGCGGCAGGGTTTCGCGCAGGGTCTGCATGACGGCACCCATTTGCAGCGCGCCTTGCGTTTTGACGGACGCCGGATCGCTCCACGACAGATATGCCTTGTGTGCCGCTTGCGTCTCTTGCGGCCAGCCGGGCGCGCCGCCCGGCTGCAGCTTGGCCAGCGCCTGGGTGAAGGCGATGGGCGATGCGTTGATGGCCAGCGTTGCGCGATAGACGCGGTTCAATTCGCCGCTGTCGGGATGCACGTGGATCAGTTTTTGTTTGGGTACGGGAATATCGAACAGCGTGTAGGACTGGCTCGGCATTTCCGACATGCGGCCGCCCACCAGCAGGACCAGGTCGGCATCCTGCACGCGCTTGAGCAGGGCCGGGTTCAGGCCGATGCCGACATCGCCCGCGAAACAGGGATGATCGGCCGGGAACAGCATCTGGCGCCGGAAAGAGACGGCAACCGGTAGCTGGAAGCGCACGGCGAAGTCGGCGAAGCGATTTACCGCATCCGCATCCCAGCGCGTACCGGCCAGGATGGCGATGGGCGCGCGCGCGGATTTCAGCAGGGTTTCCAGCTCGGCCAGCTGCGCGGGCGCCGGCGCGCTGTCGATGACTTCGTAATGCGGCGCGTCGGCGACTTCGGCCGTTTCCACCAGCATGTCTTCCGGCAGGGCGATGACCACGGGACCGGGCCGTCCCGACGTCGCCACATGGAATGCGCGCGATATCAGTTCGGGGATGCGTTCGACTTGATCGATTTCGGTGACCCACTTGGCCTGCGTGCCGAAGACCGCGCGATAGTCCATTTCCTGGAAGGCTTCGCGTTCGCGCATGCCGAGCTCGATCTGGCCGACGAACAGGATCAGCGGCGTCGAATCCTGCATGGCGATGTGGATGCCGGCCATCGCATTGGATGCGCCGGGACCGCGCGTGACCATGCAGATGCCGGGTTCTCCCGTCAGCTTGCCATGGGCGTCGGCCATCATCGCCGCGCCGCCTTCCTGGCGGCACACGGTGACGTTTATGTTGGCATCGTGCAGGCCGTCCAGCACCGCCAGGTAACTTTCGCCGGGGACGCAGAAAACGTGCTTGACGCCGTGGGCGGCAAGTTGATCGACAAGAATGTGTCCGCCCAGGCGGGAAGGCTGCGGGGTCTGCATGGAGTTTTTCATGGAGTTCGGACTGGGGTATGCGTGAGGATAATGTTCCAAACGCGCACAAGGCAATTGATAAAAACGCACAATCAAGTGCCCTGGCGGCACGTTGCCACGGCGCACGAATGGAAAACGTGAATGACGCGGCGCAGCAAAACAGAAGGGCGCCCGTGGGCGCCCTGTCTCGAAGGGGTCAGACCCAGGCTAGCGCACTTGGGCTGCCGACTGTACGGCCGGCGTGCCGCCGAAGTAGCGCAGCGATAGCAGGTCCCGCTGCGCTTCGCTGGGCGAATCGACCAGCTCGATATCCAACTTGCCGGCGCCGGTGCTGCCCAGGCTGGAGCCTGCAAAGCGGACATAGCGCGTTTCGCCGGGATTCAGCATGAAGCTCAGACCGTCGCTCGTCCAACTTCTATCGGTTATGACATAGCTGCCCGCCGGGCGGTCGACGTAGAAGAAGCCACCGGATTTGGCGCGGCCGACCACCTCTTTGTTCAGGTGAATTCTGGGCTGTCCCGACGGGCCGGCAGCGGAGCCCAGGGGTGTATAGAACACGATCCGTCCTTGTCCGGCCGGGATCGGCGGCATGCTATTGGCCATCTGCGTATAGCGGGGGCCGGCGCAGGCGGCCAGCAGCACGGTCAGCAATAGTCCGAATATCCAGGCCGAGATACGTCGTGCCGAGCTCATTGCGCTTGCTCCAGGTTCAGCTGTACAGGAAAGGCGGCAGGCGAAAAGGCCGATTCGCCCGGGAAATAAAAGCCGGTCAGCGCATTGTTGGCCACGACCAGGTAGGACTCGCGCAGGCGCTGCGCGTCGACCAGGAGGGTGCCGCTGGCCTTGCGATAGACCTGCCCCTGCGGAATGCTTCCCGCCTGTATCCATTGCGTGCCGCCCTGCAGCGTCACGCTGGTTTCGTTCGGTAGCAGTACTACTACCGGACGGGGCAACTGCACGGGCTTGGCCGTGGCCGCATCGGCGGCGGGTGTGAAGCTGGTAGGCGTGATTGGCACGGACATACAGCCGCCCAGTGCCAACAGCACCGCACACAACGAAACCAGGCGCGCCGCCGCGCCAGACTTGCCAGGAAGCAAGGAAAGGGACATGAAGGCCTCACGCGTAAAGACGCGGAGTATAGGCATGGCGGCGAAATATTTCCAGCAAAGACAAAATGGTTCTAAATACGTTGATATCGCAGATGGTGCCAGGCCGGCGGGGGTGGCCATACCGTCCTGGCCCGGAAGGAAGCGGGGCGTCGGTCCTCGGCAGAAGAAAATGCAGTCCTCCCGCCGGGAGCGTCATTCAGTTGGCGACGATGCCGGCGTCCTTGACCAGCTTGCCCCACTTAGTCCGTTCGGCCTGGATGTGCGTAGCGAAATCCTGGGGTGAACCGCCGGTGGTCTGCGCGCCCAGTTCGGCCATCTTTTGCTGCACCGCCTGGTCGGCCAGGATGCCGTTCAGCGTGGCATTGAGCTTGGCGATGACTTCGGGTGGCGTATTCTTCGGCGCCAGGATGCCTGTCCAGGACAGCGATTCATAGCCCTTCAACCCCGACTGGTCCAGCGTCGGCGTGCCGGGCAGGGCGCCCAGCGGCTGCAGGCTGGTGACGGCCAGCGCCTTGACTTTCCCGGACTGCGCCATGGG
>DATJHN010000246.1:0-6640 GCA_035493915.1 Bordetella sp.
CTTTGCGGCTGCATCAGCCTTGCTTGAGTACGTCCGCCACGCGCTGCGCGACCATGTCCGAGACCCGGGTATTGGCCTCTTCGCTCAGTCCCGCCACATGCGGCGTCAAGATGAGATTGGGTGCGCTGCTCAGCGGACTGCCCGCGGGCAGGGGCTCGTGGCCGAACACATCGATGGCCGCGCCACCCAGCTTGCCGTCGCGCAGGGCTCGCGCCAACGCCGCTTCGTCGACGATGCCGCCGCGCGCGGTATTGACCAGCACGGCGCCATCCTTCATCGCGGCGATGCGCTCCGCGTCGAACAGATTGCGCGTGCCGTCGGTCAGCGGGATATGCAGCGTTACCGCATCCGCCTGTGCCAGCAGGCTCGCCAGGCCGGCGGGCTTCACGCCCGTCTCCCGCCACACCGGATCGCCATCGGCCAGCATGGGATCGTGCGCCACGACCTGCATGTCCAGGCCCTGCGCCAGCCGCGCCGTTATGCGGCCGATGCCGCCGAAACCGACGATGCCCAGCGTGCGGCCATTGACTTCGCGCCCATTGGACATTGCCGTGCGCGGCCAGGCGCCTTGCGCCACCTGGCCGCTGTTGTGATACACGCCACGCGTCAGGGCCAGCACGCTGGCCACCACGTATTCCGCCACCGCGCGCGCGTTGGCGCCGGTCGCGGGCAAAACGTGGATGCCGCGTTCACGGCAGGCCGCCACATCGATATTGTCCAGGCCCACACCCAGGCGGCCCACGGCTTTAAGCATGCCGCCGGCAGCCAGCACCGCGCCGTCCACCTTGGTGCGGTTGCGGACGATCAGGGCGTCGGTGTTGGCGACCGCCTTCAGCAGATCGGCGCGCCGGTCCACCAGATCGGGCTCGTACAGCACCTGGAAGTCGCGCCGCAGCAGGTCCACGGCCCCTGTGTCCATGAATTCGGAGATAACGATGTGCATAAGTCGGCTCGCTCGCGAATTTGCTGTTGAAAGAGGCGTGGCGGCTTATCCGACCTGGATGTTCGCCTGCTTGATGGTCCTGGCCCAGCGCGCGACCTCGCTTGCCAGGTATTGCTTGAATTCTTCCGGCCCGCGCGCTCGCGGAATGAAGCCCAGCTGAACCAGGGTCTTCTGCATCTCCGGTTGTTTCATCTGCTTTTCGATGGCCTTGCCGATGCGCTCGACCAGCTTCGGATCCATATGCGCAGGCCCCATGACGCCGGTAAAGTTCTCGACGATCAGGTCCGGCAAACCGGCTTCCGCCACGGTCGGCACGTCGGGCAGATCCGGGCTGCGCTCTTTGGTGGATACCGCCAGCGCACGCAGCTGGCCGCCCTTCACATAAGCCAGCGATTCCGGGTAATTGGAAAAAATGACGTCCAATTGGCCGCCGATCAGGTCGGTCAGCGAGGGTGCGCCGCCCTTGTAGGGAACATGCAGCAGCTTGGTATCGGTCAACTGCTGGTACAGCGCCAGCGTCAGATGCGGCGGCGTGCCGTTGCCGCTGGAACCGGCGGACAAGCCGCCCGGCTTGGCCTTGGCGGCTTTTGTCAGGTCGGCCAGCGTCTTGATATCGCTCTTGGGGTTGACCACGATCATCATGGACGATGACGCCAGCTGGGCCAGCGGCACCAGGTCCTTCATCAAGTCATAACCCGCCTTGTCCTTGAACAGCGTCGCATTGGCGGCGTGCGACATCGTCATGGCAAGCCAGGTATATCCATCGGGTTCGGCCCGCGAAACGAAGGCCGCGCCGATATTCGCGCTGCCGCCCGGCTTGTTTTCGACGACCACATTCCAGCCCTCCGCCGCCGACACCGCCTTGGCGGTCTGCCGCGCCGCCACGTCGGTCAGGCCGCCGGGCGGGAAGGGGACGACATAGTTGATGGGCTTGGACGGCCACTTGTCGCCTTGCGCCCAGGCCTTCGAAAACGGCGTGATCAAGGTCAGGCCAGCGGCGCCGAGCGCGACCAGGGTGGAACGACGGGCAGCCGAAGCCGGCACATCCGTGGATACGCGTTTCATAGGGTGTCTCCTCCGATCAGGGGGGAACGCCGCCGGGCGCGCGGGCATCCCGGCAGGCGTGGCGGCACCCGGCTATCTGCGGGCCGGTATGCCTTGGAATGCCGGCCGATGCATGGCCGGCGGGCGGATCGTCAGGCGCTTTCGAACAGGCGCGTCAGTACGAATTCGCGATGGCCCAGCGCCTCGGCCGCGGTCCAGCGGCCGTTGACGGTCGCGAGCATGCATTCCAGCAGCTTGTCGCCGGCCTGGTCCAGGTCGATTTCCCGTTGCAGCAGGGCCGAGGTATCGACGTCCACGTGCTCGCCCATGGTGCGCACCGTGCGCGGGTTCGCGCAGATCTTGATCACCGGCAGGATCGGGTTGCCGATCACGTTGCCCTGGCCGGTGGGGAAGAAGTGGACGGCATAGCCGGAGGCCGCGCACAGCGTGACCATTTCGGCGGCCGCCGACGACGAGTCCATGAACCACAGGCCCGGGTGATCGGGAATCTCGGCCTTGTCGATCACGCCGTCGACCTTGCATTTCTTGCCGATCTTCTGGATGTTGCCCATCGCCTTTTCTTCGATGGTCGTCAGGCCGCCGGCGATATTCCCCTTGGTGGGCTGCGATTCCGACAGATCGCTGGTTTTCCAGCGGTCGATCATGGCCTGGTAGCGGTCGAACATGAACATGAAGCGTTCGCGCACCTTGTCGTTGGCGCAGCGCTCGGCCACGATGTGTTCGCCGCCCGTTATTTCGGAGGTTTCGCCGAACACCAGCGTGGTGCCCAGCGGATACAGCTTATCGAAGGCATTGCCAACGGTGGGGTTGGCGCCACAGCCGGACGTCGTATCCGATTCGCCGCACTTGGTCGACACCCACAGGTCGCTGATGGGGCACTCGGTGCGTTGCAGGGCGGTGGCGTAGTGCACGAATTCCTTGGCGGCTTTCGACGCGCGCATGATGGTGTCGTGGTCACCGTGCAGTTCGATGGAAAACCCCGCCACCGGCTTGCCGGTCTTGGCGATGGCATCGACGATGCGCTTGGTCCATCCGTCTTCGATGCCGATCACGACCACGGCCGCCACGTTGGGATTGCAGCCCGTGCCGATCAGCGTGCGGAAATGCAGTTCCAGGTCTTCGCCGAACTGCAGCCGGCCGTAGGGATGGGGCAGGGCCATCGTGCCCTTGATGTTGTTGGCCACCGCTTCGGCGGCGGCATTCGAAATATCGTCCACGGGCAGCACGATGACGTGATTGCGTACGCCGACGCGGCCGTTGTCGCGGCGATAGCCGCGGAAGGTGGTGGATGCGGAAATGACAGCCATGGATGTTTCCTTGGGCAGGCGTTGATTGGGGGCAATAGCAGCCGCCGAGCGGGCGTCTTTCAGGTAACCGCTTGCGGCGTGTGGCCGGAAGAACAGCCTCTTACCAGCGCTTGGTCTTGATGTTGTGGACGTGCGCGTGCTGGCCCGCCTGGATATCGGCCACGACCTTGCCGATGTCGACGCCGTACTTGAAGACGGTATCGCCGGTCTTCATGTCCTTAAGCGCGACTTTGTGCCCGATGGGAATGTCCTGCCTGGCCTTGACCTGGATGATCTTGTCTTCATCCATGATCCAGGCATTCAGATCGGTGCCCGCGGTGATGCCTTCCACCACGGCCACGGCAACCGTGTCCTTTGCGTCGTGCAATACGGCATGAATCATGAGTTTCCTCCTGGTGGCGGCACGGTCGAACGCATCCTGCCGCCGTGCCTGCTGTTGATCATGCCGACGATCTTATTTTCGAATTTCATCCATGTCAATCAAATCATATATATGACATAGTTGGGTGTGATGGGGCCCTTCGGGAGACAAAAAGGGCCGTATGAATCAGTCAGGAGGGAGATGTTCCGCCGGCGCCGGCGATGTCATCCGGCGTCAACGATGCAAAGCGCCGCGGGTTACGCGTGGATGGCGCCTTCGGCCAGCTTGCGCTTGTAGACGGGCAGATCCACGCTGGGCCGCGGCGCCGACATCTGCGTCAGCAGATCGGACACGAAGCCGCGGTGATAGCTGTTGTGAGTGACGACGTGCATCAGGATCTCGCCTTGCGACATGCGTCCCGAATTGCCGCCGATCAGCGTGAAATCCTTTTCGCGCGCCAGTGAGGTTTCCGTTTGCGCGGCGGCCCAGGCGATATACCACTCGTCCATTTCCTGCTGCGCCGACCACAGATCCTCGATGCGGGGATGGGTGGCGGTATTCAGCGCAGCTATCCCATGTTCGCGTCCTTCGATATGGGCCTGCCAGATCAGGTCGACGACATAGGTATGGTTCAGCGACAGGGCAAAACTCTTGAACAGCGAAACCCGGTCCTTGTAGATTTCCTCGGACGGCAGCGCCATCACGATGGCGAAGGTTTCGCGGTTCGCCCAACGCTTGTAGTCGGCGAGCATGCGGGCGGAGGTAGGGGTCAGCATGGCGGTTTTTCCTGGCAAGGTTTCCGATGCCGGCCAGCATACGCCCGGAAGCTGTAGAAAAACTGTCAATCTGGGCGCACGGCGCCTGTGGTACGCGCCAGCCACAAAGATTGTGCGGCCGGAGCGCTGGTATTTGTCTTTCAGCCAGCCATCGCGCGCCGCCGCCGCACCGACTCCGCCAGCTGTCGCAGTACCGGTTCAGTCTGTCCCCAGCCCAGGCATGCATCCGTAATGGACACACCACGCCGCAGCGGCACGCCCGGCTTAAGATCCTGCCGGCCTTCCTCGAGATGGCTTTCGATCATCACCCCGGCAATGCGCTTGTCGCCGCCGGCGATCTGCTGGCCGATATCCGCGGCTACATCGACCTGCCGGCTATGCGATTTGTTCGAGTTGGCGTGCGAGCAATCCACCATGACCTGCTCGCGCAAACCCGCGCGCTTCAGGATTTCACAGCAGGCGGCTATGCTGGCCGCATCGTAATTGGTGCCCTGTTTGCCACCGCGCAGGATGACGTGCGTATCGTCATTGCCGCGCGTTTCGAAAATCGCGGCCATGCCCATTTTCGTCATGCCCATGAAGGCATGCTTCGCACGCGCCGCGACGATGGCGTCCGCCGCGATCTGTACGCCGCCATCGGTACCGTTCTTGAATCCCAGCGGACAGCTCAGGCCCGACGACAGCTGGCGGTGGCTCTGGCTTTCGGTGGTGCGCGCGCCGATCGCGCCCCAGGCGATCAGGTCCGCGATGAACTGCGGGCTAAGCAGATCCAGGAATTCCGTCCCCGTGGGCAGCCCCAGCCCGGCGATGTCCAGCAGCAGTTCGCGCGCGCGCCGCAGTCCTTCGTTGATCCGATAGCTGCCATCCAGGCGCGGGTCGTTGATGTACCCCTTCCAGCCCACCGTCGTGCGCGGCTTTTCAAAATACACGCGCATGACGACAACCAGGTCTTCGCTCAGCTCGTCGGCGGCGGCCTTCAGCAGGCGCGCGTAATCCATGGCCTGGTCGTGATCGTGGATCGAACACGGCCCCACCACCACGACGAGGCGGTCGTCGCGTCCGTGCAGCACGTCGGCGATCGACGCACGCGTGCGCTCCACCAGGTCCTGGATCGCGGGCGAAACGGGCAGCTCATCCAGCAGCAGGGCAGGGGAAATCAGCGGGCGTACAGCGCCGATGCGCACATCGTCGATGCGGGTCGTATCCAGCGTGGAATCAGTACTGCCGATTTCACGGTCGTGTAGGGGGTCATCCAGGCGGTTCAAGGCATTCTCCAGGCAAGAGTTCAATTATTGCACCGTCACCGTGTCACCCTTCAGAACCAGTCCGAAGAACCGCTTCCAGCGCCCGCGCGCCACTACAATTCCTTGCCGTTTATGTACATCCCGCTCTTTGCTCTGCTGTTACGTTGCCTTGTTGTTTCGGGACGGATAGCATGGCACCGCTCGTGGGCGGCAGCGGCCACCCCCGGCATCGCGCAGCAATGGGTAGTTGGAGCGACAGCCTGGCTGTCGTGACTTATCCGGGCCGCCGCACATCTCACCCGAATTCGGCGGCCGGGCAGCCTTCTCAAGGAGAGAACAATGGGCAAGCGGTGTTTGGCGGAGTTCCTGGGTACCTTTTGGCTCGTATTGGGGGGCTGCGGTTCAGCCGTCCTGGCGGCGGCGTTTCCGCAACTGGGCATCGGCTTCGCAGGCGTGGCGCTGGCGTTCGGCCTGACGGTCGTCACCATGGCCTATGCGGTCGGCCATATCTCCGGCGGCCATTTCAATCCGGCGGTTACCGTGGGCTTGTGGGCCGGCGGCCGGATTCCGTCCAAGGACGTCCTGCCCTATGTCGTGTCCCAGGTGGTGGGCGGCATCGTCGCCGGCGCCGTGCTGTATGTCATCGCCAGTGGCAAGGCTGGCTTCGATTCGACCGCTGGCTTCGCGTCCAACGGCTACGGCGCGCATTCGCCGGGCGGTTACACCCTGCTGGCCTGCATGGTTTCTGAATTCGTGCTGACGGCGTTCTTCCTGATTGTCATCCATGGCGTAACCGACAAGCGCGCGCCCGCCGGCTTCGCGCCCTTGGCCATCGGCCTGTGCCTGACGCTGATCCACCTGATCAGCATTCCGGTGACGAATACTTCCGTCAATCCGGCGCGCAGCACCGGCGTCGCCCTGTTCCAGGGAACCTGGGCCATCGA
>DATJHN010000247.1:0-3540 GCA_035493915.1 Bordetella sp.
TTCAACAACGTGCTGATGCGCCGCGCCGTGCTGGCATCGATCAACCAGACCGATTACATGACGGCCATCAACGGCACGGAGTTCAAGGAATACTGGAGCGACCACATGGGCGTGTTCGTCGAAGGCACGCCCATGGCGACCGAGGCGGGCATGGACAAGCTGACCGGCAAGCGCGACCTGGACAAGGTGCGCGCGGCCATCAAGGCGGCGGGCTACAAGGGCGAGTCCATCGTGCTGATCGATCCCGCCGATTTCCCCGCCTATCATGCCGCGGCGCTGGTCACCGCCGATCTGTTCAAGCGCATCGGCCTGAATGTCGACGTGCAGACCATGGACTGGGGCACGGCGGTGCAGCGGCGCAACAACCAGGACGCGCCTTCCAAGGGCGGTTGGAACGTTGCCTTCACCGGCCTGACCGGTCCCAACAACCTGGATCCGGCCGGCCATCTGGCCCTGCGCGGCAACGGCAAGGCGGCCTGGTGGGGATGGCCCGATAGTCCCAAGCTGGAACAGCTGCGGCAGGACTGGTTCAACGCGGCCGACCTGGCGACGCAGAAGAAAATCTGCGAGCAGATCCAGCTGCAGGTCATCGAGGACGTGCCCTATATCCCGCTGGGCGCCAGCTACCAGGTCAGCGCCATCGCTTCGGAGTGGAAGGAATTCCAGCCGCAGCTGCCGCTGTTCTATACGGTCCACAAAGCCTAGCGCCTGTTAACACAGCAAGGAACCGATCATGAGCGCAACAACCGGTCCACGTGTCGCGATACTTGGTTTTCATCTTGAGTCCAACGCTTTCGCGCCGGTGTCGGCCGAAGTCGATTTCCGTGCCCAATGCTGGGAAGAGGGCGATCGCATCAGCACGCTGGCGCGGCAGGTCAGCCACTTGCCCAGCGAACTGCCCGGCTTCTACGAGCGCATGGACGCACTGGGGCCGTGGCAGCCGCTGCCGCTGATCGTCATCGGCGCGCCGCCGGGCGGCCCGGCCAGCGCATCCGTGTGGTCCACCTTCCTGCGCGAAGCGCGTGAGCGCCTGCAGGCCGTGCTGCCGGTCGATGCCATCTACATCGCCAACCATGGCGCTTCATCGGCGGAAAACGAAGACGATACCGAAGCCGAACTGGCCACCCTGCTGCGCGGCATGGTGGGCAAGGACGTGCCCATCGTCGCCACCCACGACCTGCATGCCAATGTGTCGGCGCGCACCGTCGATGCCCTGGATGGGCTGATCGCCTATCGCACCAATCCGCACGTAGACCAGCGCGAATGCGCGGCCGAGGCGGCCGATCTTCTGCACGAGATGCTGGGCGGCGTGAAGACCGCCACCGCGTATATCCGCCTGCCGCTGACGCCGCCGTCGGTCACGCTGCTGACGAGCGCGGGCCCTTACGCCGATCTGATCGCGCAGGCGCAAGCCTGTATGTCGCCGGCGGGGCAGGGGCCGATCGCCAATGTGTCGGTGGTGGGCGGTTTCGTCTTTGCCGATATCCCCAAGTGCGGATTGACCATCACCGTGACCGCGCGCGGCGATCTGGCGGCGGCGCGGCGCACGGCGCTGACCCTGGCGCGCGCGGCCTGGAGCGATCGCCATCGCTACGTGCCCGACATGATCGATGTGGAGCGCGCGGTGGCCGTGGCGGGTGCGTCCACCGTGCCGCTGCTGTTCGCGGACGTGGCCGACAACCCAGGCGGTGGCGGCCGCGGCAACACCTCGTGGATGTTGGCGGCGTTTCATCAGGCGCGCATCCCGGGTACCGTGCTGGGCGTGTTCGTCGACCCGGAACTGGCCGCACAGGCGCATGCGCTGGGCGAAGGCGCCGCCTTCGATGCCGTGTTCAATGCCCAGGAATCGGAGTATTCCAAGCGTTTCCAGGCGCGCGCCAAGGTGCTGCGGTTGACCGACGGCGAAGGCCTGGGACGCCGCGGCGTCATGCGCGGCCGCAAGTTTTCCCTGGGCCCCAGCGCGCTGCTGGAGCTGGAAGGGTCGGGCCTGCGCGTCATCGTGGGCAGCTTGCGCCGCCAGTTGTGCGAACCGCGCATCGTCGAAATGCACGGCATCGATATCGCCACGGTCAAGAACCTGATCGTCAAGAGCCGCGGCCATTACCGCGCGGGCTTCGACGAATTCTTCAGTCCGGATCGCATCCACGACGTCGACAGCCCGGGCCTGACCACGCCGAATCTGAAGCGCATGAACTTCCGCCGTCTGCCGCGCCCCGTGTGGCCGCTGGATACCGACGTGAGCTGGCGCGAGCCGGATTGGGCGGCTGATATCAAATAGAGCAGGTGGCGGCGTGCCGCTGTTGCTGCCGCGATGCTCCCGCTACGCCGCCAGCGTTACCTCGTGCACGATGGCCTGCACGATACGCGTGACGCTGGGCGGCAGTTCCCGTCCCAGCATGGTCTGGATATGGAAGTGCCGCTGATGCAGGCCGGTGTTGGTCACGGGCAGGGCCACCAGTTCGCCGCGCTGTATGCCGGCGAGTACCGTCAGCCGGCTGCCGAAGATGATAGGCCCGTAGGTGCGGCTGAGATTCTGCAGCGCGCCCATATTGTTGCTGGTCATCACCACGTTCAGCTCGATGCCTTCATGCATGCAGCACAGGTCGACGATGAAACGGATGGTGCTGCCATGTCCCATCAGGGCAACGGGATAGTCGGCGATCTCCTGCATGGAGATGGTGTCGCGCCGCGCCAGCGGGTGATGCGGCGGCATCACCGCGCAGACCGGCAGGATGCCGACGTGCTGGATCTGCACGCCTTCGGGCGCGGACAGGCTGTAGCTCACGCCGATATCGTCCTTGCCTTCGCGCACGCGGCGATTGATTTCCTCTGACTGCAGGATGTCCAGCTGGAAATGCACGCTGGGTTCCGTTTTGCGGAACTCGCCAATCAGGCGTGGCAGCAGTTCGCGGCCGAAAGCCTGGTTCGCCGAAATCTTTAACAGACGCTGGCCGACCTGGCTCAGGTCGCGCACGTCGGAGCGCGCACGTTCCGCATCCAGATGGGCGCGCCGCGCATAGGCGGCCAGCAATTGGCCGGATTCCGTCAACACCATTCCCCGCGCGTTGCGGTCGAACAGCACGGTGTCGTACTCGGCTTCCAGTTTGCGGATCATGCGGCTGACCGCCGAGGGCGCCACGTGCAGCGCCTGCGCGGCGACCGTCAGCGATCCGTTGTTTACGACTTCCAGGAAATACTTCAGAGCGGTGTTGAGCATGAGCGATGCCAGGTTCCGTCGCGGCGGCGGCTGCCACTATGGCGCAAAAGAACCGGCGCCGCCATCCGGCCCATCCCCAGGGCGATCACGCCCCTCGTTCGGCACTCAGGTCCAGGCTGGCGAACAGGTCGGCCAGGGTGGGCACCGAGCGTGCCGGCCAGATGGCGCTCAGGTCGAAGCTGGGCAAGTCCTGTCCATCGGCCACCTGGCAGAAGCGCACCCCGCGAAAATCCAGCGAGCGTATCCAGCTGGGCAACAGACCCACGCCGCAGCCGCCCGCCACGCAAGCCAGCACGGTCAGCGTGCGGTTGGCTTCCTGTGCC
>DATJHN010000248.1:0-2994 GCA_035493915.1 Bordetella sp.
CTGCCGTGGCTGCGTCCCGACGCCAAGTCGCAAGTGACCTTCCGCTATGTCGACGGCCGTCCGGTCGAAGTGGACACCGTGGTGCTGTCGACCCAGCACGCGCCGGAAGTGTCGCAGGAAACCATCCGCGAAGCCGTCATCTAGGACATCATCAAGCCGACCTTCCCGGCCGGCCTGATCACGCCCAAGACCAAGTTCCTGGTCAACCCCACCGGCCGCTTCGTCATCGGCGGCCCGCAGGGCGATTTCGGCCTGACCGGCCGCAAGATCATCGTCGACACCTACGGCGGTGCCTGCCGTCACGGCGGCGGCGCGTTCTCGGGCAAGGATCCGTCCAAGGTCGACCGTTCGGCTGCCTACGGCGCGCGCTACGTGGCCAAGAACATCGTCGCTGCCGGCCTGGCCAAGCAGTGCGAAGTCCAGGTCAGCTACGCCATCGGCGTGGCCGAGCCGATCAACATCACGGTGTACACCGCCGGCACCGGCGTGATCCCCGACGAGCAACTGGCCAAGCTGGTACGCGAGCACTTCGACCTGCGTCCGAAGGGCATCGTCAACATGCTGGACCTGCTGCGTCCGATCTACTCGAAGACCGCCGCCTATGGCCACTTCGGCCGTTCGGAGCCCGAGTTCACGTGGGAAGCCACCGATAAGGTTGCCGTGCTGAAGAAAGCCGCGTGATTGATGCCGGCGTCGGAGGGGGATTCCCCTGCCGGCGCCGTGTCGACTACGATGCCGCGACAATGTTCGCGGTTTTTTTTTGCCGCCGGATCGCCTTAAGGCGATGCAGTCGACGGGCTGGGAGGATCAGGATGACATCATTTTTCGACGTGCCGGTGCGCCGGCTCGAAGTCAACGGCACGCATATCGCCGTGCGCGTGGCGGGCGAGGGGCCGCCTTTGCTGATGCTGCACGGACATCCGCAATCCAGCGCGATGTGGAATCGCGTCTGGCCTTCGTTGACGGCGCGCTACACCTGCGTCGCGGCGGATCTGCGCGGCTATGGCGACAGTGGCAAGCCGGAGGCGACGCCGGATCACGCGGCGCATTCCAAGCGCGCCATGGCGGCCGACATGGCGGCGGTGATGCGCGCCCTGGGCCATGAGCGCTTCAACGTGCTGGCGCATGACCGCGGCGCCCGGGTCGCGCACCGGCTGGCACTGGACCACGCCGATCGCGTAACGCGCCTGATGTTGCTGGACATCGCTCCCACGCTGGACATGTACGAAAACACCACCCGCGCTTTCGCGCAGGCCTACTACCACTGGTTCTGGCTGATCCAGCCGGCGCCCATGCCGGAAACCATGATCGGCCGCGATCCGGTGTTCTACGTGCGTTCGATCATGGGCGGGCGCCCGGGCGGCCTGGCGATTTTCGATCCCCGCGCGCTGGCCGAATACGAACGCTGCGCCGCGCAGCCGGGATTGCCGGTAGGTATCTGCGAGGACTACCGCGCCTCATCCACCATTGATCTGGAACACGACCGCGAAGACCGCGCCACCGGCCATGGCGTGCGCTGCCCGCTGCTGGTCCTGTGGGGCGCCCGCGGCGCCGTCGGCCGCAACTTCGACGTCCTCGCGCTGTGGCGCAACGTGGCTTTGGACGTCCAGGGCCACGCCGTCGATGGCGCCCACTACCTGGCGGAATAGCTGCCCGAACAGATCGCTGAAGAGGCGCTGCGTTTCTTTGGAGAATCAGACGTCAGATAGTTGAGTACACGCCCGACGGCGACAGTTGAATGCGTCGGCGGATATCACTGCGTGACCGAGGAACCCATGCGTGCCTATCGACGCTCAATGCGGTGAGGCGGATTCGAGCAACGTGGGAGGTTCAACTATGAAAATCGTCCCGGCCCGCAAGTTTTGGGATGAATCGGTCACGGCCATGCGTTTGCGGCAAGCCGCGGCGGCGGGGTAGGGGCCGGGCCGCGGGTGCTATTCTCCCGGCATGCCTGACCCAGTTCCTGATCTTTGTCCGCCGATCCCGGCCGAACCCGACCGTGTCTTTACCGCCACGGATTCTCCTTGCGTGGCGGTGTGTTCCACCCTGTTCGACGACGTCTGCCGCGGTTGCGGCCGTACCGCCATGGAAGTGGCGAACTGGGTGTTCATGAGCGAAGAAGAAAAGCAGGTCGTCTGGCAGCGCATCAAGGCGCAGGGGTACCCTCGACGCAGGGGATGAACGCGGCGCCAAGCGCGGAAGTATCCACGGCGCAACAGATGAGCACATCGCGGGGCCGTCCCCTTTCATGACTGTCTCCACGGTGTCACATGCCCGGAGCCAAATATTGGCTTTCCTGGCTCCCCCCTGAAAAGTCCATGCTCATCGCGCTGGTTACGGATGCCTGGCATCCGCAAGTGAACGGGGTCGTCCGCACCTGGACGACGATGCTGAAACTTCTTCGCGACTGGGGACACGAGGTCATCGTCGTCAGCCCCGAAGGCGCCCGCACCGTGGGCGCGCCATCGGAGCCGGAGCTGCGGCTGTGCATACAGCCGGCCAAGCAGCTGAAGCGCCTGCTGGGTGATGTGGTACCGGACGCCCTGCACATCGCGACGGAAGGCCCGCTGGGCCTGGCGGCGCGCCGTATGGCCCAGCGCCGCGGCTGGGCCTTCACGACGGGCTTCCACACCATGTTCCCCGACTACATAGAAGCACGGATGGGCATCCCTGCCTGGCTGCCCTGGCGCTTCATGCAGTGGTTTCACAAGCCGTCGCAGCGCGTGCTGGTGCCCACCCCCACGGTGCGCGATATCGTGGCCGGCCATGGCCTGAAAAACCTTCAAGTGTGGTCGCGCGGCGTCGATTCGCAGCGCTTCCAGCCCGGGCCCCGCGATGCTTTCCCTGATCTGCCCCGGCCGATCTTCCTGTGCGTCGGCCGCGTCGCCAAAGAGAAGAACCTGGACGCCTTCCTGTCGCTGGACCTGCCCGGCAGCAAGGTCGTGGTCGGCGGCGGCCCGGATGAGCAGCGCCTGCATCGCAAGTTTCCCAATG
>DATJHN010000249.1:0-11913 GCA_035493915.1 Bordetella sp.
TCGGCCCGCGCCGCGCCGCCCGCCAGCGTGGCAAGGATCGCCGCGGCGGTCAGCAGCACGCGTCGCAAGGGATTGAATCGTTGATGCATCGTCCGTCTCCTGATGTTTTTCTGGATGCGGCCGGCGGCACCGCGCCGGCACGATAACGGGCTTGATTATCGGCGCGGCACATACATCGGGAACACGCGCTGTTTCGATATCAGTTATGAAGTTTGTCGATCACTGGAACACCCGCGATGCGCAGGTTTTCTACGCGGCAGAAAAGCTCATCAGCTTGTGGATCAGGCCGGCCGAGGTCTTCGCGGCGAATTTGGTCATCAGACGGGCCCGGTACATCTCGACCGTGCGTGGGCTCAGTCCCAGCTGCCTGGCGATAACCTTGCTCGTCTTGCCCTCCGCGATCAGTGCCGCGATCTCCCTTTCCCTGGCGGTCAGGCCCGAGGCCACCGGACGCTTCGCGCTCAGATCCTCGAAAACCCAGATGACAGAAGCCAGGGGATCCTGCGATACCAGGGATCGGCCGGTGGTATGGCACCAGAAAAGCTCCCCTTCCCGGCGCTTCATGATGCGCTCGTCCGAGTAGGCGCCGGCCTGCCCCAGCAACTGCAGCAGGCGGCGGCCGGTGCGCGTGAACTCGGCGGCGGTCGGGTAAAGCAATTCGAACGAGACGTCATCCAGCGCACCCGCGTCAAAGCCAAACATGTCTTCGAGCGCCGAGTTGGCGAACCGTATGACCCGGTTCTGGGATACGCACATGCCTACGGGCGCGCGCATCAGGACGTCCTTGTAGTCGATATCGGGCAGGCTCATCGTGCGACCTCCGGCACGGGCACGGGCGGCGCGCAGTCTGGATCCGCGCCAACGTAGTTTTACGGTATTGCCGCTGGCGCGAGCCGCTCATAAAGTGGATGCGACCGTAGCTCGAATTTTCATCTCTTCGCGGAGAAACACCATGTCAGACGACACTGCAGGGCAGGATTCCGGCGCGTTATTTTCACACGTCCGGCCAGGCGATACGGAGTTTCGATCAGGAGGCTTGCGGGATTTCTTCGTCTACCGGGACCTGGGAATCGCCGCGGCGACGCGTGGCAAGGTGATCGCCCAACTGGTCAGGGCCAACGAAGCGCCGGAGGCCGGAACCGGCTGGCATATCCACGAAGCGCAGTTCCACATCGTGTACATGCTGAAGGGGTGGGCCCGCTTCATGTACGAAGACCGCGAAACACTGGTCAGCGCCGGCGATTGCGTGCATCAGCGCCCCGGCATCCGCCACTTCCTGTTCGACTATTCGCCGGACATGGAATACCTGGAAATTGTCGGGCCAGCGGACTTCACCAGCATTCCGGTGCAGGGGCCCTGTGACGTTCCCCATCCAACAGCCTGGACCTAAGCACCCTGCCCGCTGTTGCCGCCCAGGAAGTAGGTAATCTTCCTGGCGCACTCCGTCATCGGCCCAACCAGGCCGGGCACCATTTTTTCGCGGAAGCGCAGCAGCGGGATCGACAGGCCCAGGCTGCCTTTTACCGTGCCGTCCGGCCCGAAAAAAGGCACGCCCACGCCCACCGCTGTCCGCCGGTGTTGCGCCCGCGAAATGTAGTAACCGCGTTTGCGCACGGTCTGTAGATCCTGGCGCAGTGCCGCCTCGTCGAACGGCATGCCGGAAGGCGAGTCGCCGGCTTCGGCGATGGCCTGCTCCACGCGCGCGGGCGGCAGATAGGCCAGGATGGCGCGCCCGCACCCGCCCCAGCACAAAGACTTCAGTACATGAAGTTCGATGTGATAGTGGAATTCGTCGGATGGATCCGCCATGGCCAGGTAGGTCATGCGCAGCTTGTCCGGTACCAGTTCCGCGATGAATGCCACTTCCTGGCACCTGGACGCCAGATCCTGCACCAGCGGCGTAGCGAAACGTGCGAGCGGCGCGCGCGCGGCAACCAGGGCAGCCACGCGGCTGAACTGCACCCCCACTGAATACACACCGCCCGCCTGCGTGTCGATATAACCGTTATCCCTGCATAGCTGCAGCAAGCGGTGCGCGGTGCTCTTGGGCAAATCCAGGCGCTGCGCCAACTCCGTCACGGACCACTCCGGACGTTCCGCGAAGCAATTGAGCAGCGCCAGCACGCGCGTCACGGTGCCACCGGCTTCGCCCTTGGCGGAAGCAGATATCGAGGAGGCCTGCTCGGGGGTTGCCGATTTCATGGCGGCATTCTAGCAGCGGACCCTGGCCCCGATCGAAGCACGTTTCGCACTCGGCACGCGGCGAATTGCGACCCTGAATCGGCCGTGGCCGGGTTGTGCGGCGCACATTGACACCTTGCATTCCCCGCGTCTCTAATCCCTTTATTCGGAACATTGTTCCGCTATTCGGGACATCTTTAAACCGAGGCCGTCATGACACTTGCCATCAAACCGCTGCATCCTCTCTACGCCGCCGAAATCCAGGGCGTGCAGACAGGCGCGGCCATCGACGACGCCGTCTTCGCAGAGATACGCGCCGCCTTCGAAACCTATTCCATCATCGTCCTGCGCGACCAGCAACTGGACGACGATAGCCAGATCGCCTTCAGCCGTAGATTCGGCGAGCTGCAGGTCACGCCCAAGGTAAATCCCGGGGTCGGCAGCTATTTCGCGCGCCAATCCAATCTGGACATCGCAACCAACCAGGTCATCCCGCCCGACGACCGCCGCATGCTGCACCAGAAGGCCAATTTCCTGTGGCACACCGACAGTTCGTACAGGCCGATACCGTCATTGTGTTCGATCCTGTCCGGACGCGTGGTGCCTCCGGAGGGAGGCAACACCGAGTTCTGCACAACCCGCGCCGCCTATGACGAATTGCCCGAAGCCCTGAAACGCAAGATCTCCGGCCTGTACGCCGAGCACAGCCTGGTGCATTCCCGCAGCTTGGTGGACCCTAGGGCGTTGACAGAGGAAATGCGCAATGAACTGCCACCATCCCAGCAGCCCTTGACGCGCATCAATCCGGTCAACGGCAAACGCTCCGTCTTCGTCGGATCGCATGCATCGCACATCGTCGGCTGGCCGTTGGAAGAAGGACGTGCCTTGCTGAAGGAATTGAACGACTTCGTGACCCAGCCGCGTTTCGTCTACAGCCATGCCTGGCGCGCGGGCGACCTGATCGTCTGGGACAACCGCTGCATCCTGCACCGCGCCACGCCCTACGACACACAGAAGTATCAGCGCGTCATGCTACGCACCACCGTCGAGGGAGACGCCGCCGAATACGCGGAAGAAAAACGCCGCCTCGCTGCCTGAGAATGCGACGACATGCGCGACCGGGGATCCGCGGGATTCCGGCGATCGTGCGATAAGGCGCGACTTCCGGGTCCCTGGACACGGACGATCGCCCGGATATGCCTGGAGAGACACATGAATAGACGTACTTTCACCGCGCTGCTGGGAATGGGATTCGCACTGGGCTACCCGCCGGCCAGGGCCGCGGGAAGCGACTTTCCCAACCGAACCATCGATCTGTACACGCCCTTCCCTGGCTACAACGATGCCATGGCGCGCTTGATCGTAAAGAAGATGTCAGAGGAGCTGAAGCAGCCGTTCGTCGTGCAGAACCTGCCCGGCGCGGCCGGCGCCATCGCTGCCCAGCGCGTGAAGGCAGCGCCTGCCGACGGCTATACCCTGCTGTTCGGCTCCAACGGCATGTTCACCATCAATACGCTGTTCAATGCTGGCCTGGGCTACAAGCCCGAGGATTTCGCCCCGGTCAGCATGGCCTATTCGGATCCCATGCTGTTGCTGGTCAATCCTTCGATGCCGGCGAAGAACGTCAAGGAGCTGATCGACTACGCCAAGGCCAACCCCGGCAAGGTCACGTTCGGTTCGTCCGGCGTGGGCACCATTACCCATCTGGCGGGCGAGGTCTTGAAGTACAAGTCCGGCACCAACATGGTCCATGTCCCGTACAAGGGCACGGCGCAGGCATTGACCGATCTGATCGGTGGCCGCATTTCCATGCTGTTCTTCCCGCCGCAGGATGCCATGCAATACATCCAGGCCGGCAAGGTCCGCGTATTGGCCATCAGCACCAAGGAACGCGCCCGTGCGCTGCCGGACGTCCCGACGCTGAACGAATCGGGTCTTCCCGGTTATGACCTGCAGGTCTGGTATGGCTTCTTCGCGCCCGCGGCAGCACCGAAAGAAGTCGTCGCCAAGCTGCAGGTCGCGATCAAGCACGCAGTGGACTCCCTGGATCTGCAAAACAGGGATCTGGTGCCGGGCGGCAATACACCGGCCGATTTCCGCAAACAGATCGACGCCGAATCGCGCGAGCTGGCGAAGATAGTCAAGGATGCGAAACTGGCCGGCGAATAAGGGAAACCTCTTCAGAAATCCGGTTGACGGACACGTATCTTTTCAGAGCCAGAGTCTGCCCGGCTGGGTTTATGCCCGTGACCGCCGGGCAGACCAAGAGCTCAACTCGACACTTCAATACGCCGAGGCCGCGCTTCCTCGCGCCGCGGAACGGTGATGCGCAAGACGCCGTCCTCGAGGGCGGCTTCGACCTTCGATGTGTCGAGGTCAGCGCTCAAGGCGAACGAACGAGAATAGAAGGGCTCGCTAATTTCGGCGTGGTGCAAATTCAACCCTTCCGGCGCCGGCAAAACCGCTTCCGCCTCGATGTAGAGGTTGCCGTCGTGAACCTTTATATTCAGGTCGGTTTTGCTGACCCCTGGCAGGTCGGAGTAGAGCGTGATTCCATGCTCGTTTTCCACGATGTCGACGGCGGGGACGATCGGCGTCCGCTGCGGACGGTTCGCCTCGGAGGACGCAACGACGGGATTTGAGCGTGACTGAACAATCTGTCTATTTTCGGCCATGATCTTCTCCTTGACACGTTATGGCATTACGCAATCGAGATCGCCCGGGGCTTTGATGCCTCTTGTTTGCCGACGCTTATCACCAGGCAACCGTTCTCGTACCGCGCAGTCGCTTGGGTAGGATCCACGCCGGGCGGGAGCTCTATGGCACGCCGGAAGGTTCCGGCAAACCGCTCTTGGGCATAGGCCCTGATCTCGTTGCTTGCTTCTCTTTCCGGCCGGTGCCGTTCGCCGCAGATGGTCAATATCCCGTTGTCGATAGTGACTTCGATTTCCTCCTTTTTCATGCCAGGAATGAAGGCGACGACTTCCACGGAGTCGTGGGTGCTGCCTACGTTAACTGGCGGGAAAGCGCCGTATCTGGCTGCCCGAAGACTGGCCGGCAGGCCGTCGCGAGAGCCGAAAAATTGTTGCTGTATGCGCTCCAACTCCTGAAAGATGTCCGCGCCGGGGAAAAGTCGGTTCATGAGTGTTCTCCCAAAAAATGGCAACTGAGACATGCTGTCGGCCGCTGTCGCAACGACTCATGGCCAACGCCGGGCGCCCATACGGCGCCCGGCTCCAAATTAAGGTTTATTTGCGCAGGTTCAAGGGGCGAGCTTGCATCTGGATCGCAACAAAATTTTCAAAAATTAGCTCAGCTGTACCCTCATGCGAACCGTGTACGGTCCACTGTTCACCCGGCCTTGAAACGCACACTCAGGGGTAAAAGGCACTTACGCATGCCATCCGCGCTTGCTCCGCGGGAACGTCCATTGCTGTGTGTTCTTTTCAGGAACCACACGTCCGACATGTCGGACGCCGCTTGAAACAGGAGCTAGGCACATGAGCGTGGATACTCGAAAGCACAAATCGCCACGCCGTCGGCTGGGCCAGTGGCTACCCGAAGAAGAGCGCGCCCTCGCGAGCTTCCGAAGGGATCTGATGACCCGTGCCAAAAAGCAGGCCGCGGCCACGCCGCTAGCCGGCGTCGTGGCGGAATTTGCCGACTTCGTAGGCCGGGACGCCGTCATGCGCATGAATCTGACCCGTGCGATAGAGGAAGCGAAGAGCGAGGGTTTCGAGTTGGGCTACGCGAATATCGATGAGCTGATCCTCGTCATCAACCATTTGCTCTCATACGCCCCGCCTTTCAGCGATTCCAGCGCGATCATCCTGCCCCTGAACGCGGTCTTCGAATGGCCAATGTGCATGCCTTCGGGCCACGCGGTCTTCCGGGACCCCGCGTTCAATGCTCATTTGAAGCGCATCTTGAATACCTGGTGCGACTTTCTCAGCGGCCCCCATTCACGCACGCATTTGACCGAGAACGAGCCCAATGGCTGGTTCTGCCCAACAGCGGCAAAAAGAATCGGATTGGAAGACTTCATTTGCGACCCGGCCCAGTCCTTTTGGGGTTTTTCCTCCTGGAACGACTTCTTCACACGCCGGTTACGCCCGGACGCGCGGCCGGTCGCGGAGCCGGCATCGGCCAAGGTCGTCGCCAATGCCTGCGAGGCCTCTGCCTATTCAATCAAGCACGACATCAGGTTTCAGGATGATTTCTGGATCAAGGAACAGCCTTACTCACTGCTTGAAATGTTCGGAGGCGGGCGGCGCAATCTTGCCCGGCGATATGTAGGCGGCAGCGTGTACCAGGCTTATCTCAGTGCTTACAACTATCACCGCTGGCATGCGCCCGTGTCGGGCGTGATCGTCGACCAATATCTGGTGGACGGCACCTACTACTCCGATATCGAAGCCGAGGGCGAAGATCCAAAGGGATTGAACGACTCGCAGGGCTACACGACCGCGGTCGCCGCACGTTGCGTAATCGTCATTCAAAGCGACGCCCCTGCCCTGGGACAGGTTTCATGTATCTTCGTCGGCATGGCGGAGGTATCGTCCTGCGTGGCCGAGACATTTATCGGCCAGCACATCGAGAAGGGCGAAGAGATCGGCTATTTCCAGTATGGCGGTTCCACGTATTGCCTGCTATTCGAACATGACGTGATCAAGGATTTCGTGCCCCGGCCACCCTTCGATGACGCCGCGCCGCCATTAAAGGTCAATAGTCACTTGGCCACGGCGCGTTAAGCCAAATCGGCGCCATTCATGCTTCCACCTTTAAATCGAGCTCTTCGTTGCGCTGCCCTGGATCTGCCGGGGTGCCCCCACGAAGTGATAGATCGAGGCGACGGCTCCAAGCCCCACGCCAAGGCAGACGATGCCGATCCACCCATAATGCGTCATCAGCCAGCCGCTGATCGCCACACCGATCGCACCGCCTGAGAATATCGCCACCATGTAAAGACTATTGATGCGGCCTTGCGCCTTGGGGTCGACGGCGAACGCGCGGGTCTGGTTGGACACCAGGCCCGCCTGTACGCCTATGTCGAGCACGATGACGCCGATTATGAGCAGGGCCAGGGAGTAATTCGCGCCGCCCAGGATGACGTAGGAAAGCGTGACGATGCCGATGCTTGCTCCGACCACATAGCGCGGCCCCTTTCGATCGGCCGTGCGTCCGCCCAGGGATGCCGCCAGCGCGCCGGCCGCCCCGATAATGCCGAAAGCGCCCGCCCATGCGCTGCTCAGGTGCCACGGCCCCTGGGCGAGAAGCGCCGCCAGGTTCACCCAGAACGCATTGAAACAGGCCCACAGCAGCGCCTGCACCACCATCGACTCGCGGATCGGACGGTTATCCCGAACCAGCGGCCACAGCGACGCGAGCAAGCGCCCATAACTGAGATTCGTGCTCGGTATTCCCTTGGGCAGCAGGAACATGGACACGAACCATATCGGGATCATCGCGATTGCCTGAACCCAGAAGACGGCCCGCCATCCATACGTCGTCCCCACGATCCCGCTTATGGTGCGGCCAAGCAGAATACCGATCATGATGCCGCTGACGACGGTCCCCACCGATCGCCCCCGTTCACCTGGCGGCGACATGCTCGCCGCGAAAGGAACGAGCTGCTGCGGTACGCCGCTGACCACGCCAAGTCCGAAACACGCGCCGACCAATGCCCATATCCCTGGCGCCAGCGCCGACGCGACCGCCATTACGAACGCAAGCGCGACCTTCCAGAGCACGAGCTTGCGGCGGTCGATGCGATCTCCTAGCGGCAACAGAAATGCGAGGCCGGTCGCGAAACCGAGCATCGCCGCGCTGGAAACAAGGTCGACGGTGGTCAGGTCTACGTTCAGACCCGATGCGATCAACGGCAGAATCGGTTGCTGGCAATAGATATTGCTCGCCACCGCACCCGCGATGACTCCCATCGTTATGATTTTTCCGCGCGGTGCCGCGGAAGGTGTCGGCTCAAGATCGGAAGTGCTGCGTGGTCCGGTCACGGACATCTCCAAAAATTTTCTGGTGCTGTATACCCGGTTCCGCCGGGCCAGACATTCTAGAAGTCCGAGCCGCGGGCAGCGGTTTTCGTTGCCTGGATTTACGGCCAATCAGGGGCTATTTCCGGCCAACCTTCAAAACGCGGCGATTCGTAGACATACCTGTGGAAGTCCGGAAATTTGTTTACGGCCAAGGCATCACTGCACTGCAACTATTGCCAAATCAACAATAGTGCATTGTTGTTCATCGGGATTCTCTCCATTTTCCTTATCGATGACACTGACGTCACTGTCTCAAGGCAGCCTGAAGAAGGAACGATCATGGATCCGTTATCGGTACCCGCGGGGCGATCGCCCTGGCATGAAGGCGAACTGACCCTGCAACGCAGCGTGGGGGTGGTTGAGCGTATGACGGTTCCAGGTCAGCGGCAGATGTCGCGCGATTACATGCCGGATCAGCATCGCGAGTTTTATGCGCAACTGCCTTTCGTGGTGCTGGGTGCCGTCGACAAGTCGGGCGATGTCTGGGCCACCCTGCGTGCGGGCAAACCGGGCTTCATGCATTCCCCGGTTCCCCGCCGCCTGGTAATGGACTTGCCGCGGGAACCGAATGACCCCGCCGATGCCGGCATGGAAGAAGGCGAGGGTATCGGCATGCTCGGCATCGAGCTGCACACGCGACGGCGCAACCGTTTGAACGGCATCGTGCACCGCGATAACGATATGGGTTTCGAGATCGAGCCTACCCAGGCATACGGAAATTGCCCGCAGTACATCCAGTTGCGCCAATACGAGTTCACCGACGCCGCACCGGGTGCGCTGACGGAAACGACGACGCTGGATGCCGACGCGCGGGCCATGATCGGCGCGGCCGATTCCTTTTACGTGGCGTCCTATGTCGAACGCGATGGCGTACGCCAGGTGGATGCCTCGCACCGAGGCGGCAGGCCGGGTTTCGTGCGGATAGCGAAGGACGGCACGCTGACCATTCCGGATTTCTCCGGAAACTTGTTTTTCAATACGCTGGGAAACTTCCTGCTGAATCCGCGTGCCGGCCTGGTCTTCGTGAATTTCCGCAATGGCGACCTGTTGCAGATGACAGGCCGCGCTGAAGTCGTCCTGGACTCTCCAGAAATAGCCGCCTTTGTGGGCGCCGAACGGTTGTGGCGTTTCAAGCCGATGCGCATCGTGCACCGTCTGGGCGCATTGCCCTTGCGTTGGATAGACGCCGAGAACGGCGCGTCGCCTAACGCGCTTATTACCGGCAGTTGGGATGATGCCGCCGCGCGTATCAAGGCTGCCGAGCTCGCGCGGCAGTGGCGCCCGTTCCGCGTCGCGCGCATCGCCGACGAAAGTACGTTGATACGGTCGTTCTACCTTGCGCCCGCGGACGGCGTCGGCATGCCGGCGGTGTTGGCGGGTCAGCATTTGCCAATACGCCTGGCCTTGCCGGACGCGGCCGTGCCGCAGATCCGCACCTACACCCTGTCGAGCTCGCCCACCGATGGGCTGCTGCGTATCAGCGTAAAACGCGAAGGTAAATTTTCAGGCCATCTGCACGACACGATAAAAACAGGCGACATCATTGAGGCGCGCGCCCCCGCCGGCAGTTTTACCCTGGATACCTCCGTGCGCCGGCCGGTTGTGCTGCTTGCTGCCGGCGTGGGCGTGACGCCCATGGTGGCCATGGCGCGGTATGTCATCCATGAAGGCCTGCGCACGCGTTATCAGCGGCCCGTGTGGTTATTCCAATCGGCGCGCAGCAAGGCACAGCGTGCCTTCGACGCCGAACTGGCGGCGCTTGTAGAAGCCGGCAGAGGCAGCCTGCGTCATATCCGCGTGCTTAGCGAAACCGACGGTCTTGAGCCGGGCAGGGACTATGACGCAACCGGCCGTATCAGTATCGATTTGCTGAAGGAAGTATTGCCGTTCGACGATTACGATTTCTACCTGTGCGGCCCTGGCGAATTCATGCAAGACATGTATGACGCGTTGCGGGGCATGAGGGTCGGCGACGAACGTATCCACGCGGAGACCTTCGGCCCGTCGAGTTTGGTGCGCAAGACGGATGAGGGCATCACACAGGCGCCGGCCATCCCGGTCTCCAGTACACCGGTACGGGTGCTGTTCATGAAGTCGGCCAAAGAGGCGCGCTGGATGCCAGAAGGCGGCAGCTTGCTTGAACTGGCGGAGCAAAGGGGGCTTTCCCCCGAATACAGCTGCCGCGGCGGTAGTTGCGGTACGTGCCGTACGAAAGTCGTTGGCGGCAGCGTTACGTACTTGAACACACCGGAGTTCCAGACTGATGCCGATGAGGCCTTGATCTGTGTCGGTATGCCCGCCGAAGGCAGCGCTCCGCTGCATCTGGATGTCTAGGTCCGGACCAGGTTTCCTGGCCGGATCAGGCACCCAGCATCTGGCAGAAGCGGCTGATGTCGACGTTGCCGCCGCTGATCAGCACACCGACCCGCTTGCCCTGCAGTTGCGGCGCGATTTTCCATGCGGCGGCAAAGCCCAGGCAGCCGGTCGGCTCGATCACCAGCTTCAAGCGGGACGCCGCGAAGCCCATGCATTCGATCAACTGTGCGTCCGTCGCGGTCAGCACATCGGCGACCTCGCGCTGGATGATGGGGAAAGTGTAGTTGCCCAAATGCTGGGTCTGAGCACCATCGGCGATGGTCTTCGGCGTATCGATGTGAACGATCGCGCCGGACCGGAACGATTGCTGGCCGTCGTTGCCGGCCTCGGGTTCGACGCCGTAGACCTTGCACTGGGGCGACAGGGCGCGCGCGGCCAACGCGGAGCCGGCCAGCAAGCCGCCGCCGCCCAGCGGCACGAAAAAGGCGTCGAGCGCGCCCACCTCCTCGAACAATTCCTTGGCCGCGGTGCCTTGGCCGGCGATGACATCGGGGTGGTCATAAGGCGGAATCAGCGTCATGCCGCGCTGCTGCGCCAGGTCGCGGCCTATCTTCTCGCGGTCTTCCGTGTAGCGGTCGTACAGCACCACGCTGCCGCCATAGCCTTTGGTGGCAGCGACCTTCGCTGCCGGGGCATCGTTCGGCATGATGATGGTGGCCGGAATGCCCAGCAGTTTCGCCGACAGGGCGATGGCCTGGGCATGGTTGCCCGACGAAAACGCCACCACGCCAGCCGCGCGTTGACGCGCGTCGAATCGGGACAAGGCGTTGAACGCGCCGCGGAACTTGAACGCGCCCATACGCTGCAGGTTCTCGCACTTGAAGAAGACTTCCGCGCCCAGCATTTCGTTGACGGTGCGTGACGTGATGACCGGCGTCTTGTGCGCCTGACCTTCCAGACGGCCAGCGGCCGCGATGACGTCGTCGTAGGTAGGAAGGGCGGTAGAGTTCATTGGGATCGGACCGTTTATAGATAAAGGAAGATCGGAAGAAGACCACGGAAGGGAAAGCGCATCGCGAGACATTTAATTCAGAATTGAATAAATCGTCAAGAGAAGGGCCCGGGCGCGTTCGCGTCAGCAGTGGGCGCATGGGCTTATGCGCGGGGCTGGAAAGAAGAAACCCCGTAGACGTTTGTTTCTACGGGGTTTTTTTGACTTCCTGAGACTCGCCAGGATATGTTCTTGGCGGACAGAGGGGACTCGATACACTTGCCCGAAAGCCTCGAAAATCCTGGCGGTAGCCGTGTTCGAATTTTCTAAATAACAACAAAAGTAACAACAAACTCTGTCACTTTCCGTGATCCG
>DATJHN010000250.1:0-25144 GCA_035493915.1 Bordetella sp.
CATGGGCGTGGCGAATACCGGGCCGGCGCTCAATTCCAGGAAGAACAGCGCCGCCGCCAGGCATAGCGCGACCACGGTTTCATCATGCACGAACAGTACGCCCGACATGAACACGATGGAACCGGCGAAACCCAGGATGACGACATTGCGGCGCGCTGCATTCACCTTGCCCGTGCGGGTATAGAGCCAGTCGGTCAGCATGCCGCCCGCGGTGTTGCCGACCACGGCCGCCAGGAATACCGCGCCGGTATAGAACGCGGAGTGCTTCAGATCGATATGGAAGTGCGATACGAAGAAGCTGGGCAGCCAGCTCAGGTACATCCACAAGGCCCAGGCATGGGCAAAGAACACGATGGTGACCGGCAGGATGCGTCGCAGCAGCGCCAGCCATGGCACCGGCTCACGCTTGCCGTCCCTGCCGCGCGCGGCATCGGTATAAGGTGGCAACGCGGCCAGTTCTTCCTGCGTGACGGCGCGGTGGTCGCGCGGGTCGTCGCGAAAGTAGCCATACCACAGCACGACCCAGACCAGGCTGATGACGCCCATCACCATGAAGGATCCGCGCCAGCCCACGAAGGGAATCATAAAGACGACCAGCGGCGGCGTCAGCGCCGCGGCCGCGCGCGAGGCCGAATGCGTGAACCCCTGGGCAAAGCCGCGCCGCTCGCGCGGCACCCAGTTGCTCATGGCCCGCGTCGCCACGGGGATGGTGCCGCCTTCGCCGGTGCCGACCAGCAGGCGCGCCACGATCAGGCCGCCCATGCCGGTGGCGAAGCCGGTCACCAAGGTACCCAGGGCCCATATCAGGCCCGAAATGGCCAGCATCCGCCGCGGCCCCAGGCGGTCGCCCAGATAGCCGCAGATGATCTGGAAAATGGCGTAGCAGTAGCCAAAGGCCGCCAACGCGACACCCAGGCGGGTATTGCTCAGCCCGAACTCCTGCTTGATCAGCGGCGCCGCCACCGACAGGTTCACGCGGTCCACATACTCGATGAAATACATGGCACAGAGCAGGATAAATACCTTGCCCGGCGTGCCACGAAACATCCTTGCCTTGATAGCGGCCATTTGTCTCGACTCCACGGGGTATCCAGGGAAGCGCCATGGAGGACGCTTCCCGTTCGGCGACGCTGTACCGCGTCGTCTGTATTTGCTTGGTTGTTGCCCCCGCGGGCCCAAGGCGAGCGGTGGTACTTGCCACCGCCTCGAAAGAATTGCATTCTACAGATTGTCGACGATTCGACAATCTTCGGAATACAGTACTTTTGTTATCCTTACCGCGCGCTGAAGTCCGGCTGAGTTTTCGTCCGCTGCTTTTGCCGGTGAAATTCCTGGCATCAGGGCCGCGGCGCCGCCGCTTCAGCGTCATGACTTCAAGGTCGTAATCTCAAGGTCGTAACTTCATGCCCTCTTCCGCCTCCTCGCCATTCGATCTATTGCGTTCCATGACCCTGTCCGGCCTGGTACAGGAAGAAATCCTGCGCGGCATCAAGTCCGGGGAACTGACGGTCGGATCCAGGCTGAACGAAAGCGAGCTTTCGCAGCGCCTGGGCGTCAGCCGCAGCCCGCTGCGCGAAGCCTTTCGCGCCCTGGAAGAAGCCGGCCTGGTCCGGCTGGAGAAAAATCGCGGTGTGTTCATCCGCGATCTGTCGGATGAAGAAGCCGCCGAGCTGTACGACGTTCGCGCCGGCATGGACGAAATGGTCGGCCGCCGCCTGGCGCCCCGCATCACGGACGAACAACTCGCGGAATTGGGTGCAATGCTGACCGAACTGGAAAACACGTCGGTACGCGATGGGGTCAGCCGCTATTTCGAACTGAACCTGGCATTCCATGACCGCCTGGTGGAAATGACCGGCAACGCTACGCTGCTGGGTCTCTACCGGCAGGTGGTGAACCGTATTCACCTGCTGCGCCGGCGCGGCTTTTCGCTGGCCGGCAGTTCGGCGGCGTCGCACGCGGAGCATCGCGCCATACTCGATGCCCTGGCCACGCGTGATGCGGACATCGCCGCGCGGGCGATGCGGCAGCACGTACAAAGCGGATTGCAGCGCGCCGTGGCGGCGCATCACCTGGAAGAAAACGCGGCGCCGACGCGGATGCCGGCCTGAGCGCCAGGACGCTCAATTACCGCGCGCGGTAACCGCGGACCAGAGCGTCCAGCGGTCCTGCTCGACGATGCTTTCGCCGGCGGGAATACGCTCGGCGATAAAGCCCACCAGTTCGTCGAGCTCCGCGTCGTTCAGTTCGTGCAGGATGGACCGGCCAGTGCGCGCGCGCAGATCGGCCGCCAGCGCTTCGAAACCGGAATAGGTCTTGCGCGTTTCCCACAGCGTGCGCGATTCAATCCGCTCGAAGCCGGCCGCCTGCAGGGCCTGCCGGACGCGCGCGTCGGTGGGGCGACGGCCCGACTCGAATGCGCTCAGGCGCGGAAAGCATTCGAAGAAATATCCCCTGATATGCCTCGCGGAGCCGGGCAGGCTTACATCATCCACGGTGCGATCCTGGACCAGCGCCATACCGCCCGGAACCAGCAGGCGCGCGGCTTCGCGGAAGCAATCCGTGTACTCGGCAAGGTGATGTATCAAGGCGCGTTCGAACACCACGTCCGCGCTGTGCGACGGCAAGCCCGTAGCGTCCGCGGAGCCGACCTGGAACGATAGATCCGCGCGGCCGTGTGCCCGGCGCGCGGCGGTATCGACCATCACTTGGGAAAAGTCGACGCCGGTAACCTGGGCCGCGCCCAGGTTCGCCCAGGCCAGCGAATAGATACCGCCGCCGCAGCCCACATCGACGACGCGCTTGCCGGCGGGCTGCAACAGTCCGCCGATTGCCTGGGCCCAATCCGCGTGCGCGGCGCGGCTCGCATACGTGTCCTTGATTGCTTGCGAGTGAAAATCGATGCTCATTACTTTCCTCCAGCATCCCGGATATTCCACCAACCGCGGTCGATTCCGGGGCACCGCTTTTTTGCGGCGACCATGATGATCTGGCACATGCCAGCGTCACCACGAATTCTGCGCGGCAGGGTCAGATATGTAAAATATATTGTTTATTCGATATCGATATGTTTTTCGTCTTCATTGGTGAGCAATGGAACTTCGTCATTTGCGCTATTTCGTCGCCGTCGCCGAAGAACAGCATATGACCCGCGCCGCGCGGCGGCTGGGCATTCAGCAGCCGCCGCTCAGCCAGCAGATACGCGACCTGGAAAACGAACTGGGCGTGCGCCTGTTCGACCGCACGCCGCGCAGCATCAAACTGAACGCGGCAGGCCAGGTTTTCCTGAAGGATGCGCGCCGCCTGCTGGCGGATGCCCAGGACGCCATCACGCGCGTGCGCCAGGCATCACGCGGCGAATCCGGCCGCATCGCGGTGGGCTATACCAGTTCCGCTTCGCTGCACCCGCTGGTGCCGCGGCTGATCCGCGCCTTCCATGAGCAACATCCCCTGGTCGATCTGGAATTCCAGCAGAACGTGACAAACGCCACGCGCGACCTGCTGGAGGCGGTCGCCAGCGACGCACTCGACGCGGCCTTCGTGCGGTCATCGTCCGACCGTTATCCGCATCTGAGTTCGATCGTGCTGGACCAGGAACCCATGGTGGTCGCGCTGCCCATAGGGCATGCCCTGGCAAAGCGGCGCAAGGCGATTGCGCTGGCGGACCTGGCGGACCAGGACTGGATCTTCTATCGGCGCGAGGATGGGCCCGGTATCCAGGATGAACTGATGCCCGCCTGCCGGAAAGCCGGCTTCGAGCCGCGCATCGTCGCCGACGTGCCGCGCCTGCTGTCGGCCGTGACGCTCGTTGCCGCCGGCCGCGGCATCAGCGTCGTGCCCCACGTGCTGGACGCGGTGCACCAGGACAGCGTGGTCTACCGCAAACTGGATGCGGCTTCGGCTTTCACGATTCCCTTGACGCTGGTGTTTCGCGACGCGCCCTCCGCGCCGGTCCAGCGCTTCGTCGCCATGGCGCGCACGGCTGCATAAAAACGGACTGCCGCCCGTCGGTCGTCGAACTGACGGATATCCGGTCCCGAAGGCTCCGCTCCGCCCAGGCTGCGCTCGGCCTGCGCCTGAGCACTGGTAAATCGACATTGTTGACACTTTCCTGACGATCGCCTCGATTTTCGAGTTCAAGATCGCCCAACTAGGGAAAACCCGGCATATTCGACCTCAACCATCACAAAGTGTTGACAGTATCTGGAACGGTGAAGGTATGATGCCGCCGATGGAGACAACAGAATCGATAGCATCGGCCGCATCCGCGCCGCGTGCGGAGACCGTGTTCCGGCAACTGCTGCAGGACATCTACACGGGTCGATTCGCGCAAGGCGCGGTCGTCAACGAGCTGGAACTGGCCAAGCGCCTGAACGTCAGCCGCGGCCCTGTCCGCGAAGCCGTGCAACGACTGCAAGGCATCGGCCTGATCACACGCACGCCCTTCATGAAGGCGCGCGTGATCAAGCTCGGCGTCGAAACCATGATCGAGCTGTTCGAAGTGCGCGCCGCGCTTGAAGGCATGGCCTGCAAACTGGCCACCGAACGCATGTCGGACCAGGAACTGGACGAACTCGAACAAGCCCTGCATGCCGAATCCTTCAAGGACCAGGATGCGCCATCGTCGCTGCCGCAGTTCGACTTCCATGCGCGCGTCGCGCAGGGCAGCAAGAACCGCCGCCTGATCGAAGCGCTGAACCAGGACAACTACAACCTGCTGCGGCTTTACCGCACCAGCGCCGCATCCATCCAGCAACGCAAGGCCACCGCCTTCGAAGAACACGCACAGATCGTCATGGCGATGAAAAGCCGTAACGGCGCGCTGGCCGAATCCCTGATGCGATCCCACATCCAACGTGCTTCGCAATACATGCAGCACCAGCTTGAAGAGGTTTGAAGAAATGTCCCCGCACTCGCCCAAACTGAAAGACCTGATCAACGCGCCGGAAATCCTGATCACGCCCGGCGTCTACGATGGTTTCAGCGCCCGCATCGTTGAAAAAATGGGCTTCAAGACCGCCACCATATCGGGCGCGGGCATTTCGGAATCCCGCCTGGGACTGCCCGACCGCGGCATCGTCGGCCTGGCGGACAACGTCGACACCTGCTCCAACCTGGTCGATTGCACCAGCCTGCTGCTGCAGGCGGATGCCGACACCGGCTATGGCAACGAGGTCAACACCTACTACACAACGCGCGCCTTCGAAAAAGCGGGCGTCGCGGCCATCATGATCGAAGACCAGGTGTTTCCCAAGCGCTGCGGCCACATGGCGGGCAAGGAAGTCATCTCCGCCGAGGACATGGTCAAGAAGGTGCGCGCCGCCGTCTCCGCGCGCCAGAACCCCGATTTCGTCATCAAGGCGCGCACCGACGCGGCGACGCCCCTGGGCCTTGAAGAAGCCATCCGCCGCCTGAACATGTACGCCGAAGCCGGTGCCGACTGCCTGTTCGCCGACGCCCTGCGCAGCGAAAAGGATATCGAGCGCGTGGTTCGCAACGTGCCCAAGCCTTTGTCCGTCAACATGGGACTGGGTATCCGCGCCCGCTCGACCACGCCGCTGATCTCGCCCGCGCGCCTGCAGGAGCTGGGCGTGGCGCAGGTTTCCTATCCGCGCCTGCTTAGCGCCGCGTCCATCCGCGGCATGCTCAATGCCATGAAGGTCTTCAAGGAAGACCTGCTGGAAAAAGGCATCGTGGCCGATCGCGCGGACCTGCTGGTCAGCTTTGAGGACATATGTGACCTGGTCGGACTGGATGAAGTGGAGCGCCTGGAAGCCAGCTTCCAGTAACGCGACGGGCCCCGCATGGAGGACGAGCCGCGGCGACAGCGACAGCAGTTATGCAAACAGGGATCGCCACGCCGAAACGACCGGCCGGCATCCCGGAACAGATCAACGGAGACACCATGACCGCACCCCTTAAGGCAGGCGGACGCGATATCCACTACACCGACATCGCGGCGATCGCCAGTAAATCCGGCCGCGACATCCAGGACTTCCCCTACGTCATCCGCGTGCTGCTGGAAAATCTGGCGCGCCACCAGAGCTGGGGCGCCGACGTATCGGACGACGAACTGAACTCCCTGCTGGACTGGCGCAACCACGCCGACGCCGGCCTGCCCTTGCGGGTCGCCCGTGTGTTCCTGCCCGACTCCAGCGGCCTGCCCGTGCTGCAGGACCTGGCCGCGCTGCGCGATGCCGTGGCCAGGCATGGCGGCGACATCGACGCCGTCGACGCGCGCATCCCCGTGGATCTGATCGTCGATCATTCACTGCAGGTCACCTATTGGGGCGACAAGCAGGCCATGGTGCGCAACATGCAGTACGAGTTCAAGCAGAACGCCGAACGCTATCGCTTCCTGAAATGGGCGCAGCAGGCATTCAATGGCCTGCGCGTGTTTCCGCCGGGCACAGGCATCATCCACCAGGTCAACCTGGAGTTCGTGTCGCCGGTCGTGCAGAAGGCGACGCGTGCCGACGGCGATTGGGCCTATCCCGATTTCGTCATCGGCGGCGACTCGCACACTCCCATGATCAACGGCATCGGCGTGCTGGGCTGGGGCGTCGGCGGCATCGATGCCGAAGCCGCCATGCTGGGCCACGCCTATACCTTCCCCATTCCTGAAGTCGTCGGCGTGCGGCTGGTTGGACGCATCCCGGCACCGGCACTGACCACCGACGGCGCCTTGCTGATCACGCAAAAGCTGCGCGAATTCAAGGTGGCCGGCAGCATGGTCGAGTTCTTCGGCCCCGGCGTGCGCGAGCTTGCGGTGCCCGAACGGGCCACCATCGCCAATATGGCACCCGAGTACGGCGCAACCTGTGGGTTTTTCCCGGTCGACGCCGCCACCATTGAATACCTGCGGACATCCGGCCGCGATCCCGAAGTCATCGAACTCGCCGAGCAATACTGCCGCATCAACGCCCTGTGGCGCGACAACCCGGAAGAAACGCCGCCGCAATTCAGCCGCGTGCTGGAAATCGACCTGTCCGAAACCGTGCCATCCATGGCCGGTCCGCGCCGCCCGCAGGATCGCCTGCCGCTGCCGGCCATCCACGCCGACTTCCGCGAACGCCTGCACAAGCCCGCATTGGAAGGCGGCTTCGCCGTGCCGAAAGATGCTGCCGTGCCGGTGGTCGCCACGCCCGCCGACGGCGACACGCCCTTGCGGCTGCCGCATGGCGCCATCGTGCTGGCCGCCATCACGTCCTGCACCAACACATCGAACCCGCTGGTGATGATGGCCGCGGGCCTGGTCGCGAAAAAGGCAGTGGAACGCGGCATGCGCGTGCCCGAATGGGTCAAGGCATCGCTGGCGCCAGGCTCGCGCACGGTCACGCATTATCTGCAGGCGGCCGGCCTGATGGAGCCCCTGGATGCGCTCGGCTTTTCGGTCATCGGCTACGGCTGCACCACCTGCGGCGGCAAGTCCGGCTCGCTGCCCGAACAAGTCGTCCAGGCCATCGAGCGTGATCGCTTCGTCTCCGTATCAGTGCTGTCCGGCAACCGCAACTTCGAAGGCCGCATCCACAAGCTGATCCGCGCCAATTACATCGGCGCGCCGCCCATGGTCGTGCTGTACGCGCTGGCGGGCCGCATCGATATCGATCTGGACAAGGAACCCATCGGCAAGGACCGCGATGGCCAGCCGGTCTTCATGCGTGATGTCTGGCCCACGCCGCAGGAGATCCAGGCCGTGCTGCCGCTGGCGAACACGCGCACCATCTTCGAAGCCGTCTACGACCCCGCCAATCTGGACACCGAGACCTGGCGCGACATGGATGCGCCGTCCGGCCCGCGCTTTCCCTGGGATCCGGCATCGCTGTACCTGGTCGACCCGCCCTTCTTCAAGGACGAACCGCACGGCGATAGCCTGGGCGGCCTGACTCGCGCGCTGGAACGGACCAGCGTGCTGGCCGCGTTCGGTGATTCGCTGACCACGGACCATATTTCCCCTGGCGGCGAAATTCCGCTGGAGACGCCGGCCGGTCAATACCTGGCCAATGCCGGCGTGCCGCAGCGCGAGTTCAACAGCTACGTCGCGCGTCGCTGCAACTTCCATGTGATGACGCGCGCGACCTTCGGCAATATCCGCATCCGCAACTCGCTGCTGGACGGCGAGGAAGGCGGCGAGACGCTGCACTTCCCCGATCGCACACGCATGACGATCTTCGACGCGGCCAACGCCTATCGCCAGGAAGGCCGCGCCACCATCATCATCGCGGGCAAGGAATACGGCACCGGCAGCAGCCGTGACTGGGCCGCCAAGGGCACCGCGCTGCTGGGCGTCAAGGCCGTCATCGCCGAATCGTTCGAACGCATCCATCGTGCCAACCTGATCGGCATGGGTGTGCTGCCGCTGGCGTTCAAGCCTGGCGAAGGCTGGCGCCAGCTGGGCCTGCGCGGCGATGAAACCTTCAGCTTCGAGAACGTCGAAGCCGGGGTGCGCGACGGCGCGCCGGTACGCGTGACCGCGCGGCATGGCGACCGCGAGGTGCGCTTCGAAACCATCCCGCAAGTGCTGACGGCGGCAGAGCGCCGCCTGATGAGCGAAGGGGGAATTCCGATGAGCGTATTGCGCGGGCTGATACCAGACGCCGCCACGGCGCGGGCCTGAACCGCCGATGCCGATCCGGCAGGGCGTACCGACAAACCCGGCCTGGGCGGCCGGAGCCGGTATCAGGTATCAGGCGTAATGAATCCACAACAAGACTCGTACTCGCACAAAGTGTGCGCGACATCGATGCGGTATCAATCAACCAAGAGGAGCGGAGCGACGCGTGCACGTGCACGCAAAGCTCCAGGAGCATGAAATGAACGACAAACAGAACATCCATGGCGATTCCGTCGCCCCGCGCACGCTGTCGCGCCGTGCCCTGATACGCGGCCTGGCCGCCGCTCCGCTGGCCGCCCTGGCCGGGCGGGCGGCATGGGCCGACGATTTCGGCGGCAAGCCGATACGCCTGGTGGTGCCGTTCCCGGCCGGCGGATCCTCCGACATCCTGGGGCGCGTGGTCGCCACCGCGCTGTCGCAACAGCTCAAGCAATCGGTGATCGTGGAAAATCGCGGTGGCGCTGGCGGCAACATCGCCGCCGACTATGTGGCACGCGCGCCGGCCGATGGCCATACGCTGCTGATGGCGGGCCAGGCCATCATGGCGATCAACCAGACGCTGTACGGCCACGTCAGCTACGACCCGGCCGCCTTTCCCTATATCGGAATGATGGGCGACAACGCCAACGTGCTGTTGGTCAACGAACAGACACTGCCGGTCAAGAGCGTGGCGGAACTGATCGAGCGCGCCAAGGCCAAGCCGGGGGAAATCCCTTTCGGCTCGAACGGCATCGGCTCGCTCAGCCACCTGACCACGGAACTGCTGGCCAGCTCGGCACAAGTGAAATTCCTGCATGTGCCCTATCAGGGCGCGGCGCCGCTGGCGACCGACCTGCGTGCCGGCCGTATCGCGTTCTGCTTTACCGGATCCACCCTGGCCGTGACCTTGGCCAAGACCGGCAACCTGCGTCCCCTGGCCGTCACAACATCGGTGCGGCTGCCGCAGATGCCCGACGTGCCGACCCTGCTGGAATTGGGCTATCCCGCGCTGGAAGCCCCATCATGGTGGGCCACCGTCGCCACTCCTGGCACGCCCCCGGCCACGGTGGCGATGCTGCAAAAGGCCTTCGACGCCGCCACCAATACCCAGCACTACCAGGACGCGCTCAAGCAGCAGGCCACCCTGCCGCATCCGATGACGCCGGACGCCGCCGCGGTCTTTCTCGCAGCGGAACGCAAGAAATGGGCAGCGGCGGTGAAGTCCAGCGGAGCCTCGGTGGCGTCGTAGAAAGCTTCAAGGCGGGGGCATGCCCTGCTGCCGCGCATGGCGAGCAGGGGCAAAGCAACAACCGCGCTTCGCTTATTGCCGCAGCACGGGCGCGGCCAAGAGCGCGGACTGCATCTTCAGCAGCGTCGCTTCCGTCGAACGTTGCGCCGTCAGGCTCAGGTTGTTCTTGAACTCGCTGAACTCGGACGCACCGTCGCCGCTCACCGTGACTTGCGTCACCGGTTTGCCGGAAGCATCAGTAATCACGCAAGTCAGATCGGTCGTGAACTTGGTGGGCGGCCAGGTAAACGCGCTGGGCGAAGATGACGTTGTCGTAATTTCCGGCTTGATCACATACTTGATGTTGTCCGTCGCCGGCGGCGTCGGTGTGGTCGTCTTCGTGACGTGCGTGAAGACGTTGGTCAGCATCTTGTAAAACGCCGTCTCCAGGTCCTTGTATGGCTTGTACCTTACCTTGTCGCCGCCACCGCCAGGCGTGGTGACATCCTTGTTGAGAACATCGTCAGGAATGTAGTACGCCACACTCGCATCGATCGGCTGCGTGCCGGCATCCGGGCTGATCTTGTTCATATCAGGCGACAGGCTGATCACATGCGCACAACCCGACATGACCGCCACGGCGACCAGCGCGCCGACGAATTTCAGGATTCTCATCGCTTTATTCCCCGTCGATATCACTTGAGCGCACCAAGAAACGCCGGATCGCTGAAGAGCGTGGCCATCAGCTTCTGGACCAGCGTCGGATAAGCCTGTGTGGCAGCGGGGATCGCGATGGCACCCACAAAGGAAGAGGGCCAGGTCGTTTGCGCCGACTTGACCTGGTCATACGCAACCTGGCCTTGCTTCGTCACGACAAAGCGCGCTTCGATCGTGCCCTTGCCTTCCTTCATCGCGGTATCGAGATCGTTCTTCTGCAAGGTGCCGGACACTTCGGTCGTCGACGTGTCGGAATACTTGCCCGCCAGCGTCAACTCCTGCTTGAGCGCTTCGGTCAGATAAGCCGAGTAGGTATCGGAGTAAGGCGAATGCAGTTGCGATCCGCGCAAGGAAATGGGATTCGCGTTGTCCTTGGAGGCCGCGTCCTTGAACGCCGAAACCTTGGCCGGGGCCACATCGGCGTTCTTCAGTTTGATGACGTCATCCATCTGCGGTGAATAAGGCGGCGCGGTCATGGAACAACCGCTGAGCGCCGCAAGTATGACCGCCGCCCCTACTATCTGCTTCATGTCTTTCCTTCCTTTCAGCTTGACGTAATAATTAATATATTTATACATATGGTAACTATAAACGTAAGCAAATTCCACAAAGTGCAGACGCACGTCTGTGAGATGTGAAAGGGAAATGGCGAAGCGAATGGAAAATCACGGCCAATCGATCAGCCGTGATGTGATGCTCGTACTATTTTGATACATACGTGAGGGCGCCGCGCCCCAGCCAGGGGCCGAACAAGGCCCAAGCGATCAGGTCTCGCTCCACTCGCGCAGCAGGTTGTGATAACAACCCACCAGCTTGCTGCGCGCTATCGGGTCGCCTTGCGTCTGATTCAGGCGCTGGATCGCATTGTCCAGGTCGTACAGCAGGCTGCGGCGGGAGTCTTCGCGGATCAGGCTTTGCACCCAGAAGAAACAGCCCACGCGTGTGCCACGCGTGATGGGTGTGACGTTATGCACGCTGGTGCCCGGATAGACCACCATGTCGCCCGCCTCCAGCTTGACGCTGTGCAGGCCGTAAGTGTCGTGCACCTGCAGTTCGCCGCCGTCGTATTCGGACGAGTCGCTCAGGAACAGCGTGATCGATACATCGGTGCGTACCTTGCGGCCATTGTGCGGATGTATGCGCACGCCGCCGTCCACGTGCTCGCCAAAGGTCATGCCGACACCGTAGCGGTTGATCATGGGCGGGTACGCCACGTTGGGCAGCACCGCGCTGATGAACGCGTGATTTCGTTCTACCGCGCCCAGCACGATGTTCTGCACGCGATGGGCGACTTCCGAGCGTTCGTCGATCTGCTGGTTCAGCTTGACCGCCGCGCCCTGGTAGCCGGCCGACACCCTGCCGTCCACCCACGCATCGCCCGCGTTATCCAGCAAGCCGCGCACGGCCTGTACCTGCTGGGCATCGAGAACCTTGGGTATGGTAATCAGCATGGGTGCCCCGGCTACAACGCAGCCGGCCTATTGGATGTGATACGTGAACGTCACCATGGCGGTACGGCCGTTGCCCGGTACCGCGCGGCCGCCATCCGACGGAATCAGCGCATCGTAATACTTTTTGTCGAAGATATTGAACAGGTTCAGGCGCACGTCGTACTTGGGCTGGTGCCAGGCCAGCGTGCCGTCCCAACGCGTATAGCCGCCCACCTCCACCATATTGGTGTTGGCCGCATAGCGCGACGATGTGTACACCGCGCCACCGCCCACTTCCCAGTTCTGCAGGAACTGGTAGGTGGACCAGAAGTTGAAGGTGTTCTTGGGCGTGTTGGCGGGCGTGTTGCCCTGTGTGCCGTCCTTGGCGGACAGGATCTCGGCGTCCAGGTAGGTGTAGGCGCCATAGACCTGCCACTGCTTCGTCAGGTGTCCCGATGCGCCGGCGCGCACGCCGTTCACGCGCACGGTGCCGTCCAGTTCGTAGACCCCCGGGCTGATCTGGGTACGGGCGTTTTCTTTCTTGATCTGGAAAATCGCCGAATTCAGCGATAGGCCGCCGTCGAACAGGTCCCACTTGCCGCCCAATTCATACGACCTGTTGGTTTCGGGCTTGAGATCGTCCTGACCCACCGTGCCGGTCAATTGCTCCAGCGACGGATTGAACGAGGTGCCGTAGGAGATGTAATACGACTGCGCTTCCGTGGGCTGCCAGATCGCGCCGCCGCGCACGCTGGTGTAATGCACCACCTGGTCGGCGCTGGCCGGCGTCGTGCTCTTGGGTATCGTGTTGCCGATGGTGGCTTCGTAGTGGTCCCAGCGCAAACCGCCCACCAGCTTGAATTGCTTGGTCAGCTCGACAGTGTCGTTGGCGTATATGCCGACTGTGTTCGCGGAACCGGTGGCCTCGTTGCCCGCCACCGACGGCAAATCCGCGGACGTATGCTGCGGGTCCACCATCTGCGTGCAACCGACGAAACCGCTGGCCAACGCAACGCCGTCGCAGGTACCGGTGCGCGCATAGGACTGGTTGCTGTAGTGGTCGTGACCGATCTCGACGCCGGTCAGCAGACTGTGCTTGACCGAGCCCGTTGCGAACTTGGTCGTCAGTTCCGTCTGGTTGAAGATGGACTCGTCGTGAATGACGCGATCATGGCTTTGCTGCAGGACCCATAGGTCGTCCAGCGGCAGGTTCGTGACATTGCCCGCCGGCAATGCCTGGAAGCCCTTCGGTCCCAGCGTGCCCACGCTCTGCGGTGCGGTTTCGCGCGCGCTGGTGCGCACGTTGTTGTACTGCGTCTGGTTGCGCAGCACGGTGTCGGGCGTGAACTTATGCTGCACGGACGCGTTCAGCATCGCGATGTCCGACATCGTGCGGTCATCATGAAAGCCGTATGCCGTGTTGCGATCGACCCCGGCCGGATGGCCGTTGACCGACTGCACGCCGTAGTCGGCCATGTCGTCGTTATGCTGCAGCAGGGCCGACAGCGTCACTTCCGTTGGCGTCCCGATGCCGAACTTGAACGACGGCGCGGCGCCGAAGTCCTTCGCATGCGTCTGGTCGCGCGTAGTGACATCGCCGTTCTGCGCCATGCCGTTGAAGCGGAACGCCGACGTGTCCGACAGCTTCATGTTCGTATCGACCGTCGATCGCACCAGGCCATTGGTGGTGACGGATCCGGTCACATCGGTGAAGTCGCCAAGCTTGGGCTTCTTGGTGACCTGGTTGATGACACCGCCCGTCGATCCGCGGCCGAACAGCATGGAAGACGGCCCCATCAGCACTTCCACTTCGTCCAGATCGAACGTGTCACGGTAATACTGGGCACGATCGCGAAAGCCGTCCAGGTAGATATCGGTACGAGCCGAGAAACCGTTCAAATTGATGTTGTTCCCGATCGTGCCGCCTTCGGCGGCGCCCAGCGTAATACCCGCCACATTGCGCAGCGCATCCTGCAGGGAGGTCGCGCCTTGCGATTGCATCAAGGCCTTGTTCACCACCGTCACGGATTGCGGGATGTCGTGCAGATCGACGCCCAGGCGCGGCAGCGAGGACTGCTCCGTATTGAAGTCATCCGTCTGCACATCGCCATTCACCTGAACCGTATCCAGCGTGGTGGTCTGGGCGGGGGCGTTCGCGGCCGGGGGCGCGGCGGGCGTGGAGTATTGCTGTGCAAGCACCGGGGCCGGAGCGGCGAACGCGGCCAGGACGGCTGCGGCAATAGGGGTCAGTTGCTTCATGGGAGCTGGGAACGGTTAGTGGAAATTCGGGTTCGGCACGCCACTGATCGCGACAACCTGGCTCATCAATATTGTCCGAATTGCGGCGAATGCTAACCATTCCTAATTGCATTAGCAAAATCTTTTTCAAACCTGTCAAATAGCTTTTCTCCAGATATCCGTGGACTGAATTTTTCCTGTCTTTTTGCTGAATTTATTGTTCGACCATGTGGGACTCATGCACGACCTTCACCATGCGTTCGTAGTCCTGCGCCATGTAGCGCCCCATCTCGTCGGGCCCCATGAACATCGGGTCTATGCCTTGATCCGCGTAGCGCTTCAAGGTGGCGGGATCCTGCAATATCGCGCGCAATTGCGTGGAGATCTTGTTCACCACGGCGTCGGGTACACCCTTGGGCGCGACCATCCCTATCCACGATGCGTAGTCATAGCCCGGCACGCCCGATTCCGCCACGGTGGGCAGATCCGGCAACAGCGGCGTGCGCTGCGCACCCGCGACGGCAATCGCGCGCAATTTGCCCGACTTGGTCAAGGGCAGCACCGTCGCGACCGCACAGAACATGGCGTCGACCTCCCCCGCCGCCAGGCCCACGGCAGCCTGGCTCGCGCCCTTGTACGGTATGTGCCGCATCTGCAAGCCCGCGGCCGATTCGAACTCGGCCATGGCGATATGCTGCGGACTGCCCACGCCGCCGGTGGAATAGGTGACCTTGCCGGGATGCTCCTTCGCATAGGCGATCAGTTCCTTGACGTTGTGCACGGGCAGGCTGGGATTGACCAGCAGCAGCGTCGGCAGCACCGCCACCATGCCGATCGGGCGGAAGCTCTTTACCGGGTCGTACGGAACCTTGCGCACGTTGGGCAGCACGCCCAGGATGGTGTTGTTGCAGCCGCATAGCGTGTAGCCGTCGGGCGTCGCGCGCGCCACGCGATCGGCGCCGATGGCGCCGGATGCACCAGTCTGGTTGTCCACGATCATGCTTTGGCCCAGCGATTCAGTCAGCTTGTCGGTGACCACGCGGATCGCGACGTCGGCGGCACTTCCCGCCGCCAGCGGCGTCACCACTGTCACGGCGTGCGTGGGCCAATCCTGCGCCATCGCGGGCGCCGCCGCCATTGCAAGGGCCACGGCCAGCAAGGTTGCGCTGGCACTTGCGGCAGCCAGATCGCGGCCTGCCATGCGCATGAATATCGCGTGTTTAAGCATTGTTTGTCTCCTCTGCATTGTTCTGTCGGCATACCGGCTTGAAGCCGGCGCGGCAGCAACTCTAGTTAGAGCCGCGCGGCCTTGTCCAATACGATTTCCCGTCCAGGCCATGCCGGTTTGCTATGGCCCCGGCGCGGGAAGCGGTCAGGCCTTGAACGCCGCCATCACGCTTCGAACAATGCCCGTTCGTCGGCGAATATGCGCGTCAGGTACTCCACGACGGTCCTGACAGGCAGGTCCCTGCGATCCTGCCTGCGGGTCAGCAGCCAGACTTCTCGCGGCTGCGGCACGGGCTCCAGCCGACAGAGCCGCAGGTCCGGTTCCTTGCGGCCGATGTAGTGCGGAACCAGCGCCAGCCCGACACCGGACCGCGCGGCGATGGCCTGCGCCACGTGATTGTTGGAGCGGAAGGCGACCCGCGCCTGCGGATGCGCGCGCGCCATCCATGTGGACTCGGGAAGGTCGGCGTTGACCTCGTCGAAACCGATAAAGACCGGCTGCGCGCCGTCTTCCACGTGCTCGCAGACCGCCGGCGTGCCGTAGAAGCCATAGGCGATCGTCGTCAATTGCCGGGCGATAAAGTCGCCATCCAGGGGACGTCCCACGCGGATCGCGATGTCGGTTTCATGGCGTTCCAGGCTGACCGAACGCAGATCCGTGGCCAGGTCGATGTCCAGGCCCGGATGCAGCAAAGGCAGTTTGGCCAGACGAGCGACCAGGAACCCCAGCGCCAAGGCCGGCGACGCATTGACGCGGACCATGCCCTGGGGCGAACCATCGCTGCCCCCGCGGCCCAGCGTTTGCACGGCCGACTCCATATCGCCGGCTGCCGTCAGCGCGCGGGTACCGGCGGGGGTAAGCACGTAGCCGTCCGGCCGGCGTTCGACCAGTTTCTCGCCGAGTGTCGCTTCCAGCGACTGGATGCGGCGCGCGATGGTGGCGTGATTCACCGTCAGCGCGCGGGCCGCGGCGGACAGGCTGCCATGACGCCCCAGCGCGAGAAACACGCGAACGTCCTGCCAATCCACCTCTGTGCGTTTTTTCTCAGCCATTGAGATCGAATGACGAATTCCGCCGAAAAGGACACGAGCTTAGGCTACGTCCATCGCCAAATCAACACGGATTTCGTGCTCCTGGCGAAGCAGATACCAGGCGCCCCACGCGCCGCCAACCATAGAGGAAACACCATGAACACCACGCAAAAAGTCGCCATCATCACTGGCGCATCGCAAGGCATCGGCGCCGGCATCGTCCAGGCCTATCGCGACCAGGGCTACGCCGTGATCGCAAACTCGCGCAACATCAAGGCGGGATCGGACGACGGCGTCATCGCCGTCCCCGGCAACATCGGCGACCGCGCGGTCGCGCAACAGGTGGTCGCCACCGCGATCGAACGTTTCGGCCGCGTCGATACGCTGATCAACAACGCCGGCATCTTCATCAGCAAGCCCTTTACCGAATACACCGTGGATGACTTCAATAACGTGCTGGACGTCAACCTGGGCGGGTTCTTCCACATTACCCAGCTGGCGCTCGCGCAAATGCTGAAGCGTAACCAGGGCCATATCGTGCAGATCACGACCACCATGGTCGAGCAGCCCCTGGCCAATGTCCCCGCCGGCCTGGCCAGCCTGACCAAGGGCGGCCTGGCTGCCATCACGCGCGGCCTGGCCATCGAATACGCCACACAAGGCATACGCGTGAACGCCGTCGCGCCCGGCATCATCAAGACGCCCATGCACGCGCCGGAAACGCACGACTTCCTGGGCAAGCTGCATCCGGTCGGCCGAATGGGGGAAATCCAGGACATCGTGGATGCCGTACTGTATCTGGAGCGGGCTGGCTTCGTGACCGGCGAGACGATCAATGTCGACGGCGGCCAGCACGCGGGACGCTGGTAACTCGATCCATTCACGTGGCCGCCGGCCTGACCGGCGGCATGCTTCAGGAGCAGGACATGCCATACGTCAACATCAAGGTCACGCGCGAAGGCACCACGCCGGGCGCCACCGCCACCACGCCGGAACAGAAGGCGGCACTCATCAAGGGCGTCAGCGAACTGCTGCTCGACGTGATGGGCAAGCCCTTGACCAGTACTTTCGTGGTGATTGAAGAAGTCGAAATGGAGAACTGGGGCGTGGGCGGCGTGCCGACGCCGGAATATCGGAAGCGGATGCAGCAGAAAGACAAGCAGGCGAAATGATGGACCGCGGCCGCCGCAATAACGCGGAAGAGCTTCCGCGGGCGGCTGCCTGACGCTGGCGGCTATCGAGTTCGGAGCAAGCTACTCTGCCGCACGCCGCCTGTCGCGCTGAAAGTCATACGTGTACCAGACCCGTCATCGGTCTCGGCGCGCCCGCTGGCCCGAACAGCGTGCGCGCCGCCCGCTGAGGATCCAGCACCAGGCTTTCGGCGGCCACGCCCGCAATCAGAGCGTCGAGAGATGCGGTCGGCTTCAGGTCTCGTCCTTCGTACAGGTTGGCCGACGCCAGGCCGGGCCAGTCGGCCACGACCCGGCCGCCCGCCACCGCGCCGCCCAGCAGCATCGCCACGGATCCCTGGCCATGGTCGGTGCCGCCGGTACCGTTGGCGGCGGCGGTGCGTCCGAATTCGGTCGCCACCAGCACCGTGGTCTCGCGCCAATGCGGTCCCAGTCCATCCCGCAATGCCGCCAGCATGGTATCCAGCGCCTTCAGCTGATTGGCCAGGCGCGGGTTCTGTGCGCTGTGGGTATCCCAGCCACCCGTTTCGATCATCGCGATACGTGGGCCGTCGGGACGTGCCAGGAATTCAGCCGCCAGCTTGCCCAGATGGGCCGGGTCCTGGCGGGCGCCGGCATCGCTGGCCAGCCCGCGCGTCCTCATCGCTTCCGTCCACAACGGGCCCAGCTGCGCATCGTGTTCATACAGATCCGATACACGCGTAAGCAGGTCGTCGGGCGCGGCCGGCAATGCGGAAGGCGCATAGGATGCCGCCTGGACGGTGCCGCGCAGCGCGGCGGGGATCGTCGGCGCGAAGGCAATGGCCTTCTCCTGCGTTGACGGCAGCATGGCGACCAGACGGTTCAACCAGCCGTCCTTGACCTGATAAGGCGTGCTGCCGCCCGTTTCCAGCACATTCTGTCCATCGAAATGCGAACGATCGCGGTACGGCGACGCCACCGCGTGAACGAACAACGCCTGCCGCGCCGCGTACATGCGCGCGGTCTCCTGCAATGAAGGATGCAGCGCGAAGGTGCCGTCCAGCCGCGTCGCGTCCGATGCGTTTATCGCCAGCGCGCCGCGCAGGCCTGCATAGGCCGGGTCTGCATAGGGCACGACGATGTTCAAGCCATCCGCCGCGCCGCGCTGGATCACGAAAACGAAACGGCGCTCCGTCGCGACGCTGGCGAAGACGATGCGTGGCGAGGCGATCAATGAACCGGCAACCAGGCCGAGAAAGTGGCGGCGGGATGGCATCGTCTTTACCTTTGTGGATAGTTGCGGCTCGATACGACCGGCTTTGGCATCATGGATAGTTGCGGTGTCATGGCATGGTGTTCAGCTTTGTGGATAGTGCGAGGGCATGGCATGGCGTTCAGCCTCGTGGATAGTGCGACGGCATGGCCTCATCTCTATCGCCGCAAGAATTCCGGCGAGACCAGCAGCAGCGCGACCGCGGTCTGTATGCTTTCGGCGCGCGCGACCGCCGCGGCGGTCGCGGGACTGATCGAACCGGCCAGCAACGTTTGGCCCAACGCGCGCGGATCGACCCGGTCGCCGGTATGCGCGGCCAGGCGCTGCGCGACATCGACGCGCCGCACCAGCGCATCCGGTGCTGCCCAGCTGGCCGCGATGTCGTCATAGCCGGCCGGCGAACCCGGCCGCCACACGCCCTGGCCCAGCTGGGTCAGCAAGGGCGCGGGTTGCAACTTGCCTACGCTGCGCCAGCCCAGGCCGCGCATCGACGAGATGGTCCATTCCCAGGGCGTCTTGAATTTGACCGCGGCCGGCGACCACGCCTGCGGCGCATCGATCAATGCGCGATAGACCAGGGAAAGATCTCCGCCGCCGTGCATGTAAGCCTGGGCCAGGCGTTCCGTAACGTCGGCCGGCGGATCATCGGCGACGAAATGCCGGGCCAGCTTCAGCGCGATGTGGTGCGCGGTGGCGGGCGATCCGGCAAGGTCGTGCAGCACCGCCAGCGCCTGCCCTTGACCCGGCTGCGGATACTGCCGTCCCATGATGGTTCGAACGCCAGGCTCGTGCAGCGCGGGGCGAAACACGAACGCACCGGGCGCCGCGCCGTTCGGTTGCGGCCCACGGGCGGCGGCGATGCTCCAGCCCGTCAATGCACGCGCGAATTCAGTCACGTCTGCCTGGCTGTAGCCGCTGCGCACGCCCAGCGTGTGCAGCTCCATGATCTCGCGCGCCAGGTTTTCGTTCAGGCCGCGCTTGCGGTCGGGATCGCGCCGCGCCGCGCGTTCCGCAGCCTTGCTGTCGGGGCCGACGGAGCGGGTCTGGTCCAGAAACAGCTGCATGGCGGGATGCTGTTCGACGGCAACCAGCATGTCCTGGAAGCGGCCCAGGACATGCGGCCGTATGGCTTCCGCCTCGAACGAGCCGGCCAGCGCCGCCACCGCGGGTTTTTCCGTCGACACCGCGAAATGGTTGGACCAGAAGTGCACCAGGCGTTCGATAAAGGGCGTGGGCGTGTCCAGGGCACTTTGGACACGCGCGGTCACGGCATCCCAGTACGCATCGCGGATGTCAACGCGCAGGGTTTTGCGCGCCGCCTGCTTGTCATCGGCATCCGCCTGCACGATCGCCATGCGGCGCTGGCCCAGATCGGCTGCCAAGGCCGTGGACGCCGGCTGCGACGCCCACTCCGCGGGACGCGGTTCGTAGCGGTCGAACTGGGCCAGCAGCCAGCTCTTGGGATCAGACGGCGGCGTGTCGTCGGCGCGGGCGCCCAGGCCGAAACGGTTCAGGGCGATGGCCGCCGCGGTGGATCGCGGGGAATTGGCCATGCCACCAGGCACGGCATCATCGGTTCGCGCCATCATGGATTCGCCTGCCGCTTCAAGGCCGCCGCGGGTTCGCGCCACTGGCCGCGCTGCCGCAATCCCGCCGCGAACTTCATGCGCTCTTCGGGCGACAAGGTCGCCGCGAAATCGGCGACGGCACCTTCAACCTGGGCGCGCAGCGCCACGTCGGCGGCGCGCGTCCTGGCAAGCGCCGCATCCAGCGCCGCGCGATCGAGTTGCGGGGCCGCCAGCAGGTCCAGGACATCGCGGCGCGCTTCCCGGCCGGCGCGCGCGTATTCGCGGTTCTGGCGCCGCGCATCCTTGATCGCGTCCAGGAACTGCTGCTGCCGTTCGGCGGAAAGGTCGTCCGCCGCGAAACGCAGCGCGACGTGCGGAGCGGAAGCGGTCTCGGGCGCGCGGTGCGCGGACAGCCATTGGTAAGCACCGCCGGCGATGCCTCCGAGCAGGAAGGCATTCAGGACCAGCGAACCGACCAGGGAAAATTTCCAGCCGCGGCCGTTCATTCTTCGCTCCAATCGGAAACCGGATTGCCGAACCCGGTTTCCAGCCACGGTGCATCCCGATGCACCGGCGGCGCCACCGTCGTCACCATATACAGCGACACCGCGAAGGCACCGACGAACCCGCCAGCCACGCCGACGCCAGCGAACACCATGCTGGACCACCAGACACGCCCGCGCCGCCAAAAGGCCGGCCGCGCGGGCGCGGATGTTGTGCCCTCCTGTCGTGGCGCGCTGGCCACGATGCCGTCGAACAGCGCGCGGGCCGGCGGAGTGACAACGTGACCGTCGAGCCACGCATCGAGCGGAGCGGATTCGGCGAATATGGCATCCGCTTCCATCCGGTGCGCGGATGCCCATGCCCGCGCCGCCGCGCGTTCCGCTTCGGGCCATCGGCGGCTATCGGTGCCGTAGGCGTCCACGATGGTGCGAAATCTTTCAGGTGTCATGGCGTGTCTTCCCAAATTCTCCGGCGGCGGCCAGTTGCGCGCGCAGATTGCGCCGTGCGCGCACGAGCAGGCTTTCCAGCGCGTCCACGCTAATGTCCATCAAGGCAGCGGCCTCTATGTTCGACAGCTCCTGGTAATACGTCAGGACCAGGGCCTCGCGCTGGCGCGGAACCAGCGCCGCCAGCGCGGCCTGGACCCGCGCATCGCGCGCCTGGGTTTCCATCACCTCTTGCGGACCCGGGCCGGGATCGGCATGGTCCGGCAAGTCATCGAGCGGATCCTCGCGGCGGCCGCGCAGCCTGTCATGGCATAGATTCAGTACAACGCGATGCAGCCAGGTATCGAAGCGCGCCTCGCCTTCGCGCCAACGCGGCGCCTGCTTCCACGTGCGCACGAACGCTTCTTGCGCGACATCCTCGGCTTCCATGCGATCGCCCAACATGCGCGCCGCGAGCGCCAGCACACGCGGCAGCTTGCGCGCGACGAGCTGGCGCACGGCCGACGGGTCTTGCCTGCCTACCCGGGCGATCAGGTCGGCGTCAGGGTCGCGTTCGCGTTCGCTCAATGTGCGCGTGTGCCGTGGTGTAAGCCGTCAATATACGTAGACTGGACGATAGTGGACCGGACGCGCCGGCACGACGACGCAACCGCTCAGCGTCGCGGCGGCCAGCAGCAGGATAGCCAGGGTTTTGATCATGGGAAAATCTCCAGGTTCGAAATTCGGCGTGCATATCGCACAAAGGAAACGCACCAAAAGGGGGCTTCCGGAAAACCGGGTTGGCAATACCTATGCCCAATGGCCGGGCACCCAGCGCCAGTTGGGACCATGCGGCACCCAATGGCCGGGAATCCAGCGGTAGCCCACGCGCACCGGCCGCCAGTGGCCGGCGATCCACACATAGCGTCCATGATTCCAGCGCCAATGCCCGCCGTCCCACACGTAGCCGGCGCGCGGCGCCGGCACGACTTCGGCACGCGGCGGCGGCGGCGGCGCGCTCGGCTCCACGATGACGACTTGGGCGGCGCTAGACGCGGCCGCTGCGATGGCTGTGACCGCGAGGATCATGCGCAGGGAATTGGCAGGCTTCATATCAGGCTCCGGGTGCTTCACGTCCAAACGGAATCGCTCCGTTTCTTCTTGAACGGTCGCACCCGCGTATGTCCGTCGGCCATACATGTAAAAGTGAGTAAAGCGTCACTGGGGCGCTGCGCCTGTTTAGCGCTAAACGCATGCAAAGCCTCGTAAAGTCGAGCCGCCGGCCATCCGCTGTGTCCACGCAGCTTGCGGCGGTTCGATAGGCGAAGCATCCCGGCCGGCCTGCACGGATCCTGGATGCCTGACTGAATTTCGCGCTCCCGCGGGTTCAATGCCTTTTGGCCAAGAGGGCTACTATCACGCCCTGGTTTGAGCCTACGGCAACCCTGTGGGAGACGAAGCAAGCCAGGATGACGATCACCCACTGCAACCAAATCGATGAACTTCTATCCGCAGGTACTTCGCAATCGGCCGCACATGACGGTCGCTCTCGTTGCCGGGCTTGCCGCAGGCTATCTTGCCCCCGCGTCCCTGGGCCTGGCCGCGCGGATACTGCTTGGATGGGATATCGCCGTCTGGGCATATCTCATGATGATCTGGACTCACATGCTGCTGTCATCCAGGGACGATGTCCGCGCCCGGGCGAGTATCGACGATGAAAGAGCGGTCACCGTGCTGGCCGTGATTTGCACGGCAACCGTCGCGAGCGTGCTGGCGATCCTGTTCGAACTGGGTTCGACGGGCGCGGCGTCCGGCTCCCAGGCATTCCGGACAACGTTGACTGGAATGACATTGCTGGGAGCGTGGTTCCTGATCCCCACCATCTTCACGCTGCACTATGCACGCGTTTACTACGCTTCCGATCCCAAGACGCCGGCCCTGGCTTTCCCCGATGGCGCGGTTGCACCGGACTACCTGGACCTGCTCTATTTCGCATTCACGATAGCGGTGGCTTCGCAAACCGCCGATGTCGGCCTGCGCGGCAGCAGCGCCAGGCGAGCGGTGTTGGCGCAAGCCGTCCTGTCGTTCTACTTCAATGTGGCGGTATTGGGGCTGTGCATCAACGTCGCCGCGGGCATGTTGGGCAAGTAGCATGGCCGTTGTGCGACCAGCACGGCCGCATGGCCCCGTCCCGGTTCGGTCAGCGCCGCGCTTTTTTGATGGCTAACCGCGGATACGGCTTACCCGCCGTATCCCGATGGCGGCGATCAATCCCATGATGGCCGCCACTGCACCCAGCGCGACCCGCAGGCTGCTGTGATGCGTGATGCCACCGATGATCGCCGGCCCCAGCAGCATGCCGGAGTAGGCCCAGCGCGCGATCGCCGCCACGCCTTGCGCGGGGCTCATGCCTGGCAGGCGCGCACCGGCAAGAAAGAAAAACGGCATCAGGTTCGCCACACCCAGTCCCATCAACAGGAATCCCGCCAGCGTCCAGGCCGGCTGCGGCAGGCACACAGCCAGCGTAATGCCGCCAAAACCCATCCAGGCGCTGATCGCCAGCGTCCGCTCATCGCCGATACGCCGCCGCAGCGGATCGGCGGCGAAGCGCCCGCAGGCCATGCCGGTGGAGAACGCCGCATAGCCGTAGCTGGCCAGCTGCGGCGCGGCTCGGGCGACATCGCGCAGGTAGACGCTGGCCCAGTCGTACATCGCGCCTTCGCAGATCAGCCCCAGAAAGGCGAAGAATCCAAGCACCCATAAAGCCGCCGGCGCACGCCCGCGATGGATGGGCGCCGCTTCACCGTCGGCGGGCGCGTCCGCAAGCAGATACGGCCTGCCGGCGGCGATCGCCGCGAGCGTCATCACGCCGATACCTGCCGGGTACGCCCACGAAGGCAGTTCGGCCAGCGCCGCCAATCCGCCCAACCCGGCGCCTATCATCCCGCCGACGCTGAACATGCCGTGCAGCGTCGACATGATCGGTTGTCGACCTCGCTCTTCCACCGCAGCGGCCTGCACGTTCATGGTTACGTCGAAACCCGCCATCGCCATGCCCAGCACCAGCAGCAACACCAGCAGGATCTCGAAATTGGGCATCCACGGGATCAGCGCGGTGGCCAGCGCAAAGACCACGCCGCTGATCGTCGACGCGCGGGTACTACCGATGCGCGTGGCCCAGCGGCCGATCGATCCCATCGCGATGATCGCACCGCCGGCGACCGTCAGCATGGCGAAGGACAGCACGAAATCCGACAGGCCGAAGCGCGACTTGATGTCCGGGATCTGTACGCCCCAGGCAGCGAAGGCTGCGCCGGCGACGAAGAACTGCGCCATCACCGCGCGAGTAGTCGCCCGCATGCCGGCAACGTCGACTGCGCCTGCCGCACCCCTGGCATGGGCCGCTTGCGCCGGTTGCGCCGCTTGGGAGCTTGTCGCGGCACCGGTGGCACCGGCTGTCGAGGGACCGGTTCGATTCGGCGATTCAGGCATCGGATACCAGGTTTCCTTTGTTGCTATGAAGACAGGCTGCGAACCGCCCTGTCCCGCATGTGCGCCTCCAGCAAGGGCGCCAGCTGGCGCACCGCGCGCCTGAATTGCTGCGCGACCGGACCCAGCGGTATCGCGCGCCGTCGCAGCAGGCCCAATGTGCGCGTCACTTCCGGCCCGTCCAACGGCCTGATCGCCAGCCGGGGATCGGGCGTCTCCGGCAAGGCCGACAGAGGCACCACCGAAATCCCCAGTCCGGCTTCGACCAG
>DATJHN010000251.1:0-16773 GCA_035493915.1 Bordetella sp.
CAATTGATGGAATGGGGCGCCCGCAACAACGTGACGGTGATCGCGCAGGACGGCGGCGACCCGGCCGCCGTGGCGTTCGACGCGGTCAATGCCGGCCGCGCCCGCGGCGCGGGCGTCGTCATGGTCGATACCGCCGGGCGCCTGCCCACACAGCTGCACCTGATGGAAGAGCTGAAAAAAATCCGCCGCGTCATCGGCAAAGCAGACCCCGCGGCGCCGCATGAAGTCCTGCTGGTCGTGGACGGCAACACCGGCCAGAACGTGCTGTCGCAGATACGCGCCTTTGACGCGGCGATCAACCTGACCGGCCTGGTGGTGACCAAGCTGGACGGTACCGCCAAGGGCGGAACGCTGGCCGCGGTCGCGGCCGGCAGCCAGGGCGTGCGACCGGTTCCGGTGTACTGGATCGGAGTGGGAGAAGGGCTGGAAGACCTGCAGCCTTTCGTCGCCGACGAGTTTGCCGCGGCCCTGCTGGGTATTAATAGCTAGGGCCTGTTCACTTTCGGAATGCATGCGCCCCGCCAGGTTTGGCGTAGGCGCTTCGCATCATTTCCAGAATGCCGGCGCTTCGCCCAGCTTGGCGAACGTACGTTGCGCTTCGCCCACCAGCTTTTCCTGCCGGGCGCTGATCCACCCCAGCGCGAACCAGGCCTGGGGATGCCGGCTGCTCCATTGGCGATACAGGTCGTGAGCGACGGAAAGGTCGTTCATTTCGCCCAGGACGTCCTGCACGTCCGCCAGCCTGCGGCGGTAGTCGCGCATCTTCTGCGCCGGCAGCAGGGATTCCGCGAAGTTCAGGCCGTAGCGCAATCGCTTGGCGCGCTTGCGCAGTTCATGCCGGGACGGGATATCCAATTCGACGAATCGCTCGCCCTCGGCCAACACCTGCTTGTGCCACTTGCGCAGGCGGCGCGCCAACAGGGTTCGCAGATCGCGCGGTTCGCGCGGGGTAAGCGGAATGATGGTGGGATGGATCGTTTCCATCGCTTGCGGTGTCGCACCGGCAGTCGTGACACTGGCGTCATTCGTGCCGGTGGCTGCCGGATGAGCCGATGCGCCTGTGCCGTTTTTGTCCGCCGCCACGCTGGCAACCGTGCGTGAGCGGGTCGACGCCGCGGACATGGCGGTGCGACCGCCGCTGCTACCGCTATTGCCATTGCCGCTGTGTTTACTGTCGCCCCCATTGTCGCCGCCGACATGGTTGGCGCTGCCCGTCGCATCGGCCTGCGCGGCGATCTCCGGCGCCGGGCGCACATCCAGTGTCCATTCCAGCATTCCCAGCAGCCAGCCCTGGAACGCCTTGCCGGCGGCGGTATGCAGCGCGGCCACAGGCGGCGTATCGTCCGCGGGGATGGGAAAGGTGGGCATGCCGGCTTTCACCAGGGCCGGGATAATGGATTCCTGCAACACGTCCTGGTCGCGATTGGCGCCGAAAGCGGTGAAGTGCGCGCGCAGGGCGGATTGCGCATCATCCGACGGCAATTCGGCCCAGCCGCGGAACAGGCGCCACGCCGAGCGCAGCCGCCGTATGCCCACGCGCAACTGGTGTACATGTTCGGGCTGGCCGGCGCCGTACACGCCCAGCGTGTCGACTTCCGCGAGCAACGCGGCGTTGCGGATGATCTGGTCCAGGCACTCCGCCGCCACCGCGGCCAGGCCTTGCGGAGGCGTCATCTCGGTGGACAGCGATACCGATTTGGCGGGGCGCGGGCCCCAGAACCGCGCAATGGCGTCCTGGCGCGCGTCGTCCGTCAGGCCGGACTGGGCCAGCGCATGCGCCAATTGCGCCAGGCCGTCGCCGCGTTCGGATTTGCTGCGCGAATCCAGCACCAGGCCGTGACGGGACAACCAGGTACGCGCCATGGCAAAAATCGCCCCGGGGCGGCCCGACATGAGCTCGAATTCGACTTCGGAGATCGGCAGTTCCAGATCGCCCGCGCGCAGCAGGCCGGAGTCATAGGCGATTTCCACCATGCCTTGCCGTGTACGGACCTTGCGCACCAGGCGCGTGACGTCTGTTTCATAGCGCAAGCCCAGTTCGCCTTTCAGGCCGGCTAGCGCGTCGTGGACTTCCGTGCCGGCATAGACCGACAGGTCCAGGATGGGGCCGGGGCGCGGATGGTTCATTTCCACGCGGGTGATCGAGTTGGCGCCCGGGGTTTTCAGCGTCTGCACCCAGTTGCGTCCTTCGCGCCGCAGGCGGATGGCTATACGTGCCCGCGCCAATTCGCGTTCGGGCGTATCGAAGTACATCGCATGCAGTGGCACTCGTTCAGCGCCTGCTTGTTTCAGTTCTCGCTCTACGGCCGCGCGAGACGCCATGGGCACGTGCAGCTTAAGTTCCTGTTCCGACATGACGTTCCGCAAAACAACTATGACGCGCGATGTTACCCATCCGCAGGGCCGATCATGATGACGTGTCATAAATAAGTCATTTTCCGCCATCGTGTCGCGATTAGCAGACCAGATGCTGGCTATAACAGGTAATCCTTGGATTCTTTTATAACGAACCACCGCTTCACGCCAGGGGCGGCGCACCATCGCGGTGGCCAGGGACAACCCAGTAGCATGGCGGCCAGGTGCCCGGCATCGTGCCGTCCAGGGAAAAGCGGCTTCCGACCGGTCGCCGTGGCGCTAAAATGCGCTTTTCCGCCTGTCGTTCCCCCGTCATGTCCGCCCAGCCGACCCCTGTCGCTCTTGCCTCCGACACCGAATCCTTCGGCATTTCGCCGGTGACCGAAATCATTGCCGAGCTGCGCGCCGGGCGCGTCGTCATTCTGGTTGATGAAGAAGACCGCGAAAACGAAGGCGACCTGGTCATGGCCGCAGAATTTGTAACACCTGAAGCAATAAATTTCATGGTCACGCACGGCCGCGGCTTGGTCTGCCTGACCTTGACGGAAGAGCGCTGCCGCCAACTGGACCTGCCCCTGATGGCGTCCCGCAACGGCACCCGCTTCGGCACCAATTTCACGGTATCCATCGAGGCGGCGGAGGGCGTGGAAACCGGTATTTCCGCCGCCGACCGGGCGCGCACCATCCGCGTGGCGGTGGCGCGCGACGCCAAGCCGGCGGATCTGGTGCAGCCCGGCCACATCTTTCCCGTGCGCGCGGTACCCGGCGGCGTATTGGTGCGCGCCGGGCATACCGAAGCCGGCTGCGACCTGACCGCCATGGCCGGTCTGACGCCGGCGGCCGTGATTTGCGAAATCCTTAAGCCGGACGGCACCATGGCGCGCCTGCCGGACCTGGTTGCCTTCGCCAAGGCCCATGATCTGAAGATCGGCACCATCGCCGACCTGATCCAGTATCGCAGCGAGCACGAGTCCATCGTGCAGCGCCTGGGCGAACGTTCCATGCAAACCGCCTGGGGCCATTTCCGCTCGGTGGCCTATCGCGACACGGCCACCCAGTCCATCCACCTGGCCCTGGTGCATGGCGATATCGATCCGCAGCGCGAAACGCTGGTGCGGGTACACGAGCCGGCGTCCGTGCTGGACGTCCTGGACATGGGCGCCAGCCAGCACAGCTGGGGCGTGGCGCAGGCCTTGCAGGCCGTTGCCGCCGCGCCGGCCGGCATCGTGGTTTTGATGAATTGCCACGCCGGCGGCGAGCACCTGTCCGAGCAGATTTCCGGCTGGAGCGATTCCGGTGCCGCCGCCAAGGCGGAAACCCGCGGCGACCGCATGGGACTGCGCACTTACGGTATCGGCGCGCAAATTTTGCGGGATCTCAACGTCGGTCAGATGAAACTGCTGGCTCGGCCGCGCAAGATGCCCAGTATGGCGGGCTTCGCGCTTTCGATTACAGGTTACGATTGCGACCCTCCGGCGTCCCCGGTACGCTAGGAGCCCAGGTTCTTTACGCGGGCGCTCGCATCGGATGCCCGCGGCTTCCTCCGCTTGCCACCAACCGCCCGCAATCCTATAAGGCAGTCATTGATGAATCCCTATACCTTATCCCCAGATATGAACGGCGAGGGGCTGCACATCGGCATCGTCCGTGCGCGCTTCAACGAGGAAATCGGCCAGGCCGAACAAGAAGCCTGCCTGGAAGAACTGGCCAAGCTGGGCGTCGACGAACGCGACGTCATGGTGATCACCGTGCCGGGCGCGCTTGAATTGGGCGTGACGCTCGCGCGCATGGCCGAAACCTATGAATTCGACGCCTTGATCGCGCTGGGCGCGGTGATCCGCGGCGAAACCTACCATTTCGAAATCGTCAGCAACGAAATGGCCGCCGCGATCACGCGTATTTCCGTGGAAACCGGCATTCCCATCGCCAACGGCGTGTTGACCGTCGACACCGACGAACAGGCCGAAGCCCGTGCGCCTGGCAAGGGCCGCGACTGCGCACAGGTCGCGGTCGAAATGGCCAACCTGATCGCTGCCCTCGAACCCGAATCCGACGACGAGGATGAGGACGAAGACGAGGACGACGAAGACTACGACGAAGAAGACGAAGACGAAGAAGATGACAAGCGCCGCTGATCAAGCCGCCCAGGTGCGCGCGAATGCGCGCAGCGCGCGGCGCCGGGCCCGTGAATTCGCCCTGCAGGGCGTTTACGCCTGGCTGCTGCGTGGCGGCGAAGGCACGCAGGATGCCGGCGAAATCGACGCGCATCTGCGCGATGCCGAAGATTTTTCCGAAGCGGACGCGCAATGGTTCAAGACGCTGCTGCATGGCGTGCTGCGCGAAGCGCCCGCGCTGCGCGAGCAGTTCACGCCCTTCGTCGACCGGCCCTTGAATGAGCTGTCACCGGTCGAGCATGGCATTCTGCTGATCGGCAGCTACGAGCTGGTGCACCACATCGAAGTCCCGTACAAGGTCGCCATCAACGAAGCCGTGGAACTGGCAAAGTCCTTTGGCGGCACCGATGGCTTCAAGTTCGTGAACGGCGTGCTGGATAAGCTGGCGGCAGTGGTGCGGGCCAAGGAAGTGTCGGCGGCGGCAGCACGCCGTTGAGACGCTGCTTCCGCGCCGTCCCGGCGCGGCCGGCGTTACCCCAGGAGCGCGCGTGGCTTCCGAATTCGACCTGATAGCCCGGTATTTCAAGCGTGCCGCGCCGCAAGGCATGTTGGGCGTGGGCGACGATTGCGCGCTGTTCGGCGTCCCCGCCGGCATGCAGGTCGCCACCAGCACCGATCTGCTGATCGAAGGCCGGCATTTTTTCCCTGATGTGGACCCGCGCGCGCTGGGGCACAAGGCCCTGGCCGTCAACGTATCGGACCTGGCCGCGATGGGCGCGCGGCCGATCGGCTGCCTGCTGGGATTGGCGCTGCCCGAAGCGCGCGAACCTTGGCTGGCGGCGTTCGCCGACGGATTCCACGCCATGGCCAGCGCGGCCTGCTGCCCGCTGATCGGTGGCGACACCACCGGCAATCCCGGCGTGCTGGCCATCAGCGTTACTGTCTTTGGCGCGATACGCGCGGATGCCGCGCTGCGCCGCGATGGCGCGCGTGCCGGCGACGATATCTGGGTATCCGGCGCGCTGGGCGATGCCGATATCGCCTATCGCCTGCTGAGTGGCCAGATGCCACCGGACGCCGAGTTGCTGGCGCGTACCCGTACCGCACTGGAGTGGCCGCAGCCGCGCTATGCCCTGGGGCTGGCGCTGGCGGGCGTCGCCCGCGCCGCCATCGATATCTCCGACGGCCTGCTGCAGGACCTGGGGCACATCCTGCACGCCAGCGGCGTCGGCGCGCGTCTGTACCTGGCCGACATGCCCGTATCAGCCGCGCTCGCGGGCGTTGCGCCGGACCGCGTCCGGCATGCGGTGCTGGCCGGCGGCGACGCCTACGAGCTTTGCTTTACCGCGCCCCCCGACCGCGCCGGCGCCATCCGCGCCATCGGCGCCGAGACCGGTCTCGCCGTCACCCGCATCGGCGCCATCGAAGCCGGCGCCGGCGTGACGGTACTGGACGCCGACGGCATGCCCTTGCGCGATCTTCCCAGCGGCTTCGACCACTTCCGTTCCTCGTGAACCAGACATCGTGAATCACACATCGTGAACCAGACCACGCCGGATCCCGAATCCGTTTCCATGCGGACCCGCGCCCGCGTGCCGTTTCCGTCTTTTTCCTGGATATGCAAGACGCCCAATCGCTTTATCGCGTTCGGACTGGGCTCCGGCCTTATCCGCCCGGCGTCGGGCACCTGGGGTACCGTACTGGCGTGGCTGCTGTGGCTGCCCGCCGCGTACTTCCTGAGCGATCCGGTGCTGGGTCTGCTAATTGCTCTGGCGTTGGTCTACGGATGCTGGGCTTGCCATCGCGCCGGCCAGGATTTGGGCGAGCCCGATCATGTCGGCATGGTGTGGGACGAGATGGCTGCGTTCTGGCTGGTGCTGTGGCTGGTGCCCGGCGGATGGCTGTCGCAGACTTGTGCTTTCGTCTTGTTCCGGATTTTCGACATCGTCAAGCCACCGCCGATACGGTATTTCGATGCGCGCATGAAGAACGGCATCGGTGTGATGTGGGACGATCTGCTGGCGGCGGCCTACACGCTGCTGGTCATGGCAATCGCAGTGCGCATGGGAGTTTTTCAATGACGACGTTCGACAGCCACATAATCAGCCTGGCGACCGCGCTGGGCAAGGAAATGAAGCGCCGCGACTGGATGATGGGTACCGCCGAATCCTGCACGGGCGGGCTGGTGGCCGGCGCGATTACCGCCGTTGCCGGCTCCAGCGCCTGGTTCGACCGCGGCTTCGTGACATACAGCAACGAGGCCAAGGTGGTGGACCTGGAGGTGTCGCCCGACACGCTGAATCTGTATGGTGCCGTCAGCGAGCCCGTCGCCCAGGAAATGGCCAATGGGGTGCTGCTGGGATCCCGCGTATCGCATGTGGCGGTATCGACCACGGGCATCGCGGGACCGGAAGGCGGCACGCCCGGCAAGCCGGTGGGGATGGTGTGCTTCGGCTTCGCCGTGCGCGCCGGCCAGGGGATTACCACCCGCGCCGCGACGCACGTGTTCACCGGAGACCGGGCGCAGGTGCGCGAACAGGCGGTGGCCTTTGCCTTGCAGGGTTTGCTGGAAACAATAGGCGCGAAAGCCGAAGAGTCCGACCCGACGATGGTGTGACGGTGCCTTGGACCTACCGGACGGCGTTGATCGCTTCCCGCAAATCCTTCGCTGCTTGTCCGGCCGCATCGCGCCAATCCTGGCCGCTGGATGCGTAAAGGATGGCCCGTGACGAACTGATCAGCATGCCCGTGCCGCGCTCGTTGCGGGCGTTCGTCACCGTGGCGGTCACGTCGCCACCTTGCGCGCCGATGCCGGGAATCAGCAAGGGTACGGCGTCGCCCACGCGCTCGCGCACCGCCGCCAATTCGGCCGGATAGGTCGCGCCCACCACCAGGCCGCATTGGCCCTGGGCATTCCATTTGTCCGCGACCAGGCCCGCGACATGCAGATACAGCGGTTCGCCGCGTTCCGTTTGCAGGAACTGCAGATCCGACCCGCCAGGGTTGGAGGTGCGGCAAAGAATGAACACGCCGCGATCGGTCCAGCGCAGATACGGTTCGATCGAATCCAATCCCATGTAGGGACTGACCGTCACGCAATCCGCCTTGTAGCGTTCGAAGGCTTCGCGCGCGTATTGCTCGGCGGTCGAGCCGATGTCGCCGCGCTTGGCGTCCAGGATGATCGTGCGGTTCGGATGCTTGGCGCGGATGTGGTCGCACAGGGCTTCCAGTTGATCTTCCGCGCGCGCCGCGGCGAAATACGCGATCTGCGGCTTGAAGGCGCAGGCATAAGGCGCGGTGGCGTCGACGATGTCGCGGCAGAAGCGGAAGATGGCGTCCGGCTGGCCATCCAGTTCGCGCGGCAGCCGGTTTACGTCCGGATCCAGGCCCACGGTCAGCAGCGAGCCCGAGACGTCCCAGGCCGTATCGAGTTTTTCTTTGAAATTCATTGTCAGTGGAGTTTTACGCGGGGCCGCGTACGCCGTAGCAGTATGCGCCCCAGGGCCAGGCAGGCCGTGCGCCAGACGCCCAGCAGGGCGCGATGGTGCATCAGGTGCAGGCTCATGTACATGTACCGCGCAAGTGTACCGCTTACGAACAGGCCACGGCCCGCCAGCTTGCCCATCAGGCTGCCCACGCCCGCGCCCTGGCCCAGCGATACCAGTGATCCGTAATCCTTGTAGGCATAGCCGGCGGCGGATTCGGGCTGCCGCTGGATGCGTGCGCCGATCTTGCGGGCCAGATAGCCGGCTTGCTGATGCGCCGCCTGGGCGCGTGCGGGAACGGTGCCATGGCCGGGCCACGGCGCCGCCGCGCAATCGCCCAGGGCCAGGATGCGCGGATCGGGCGTTTCCAGCCGTTCGCTGACTTCCAGTTGGCCTATGCGGTTCACGGGCAGGTCCAGTGCGCCCAGGAAGGCCGGGCCTTGTATGCCCGCCGCCCACATGCACAGATGCGCGTCGTACACCGTGCCATCGTCCGTCCTGACAGCGTGCGCGGTGACTTCGGCGACGCGCCGGCCGGTCTGCACCTTGATGCCCTGTTCGGCCAGGCGCGCATGCGCCGCGCGCGACAGGCGTTCCGGCAGCGGCGACAGGATGCGCGCCGCGCCTTCGATCAAGGTAATGCTCAAGTCGCGGTCCGGTCGGAAGCTGGGCAATCCATAGGCGCTGACGACGTGGCCGGCCTCCAGCAGTTCCACCGCCAGTTCGACGCCGGTGGCGCCGCCGCCGACGATGACGATGTTCAGGCGCGCGGTCGCATCATGGACCTTGGCCTGGTCCACCTGGATCATCGCCTTCAGCAGCGTCAGCCTGAACTGTTCCGCGTTATCGGTTGAATCCAGCGTGATGGCGTACTGCGCGGCGCCGGGCGTGCCGTAGAAATTGGCGACGCTGCCGACAGCCAGCACCAGGGTGTCATAGGGCAGCGCCCGTTCCGGCAGGGTGGCGACGCCGGCGGCGTCCAGCACGCACTGCACGCTGACCGTGTGCTGGGCGCGATCGATGTCCTGCACACGGCCCAGCACGAAGGAAAAGCCGCTCAGGTGCGCCAGCATCAAGTAGGAAAGGCCTTCCTGGTGGATATCCAGGGTGCCGGCCGCCGCTTCGTGCAGGGACGGTTTCCAGATGTGGAAGGGACGTTCGTCGACCAGCGTAACGTGCGCCGGCCCGTGGGTTCGGCCCAGCCGGGCCGCCAGTTCCAGTCCTCCGGCGCCTCCACCTACGATCACGACACGATGGGGGTGGACGGGGAAGGAGGGGGTCGGCATGCCGCGAAGTATAGCGGCGCGGGGGCGCCTTTTCGCGCGATTTGCTGCGTTTCGACGCGAATAACCTCGACCTCGGCCGCGGCTAACACATGCCGTCAAACCGCGGCAACAGCCTGGCTTTGGTATACAAACTCAAAACAAATTGTTGATAACCGACAGGATTTGTTATTTTTTAGGAACTCAGAAATAATCGCTCCGCTTGTCCTCTTCCTCTTCCGTAATGTGGACTGATAAGTAGGAAAAATATGCGGCGCGTCTCGTTTTTGTGCTTGAGGGGAATCTGCGGCTGGGGTCTCGCTCACTGTCTCCCGGACGGTCCAACCCGTCCTATTGAGGTCCAACCCTTGGGAGAACATGCAATGCCATTGAATTTCGCGAAGCCGGATCCGCGTTACTCCTCGCGTGTACTTAACCTAGCGCCCGCATATCGATTGAGAATCTGCGTGCTCGCGCTTGCCGCGGCGACGTCGGCCACGGCATGGGCCGGAAATGGAGGGACTGGAGGGGCGGTGTTGCCCCCGAGTGTGCAGTTTGGGGGCTTGGGGGGAAAGAATGGCGATGCGGCCCAGGCTAACGGCCACAATGCGACCCCGCTTGGCACTTCGACCAAGGGAGGAGGGGGAGGAGCCACTGACATCACAACAGGTTTCGGTGGGAGTGGTGGCGCGGGCGTTGCCAATAACACTGGCACCATGCCGGCGCCAGCCGCTACCGGCGCGGCGGGCGCCACGGGAATTTCCACCGTTACGACAGCCATCTTCGGAAGCAACGGGGACAACGCTACCGCGGTTGCCGGAGCCAATGGGGCCGGCGCCGGGGGCGGCGGTGTCGGCGTGACGACCGGAGCCGATCTGACCGTGACAAGTGGCGCTTCCGTGACAGGGGGAGCGGGCGGCACGATAGTCGGCTCCGCCAATACAGGCGCTGGCGCGGGCGGTGGTGGCGCGGGGGTGTTTTCTTCCGCGAGCCTGAACGTGGCGGCCGGGGCATCAGTCAACGGAGGCGCAGGTGGCGTGGCCCCGACTACCGGCGGCGCCGGTGGTGGCGGCGCCGCGGTGGTGCTGAGCGGGACTGGGACGGTTACCAATGACGGGACCCTGACCGGAGGCCTTGGTGGAAATGCCAAGAACAGCAACCCGACTTCGGGGCAAGGAGGCTCCGGTGGCGAGGGTGTCTGGATATCGAATGGCGGCACGCTCGTCAATAGTTCCGAAGGCAAGATCATAGGAGGCGCGCCGGCGCCCGCGAATCACAGCAGCACGAACTTTCCCCCGCCGGCTGGCGGCGTCGGGGTCGTGGGAACCAACGCCACGGTGGTCAACGCGGGCATGATCGGCGGGGGCTCGAATGCCGACGCGATTCAATTCATCGGCGGCGTGAACTCGCTGGAGATCCAGGCGGGGTCGACGATCAACGGCAATGTGGTGGCGTTCAGTACCGCGGATACGCTGAAGCTGGGTGGCGATACCGACGCCAGCTTCGATGCATCAACGATAGGCACCGCGGCGCAGTATCAAGGCTTCGGCCAATATCAAAAGACGGGGACCAGTACGTGGACCTTGACCGGCACGTCCACGGAAGCAATGCCGTGGACAGTGCAGCAGGGCACGCTGGCGGTCGATGGTTCGCTTGCCAATTCCTCCTTCACGGTAGACAACGCAGCCTTGACCGTCGACGGTTCGATCACCGGCTCTTCGTTCGCGGTGAATACCGGAACGATCACGGTTGGCGCTACCGGGGCGGTCGACAACTCGTCGTTCGCGGTGAATACGGGTGGGGTGCTGGCGGTCAACGGCTCGGCCGGCACGTCCGCCGTCGCGGTGAACGCAGGGGGCACGCTGCGCGGCAGCGGCACTGTCGGCGCCACGACGGTACATGCCGGCGGCACCATCGCCCCGGGCAACAGCATCGGCACGCTGAACGTCAATGGCGCCTATGTCCAGGAACAGGGCGCGGTGTATCAGGCGGAAGTGGACCCGACGTCGTCCGCCTCCGACCGGATTGCCGTCACGGGAACCGCCACCATCCAGAATGGCGCGATCATCAATGTGACCAAGGCTACGCCGGCGCCCTATGTCGTGGGCAGCAAGTACAGCGTGCTGACCGCCACGAATGGCGTCAACGGAACATTCAATGTGACCGGCGACACCAGCCTTAGCGCATTTCTTGCTCTGGAAGGTACCTACGATGCCAGGGATGCGTTCCTGGAAGTGAAGCAGACGCGATCGATAGGCGCCGTCGCGACGACGCCCAACCAGGCCGCGACGGCTTCAGGCCTGGATTCGCTGGGGGCTGGCGCCGCGGCGGCGGTGCCGGTGGTCAATCAGCAGACGGATGAGGCGGCGCGTACCGCGCTCAATCAACTTTCTGGCGAGATTCATGCGTCCGTGCAGTCGGCAATGCTGGAAAGCAGCCACTTCGCGCGCGATGTGGTCAGCGATCGGCTTACGGATACATCCACGTGTCCGGCCGATGGCTTGGCGGACCCGCGCAACGTCGCCGGTGGCCAAACGGCGGGCGCCACGGGTTGTGGCAGGGCGCCCGGGCGTCCGACCGGTTGGGCGCGGTTCTACGGCAATTGGGGGCATACCGATGGCGACGGCAATGCCAGCCGGCTGGACTCCTCCGTGGGTGGCTTCTTCGTCGGCGCCGACATGGCGCTCTCCGATACCTGGCGCGCCGGTGTGCTGACCGGCTACAGCCATGGCAGCTACCGCGTGAGCGGCGGCAACGCATCGGCCGACAGCGACGACTATCACCTGGGTGTGTATGGCGGCGCGCAATGGGGCGCGTTGGGCTTGCGCACGGGCGCGACCTATACCTGGCATGACATCAGCGCCGATCGCCAACTGGGCGTGGGGGGATTCTCGGATCATCTCAGCTCGAACTACAACGCAGGCACGTCGCAGGTGTTCGGAGAGCTGGGCTACAAGGTGGATCTGGGACGCCGGGCCAATATCGAACCCTTCCTTAATCTTGCCTATGTGAACCAGCACGCGGAAGGCTTCAATGAAAGCGGGGGCGCGGACGCGCTGCACGTCGGCAGCCAGGACATGGATACGGGCTTCAGCACGCTGGGCCTGCGCGGCACGACGCACTTTACCTTCAACGGCACGGATTTCCTGTTGAAGGGCATGGTGGGCTGGCGCTACGCGGTCGGGGACGTGAGGCCGGTGGCGACCGAATCGTTCCAGGGCGGCGCTTCGTTCGATATCTCGGGCGTGCCCATCGCGCGGAACCAGGCTGTGGTCGATCTGGGCGTCGGCGTGCACATCACCCGCAACGCGACGATCAGCCTGTCGTACAACGGGCAGTTCTCGTCGCGGGTGAACAATCAGGGCGTGCTGGGCGCCTTGAATATCGCGTTCTAGTCTGTCGCGCTACAGCAGAAAGCGGCCGACCGCCACGGCCACCCAGATGGCCACGGTAAAGATCAGGCAAAGCAGGACGGCCGCGCTGCCCAGGTCCTTGGCGCGGCCCAGCAGTGGATGCATTTCCACCGACAAGGCGTCGGCCAGTGCTTCCACGGCGGAGTTAAGCAGCTCGGTGACCAGCACCATGGTCACCGACATGATCAGGATGAAGACTTCCAGCACGGAGCGTCCCAGCCAGAACGCGGCGGGGATCAGCAGGATGGCCAGGGCCAGCTCCTGGCGGAATGCGGCTTCGTAGCGGATCGCGGCGCGGAAACCCTGCATCGAATAGCGCAGCGCATTGAATATACGGCGGATGCCACCGGTGCTTTTGTAAGGCGAATGCTGCGGTGTAGGCGTCATGGCGGATAGGATGGACCTGCGGATAGGGCGAGGATCGGGCGGGACGGCAGCCGGGGTCGGCCGGCGCGCGCATCCCGGACGGAAGCGCGAATCATGGGCCGCAGCGGCCCGCCGCAATGATAAGCACAAACCCTAATTGTTTCATGATGGCGTGGCGCGCAGTATGCGGTCAATTGGTAAGGCCACTTGACCGATCCACCGTATGCCGTTCCAAGCCATAGAACCACGACGCCTGTACCGCCAGATCGCCGACCAGTTGCGCGCCCTTATCGAACGGGGAGAATTCCCCGTCGGCACCCGCCTGCCGCCGGAGCGCGACCTGGCGCTGAAGATGGGCGTGTCACGCCCGTCGGTGCGGGAAGCCCTGATCGCGCTGGAGGTCGAAGGCCTGGTCGAGGTGCGGATGGGCTCCGGCATCTATGTCCGGCCGCGCGGCGATGGTGCCCAGGGCGGCAGCGTGATCGCGGAAAGTCCGCTGGATACCATCCTGGCGCGGCAGTTGATCGAAGGCGAATTGGCGGCGCAGGCCGCATTGGCCATGAAGGGCGCGGACATCGACGGGCTGCGCGCGGCGCTGGATGTGATGCGGCAAGAGGCCGCGTCCGGCAACATCCCGGCGCGCGGCGACCGCCTGTTCCATGTGCGTATCGCCGAAGCCGCGGAAAACTCGGTGCTGTTGCGATTGGTGGGCGAGCTGTACGACGAGCGCCACAACCCGCTGGCCGTGCAGTTGGGCAGTCATTTCGAAAATGCCGAAAGCTGGGCGGAGGCCATCGCCGAGCATGAGCGAGTGGTGGACGCGATCCAGGCGGGCGATGCCGCCGCGGCGCGCGCCGCCATGCGCGACCACATGGCCAGGTCGCATGACCGCTTTACCGCGCATTGGTCGCCGGCCGACGCGGTGATGCCGGGCCGGCGCGGGTCGGTATCCCGGGCGACAGGCCGGGCAGCGGCGGACCGGACGACACGACGGGCCCTGACAGGCCGAACGACATAGCAATCCTGGGCAAAGGGGAGGAGACCATGAACGGCGGAATCTACATGCCGATGGGTGGCAAGAAAGAGATGTCGCGGGGGGCAGCGCCATGAGCCTGGCCTGCCGTATATATGGCGCGCGCGACTTGCGCCTGGAGCCCGACGAGCCCGCGCCACTGGCGCCGCACGAAGTCGAGCTGCGCCTGGGGGCCGCCGGCATCTGCGGCTCCGACCTGCATTACTTCCTGCATGGACGCGTGGGTGCCTTCGTCATTCGCGAGCCCCTGATTCCGGGCCATGAGGCTTCCGGCATCGTTACCCGGGTGGGCGACGCCGTCAGCCGGGTCGCGCCCGGCATGCGAGTGGCCATCAATCCCTCGCATCCCTGCGGCCGCTGCGACTACTGCCGCGCGGGGCGCGACAACCTGTGCAGCAATATGCGTTTTCTGGGTAGCGCCAGCGTCTATCCCCACGTGCAGGGCATGTTCCGCGAACGCTTCGTGATGGGCGAACGCCAGCTGACACCGGTGACGGAAGATATTTCGCTCGGCGAACTGGCTTGCGCCGAACCGCTGTCCATCGGCCTGCATGGCGTACGCCGCGCCGGTGAACTGCTGGGCCGCACCGTGCTGATCACCGGCGGCGGCACCATCGGCTGCATGACGGTGATCGCCGCCCGGCTGGCGGGCGCGGCGCGCATCATCGTGTGCGATATCGCCGACCGTCCGCTGGAAATGGCGCGCACCGTGGGCGCCGACGCGACCCTGCGCAGCGACACCGCCGATGCGCGCGATCTGGCCGATGTGGCCGATATCGCCATCGAGGCGGCCGGCAGCCCGGCCGCGCTGGCGACCTGCCTGGCGGCCACGCGGCGCGGCGGCCGCATCGTGCAGGTGGGCACGCTGCCCGGCGAAGGCATGCATTTCCCCGCCAACAGCATCATGGCCCGCGAACTCGACTATGTCGGCGCGTTCCGCGCGGGCCCCGAATTCGATTGGGCGGTTGCCTACCTGCGCACGCGCAAGGTGGACGTCCGTCCTTTGATGAGCGCGCAGTTTCCGCTGGACCAGGCCATCGCGGCTTTTGAGCTGGCGTCCGACCGGACCCGTAGTACCAAGGTGCAACTCGTATGTGATTGATCCCGTTTCATAGCCCGGACTGGCGGCGCCGCAGAGCGCATCGACGTCCTGAAGAAAGAGGAGACACGACATGAAGCACGGCCAGGCAGTCAAACTACTGTTCGCCGCCCTGGCGTTCGCCGTATCGGCGGGCGCGATGGCGCAGACCAAGCTGAAGTGGGCACACGTCTACGAGACGTCGGAACCTTTCCATACGCAGTCGGTCTGGGCTGCGCAGGAAATCGAAAAACGCACCAACGGACGCTATCACATCGATGTCTATCCGGCCTCGCAGCTGGGCAAGGAAAACGACATCAACCAGGGCCTGACCCTGGGCACCGTGGACATGATCATCTCCGGGTCCAGCTTCGCCGCCAAGGCATTCCCGCGCATCGGCGTCACCTACTACCCCTATACCTTCCGCGACCCGCAGCATCTGCTGGCCTACACCAAGAGCGACATCTACAAGGAACTGGTGGAAGGCTACGAGAAGAAAAGCAATAACCATATCGTCGCCACCACCTACTACGGTACGCGGCAGACCACATCGAACCGCCGGATACAGAAGTGTTCCGACATGCAGGGCCTGAAGATGCGCGTGCCCGACGTGCCGGCCTACCTGGCGATGCCGCGCGCCTGCGGCGCCAATACCTCGCCGATCGCCTTTGCCGAGGTCTACCTGGCCCTGCAGAACGGCACGGTGGAAGCGCAGGAAAACCCGCTGACCACGATCGAGGCCAAGAAGTTCTACGAAGTGCAGAAGTACATCGCCCTGACCGGCCACATCGTCGATCACCTGAACACCATCATCTCCGGCCAGCTGTGGAAGAAGCTCTCGCCGGAGGATCGCCAGATCTTCGCCGACGTCGCGCAGCAGGCGGCGGTGCGCGCTTCGCAGCAGATCATCGACCGCGAAAAGGAGCTGGTGGAAGAGTTCAAGAAGAAAGGCATCACGGTCGATACCGTGAACGTGGCGGACTTCCGCGAGACGGTGCTGGAGAAGGTTCCCTTCAAGCAGTACGGCTATGAAAAAGCCGATTGGGAAAAAATCCAGGCCGTGAAGTAAACGGAGGAATGACCATGGCCACCGATGCGCACGTTTCCACTGCCGGCATATCGCCCGGGCAGCCGACGCAGCACGCGTCGTCCGTCGAGTCCATCGTCTCCAGCTTCGAGGAAGCCGATCACCAGCAAGCCGATCTGTCCGGCCATACCTTCGAGGACTGGCTCTGCCTGGGCCTGTTCTGGATCATGGCGCTGCTGGTGTTTCTGCAGTTCTTCACGCGCTATGTGATGAACGACTCCTTTGCCTGGACCGAAGAGCTCGCCACCTACTGCCTGATCGGCGTGGTGTTCATCGGCGCCGCGATGTGCGTGCGCACCTGCCGCCATATCCAGGTGGACCTGCTGTACCGCTTTCTGCCGCACGCGGCGGGACGGGTGCTGGCCACGCTGATCGACCTGGTGCGCACGGCATTCTTTGCCTACGTCGGCTGGCTGGTATGGCGCTACATCCAGCTGGTCGGCGACGAGCCCATGACCACCATCGAATGGAACAAGTCCCACGTGTACTGGCTGGCGCTGATCGGCTTCGTGCTGATGGCCGCGCGGTCCGCGCAGGTCACGGTGACGAACTGGCGCCAGGGCTATTCCAATCTGGAACG
>DATJHN010000252.1:0-4923 GCA_035493915.1 Bordetella sp.
TGCGTGATGACCAAGCACCCCCGTTTCGGCAGCCTGACAGGTTGGCATCGGGACATCCGCTATTGGTCCTTCGACCGCGAAGACCTGGTGTCGACCTGGCTGGCCCTGGGGCCGGAGACCGCCCATAACGGCGGCCTGTGGCTGGTACCCGGTTCGCATGCGATGGATCTGGCGGCGGATCGCTTCGATGCGGCGCAGTTCCTGCGCGAGGATCTGCCGGACAACGCGGCGCTGATCGCCACCGCGGTATCGCCCGAACTGGAGCCGGGCGATGTTTTGTTTTTCCACTGCCGTACCCTGCATGCGGCGGGGCGCAACCAGAGCAGCCAGGTCAAGCTTTCCGTGGTGCATACCTATCATGCCGTGGATACGCATCCCAATCCCGGCACGCGCTCGGCAAGCAAACCCGAGGTTGTCCTCTGAGGTTGTCCTCTGAGGTTGCCTCGATCCGCCCGCAGGCACCCGCGGTTTTCTTTGATTCACCCCTGCATTGAAACCTTATTGATCGGGGCATGTCAGAACGACATCCCGTCACGAGTCCTCCATCATGGTTTCAGATCGCGAAAAGCAGGGCGGCAGTTCAATGCAGGACCAGAATCAATCGGCGGTCGGCGCCATCGGCCAGGATGACAATCTGGAAAACGGCGGGAAAATATCCCCGGCGGCGTCCGCGGCCATGTTTCCTCCAGCCGGAGGGGGGCGGGTTTCCGCCTGGCGCTTGATAAAGCCTTATTGGATTTCCGAAGATCGCCATAAAGCCAGGGGCCTGCTGGCGTTGGTATTGGCGTTGAATCTGGCAATCGTCTATATCAATCTGCGCGTGAATACCTGGTATGCATCGTTTTATGATGCGTTGGATAAGCGTAACCTTCCGGACTTTACGCATCTGATTCTGGTTTTCACCCTGCTGGCTTTTATTTTCATCGCATTGAGCACCGCCCAGATATATTTCCGCCAGATGCTGGAGTTCCGCTGGCGGCAGTGGTTGACCGACGTTTATCTGCGGCAATGGCTGGTCAGCCGCTCCTATTACCGCATGGAACGCGACCACGTCGTCGATAACCCGGACCAGCGGATCGCCGAAGACTTGCGCAGCATGGCGACCAATTCCCTGTCGCTTTCGATAGACCTGATATCCACTATCGCGACCTTCGGCGTTTTCGTGTCGCTGTTATGGATGCTGTCCGGAGCATTGGGTTTCGCCGTATTCGGTCACCCGGTGCAGATTCCAGGGTATATGGTCTGGGCAGCCATCGCCTACAGCATACTGGGTTCATTCATGGTGCATAAAGTCGCGCGGCGGCTGGTCGATGTCGGTTATCGCCAGCAAAAAGTAGAAGCCGATTTTCGTGTGCTGCTGGTGCGCGTGCGTGAAAACGCCGAACAGATCGCGTTTTACGATGGCGGCGCGGAAGAGGGCCGGCGCGCGCGCGCGATGTTCGGGGCGGTGCGCAATAACTGGCGCGAAATCATGCGCTATACCAAGCGCCTGGTACTCGCCACTTCCGTCTATGGGCAGATCGCCATTATTTTTCCGTTGGTCGCGGCCGCCCCGCGTTATTTCGCCGGGGCTTTTACCATCGGCGTGCTGATGCAGCTGAATAACGCATTCGGGCAGGTCAGCGGCGCCTGTTCATGGTTCATCAACAGTTATGCCACGCTGGCGGACTGGCGTGCCACCATAAACCGTCTGCGCGAATTCAGCATGCGCATGGGCGAGGGCGATCCCGACCGCCTGGTGCGGGAAACGGGCAACGAAGTCGCGGCGCGGGACCTGCGGATATTCCGGCCCGACGGGCAGGCGCTGGGCGTGCCGGCGGCATTCCACGTCCGTCCCGGCGAACGCTGGCTCGTGCGTGGGCCGTCGGGCGCCGGCAAGAGCACCTTGCTGCGTACCTTGGCCGGATTGTGGCCGCATGCTTCCGGGGATCTGACCATGCCCGCCGGTAGCGGCGGCGGCAGTAGCGGTGTCGGCAGTGGTGGTGGCGGTACCGGCGAGGGCGTCGACAAACGCCACGTTGCCCTGTTCCTGCCGCAATCCTCCTATGTGCCGGATGGCACCTTGAAGCAGGCGGTCTGTTATCCCGAACGAACCGATGCGTACAGCGATGCGGAATGCGCGGAAGCCTTGCGCTTGTGCCGGTTGGGAGACTACGCGGACCAACTCTACGTGGTCGACGCGTGGTCGCGCCGCCTGTCGCCTGGTGAGAAGCAGCGCCTGTCCTTCGCGCGCGCGCTGCTGCTCAAACCGGCATTCCTGTTCATGGACGAGTCCACGTCGTCGCTGGATATCGATACCGAACGGCACTTATATGAAACCCTGCTGCAGCGCCTGCCGCGCGCCGCGGTGATCAGCGTTGCCCATCGCGATACCTTGACGCGCTTCCATACGCATGAGATGCGTGTCGGTCCGCAAGCCGGCGTCCAGCCGCTGGAGCTGGCGCCGGCCGGGATCTGAATGGAGATTTTCGCTATTGCCCCGGCGGTATTCTGGCGGGAGATTTTTCCCGGCATGATGCTACTGCTGGCAACCGCGGCGGGCATATCGTTGGGCTACTGGCACTTGCGCCGCGAGGTCATGCGGCGGCGCGCCGTTGAAGTGCGCCTGCAGGCGGCGCGCGACCTGGCCGACAGCGCCGCACTGTCGAAGTCCACGTTTCTGGCGACCATGAGCCATGAGATCCGTACGCCTCTAAGCGGCATCATCGGTATGCTGGATCTCCTTACGCGCGCCTCCATGGGGGCGGAACAGCGGCAGATGCTGCTGGCCGTGGATTCCGCCGCGAATTCGCTGCTGCAGATGCTGGATCAGGTCATGGACTTTTCCAAGATGGAAGCGAATCGCATGAGCCTGGAATCCGTGCCGGTGGACTTGCGTTCAATGATCGAGTGCGTGGTCATGGTCATGGGCGAGCCTGCGCGGCGACGTGGCGTGAAGACGAGCTGGCAGATCGATGATGCCGTTGCCGACACGTTTCTGGGCGATCCGCTGCGGATCCGGCAGATCCTGACGAATTTGATCAGCAACGCCGCCAAGTTCACGGCACATGGCGAGGTGCGGCTGACCTTGACAGTGGATGACACCGATGCCGGACATCAGTCCCTGCGTTTCGAGGTGACGGACACGGGCATCGGCATTCCGCGCGAAAAGCTGCAGCAGGTCATGACGCCGTTCCGCCAGGCCGATGCATCGACCTCCCGGCACTACGGCGGCAGCGGTCTCGGCCTGTCCGTGTCGAGCCGGCTGGCCGCGCTGATGGGGGGGAAGCTGGTGCTGGACAGCGCGCCGGGGCAGGGTACGCGGGCGACGTTCGTGTGCCGGTTGCAGCTGCGGCGCGGCGCCGACGCGCTGGTTTCCGCGGCCATCGCGCCACGGCTGGCCGCGCCAACGCAGGGTGAACTGGCGCAAGGTGAACTGGCACAAGTTGAACGAGCGCAAGTTGAACGAGCGCAAGTTGAACGAGCGCAGCGTGAGCCGGCGCAGCTTGAACCGGCGCTGATCGAAGATTCCGCCGGGACGTATCCTGCCGCGGCCACGCGCGGCGATGTTCCGCGCCTGCTGGTCGTCGACGATCATGCCATCAACCGCGATTTGATCCGCAGGCAGCTTGCCACTCTGGGATACGCCTGCGAAGTTCGGGCCGACGGCACGGCTGCATTGGAAGCCTTGCGCTCGGGCAGCTATGCCATGCTGCTGACGGATTGTCAGATGCCGGCGATGAGCGGCGCCGAACTGGTCCAGGCGTGGCGCGAGGAAGAGCGGCGGCGCGGCGGCGCGGCCGCCGCCCGGTTGCCCATCGTCGTGGTGAGCGCCAAAACGGACGCCGACAAGCCCGGTGGTCCGGACATCGACGCGCGCATCGGCAAGCCGATCACCCTGGACCGCTTGCGCGAGGTGCTTCTGCGCTGGCTGCCGCCCTCCACGGTGACGTCCGCGCTGGCCGAAGGATCGGAACGCGCATCCTCTTCGCATGCCGATCCACACGCCGGCCCACACGCCGGCCCACACGCGGATCCGCATGCCGGTTCGCGGCATACCGGCCTCGCGCTGCCCCAGCTGCGGGCCAATTTCCATCAAGACGATGCGGCGTTGCGCGAGTTCCTGCATGCGTCGCTGGCGGCGTTGCGGTCGGATCTGGCGCAGGCGCGGTCAGGCCTGTCGCCGCAGCTGTGCGAACGCTACGCGGACTGGCTGCATCGCGCGTTGGGAGCGCTTGGCATGCTGGGACGCTGGCCGGTGGTGGACGAAGGCGATGCGTTGGAAGAAGCGCTGCGCCATGCACCCAGCCTGGATCTGCTGCCGGAGATGTCGCGATTTCTGGAGCGTTTCGAGAAAGCCCTGGACGACATCGACAGCGAAATGGAGCGCCTTTAGCTCTGGCGCCAGACCGATGCGCGCGGCGTGGTCACCGCCTACACCTATCCGCGGCCGCGGTCGGCGCGGCGTATAGGAAAAGCCAGATATCAAAAGGAAAAATCCAATATTGAATATCAGCTCAAATTTGAAGCCGATATTCTTGATGCGGAACAGGGCGGTCAGGTCGGCCATCGAAAGGAACGCAACCATGGTTACCCCTCTCACTGCAGTCAGCCCGGATTCTGTGAGGGGTTATATCACTCGGTTCGATGTGAGCGCCAAGGACGGTCCCATCTCGGCGCGCATTACTTTTACGATCGTCAATGAGGATGCAGAGGAGATCGTCGGCGCTATGTACTTTGATGCGTCAAGTGTCGCGGCCGACAGCTATGCCATCATTTTCACCATGGCGATGGTGAATGCCTATGAGGTGATTGTCAGAAGAAAACAGGGGGACAGTCTGTATTCAAGTGTCCAGCTACTTCTGCCTGATGGGACTAGCACACCGCCGGAGGACGATTGAAATGAGCTCCACTGATAATCAATCGACGATCGCGGGCGATGGG
>DATJHN010000253.1:0-5745 GCA_035493915.1 Bordetella sp.
GCCTTCAGGCGGGCATCGATCCAGCTGGTGTCATGCTTGCCAGAGGCGATGTTGGCGAAGGTTTTCTCTTCCGCCGCATGCTTGGCCTTGGCGGCCTCGTAGATGGCTTCCGTCTGGTCGAAGGGAATGCACAGCAGACCGTCATCGTCGCCGACGATCAGGTCGCCCGGCTCGATCGTCATGCCGTCCAGCGCGACCGTGCAGTTGATTTCGCCCGGGCCGTCCTTGTAGGGACCGCGGTGGGTGATGCCCGCCGCGAACACAGGGAAGTTGCCCTTGCGCAGCGCGCCGGCATCGCGGATGGAGCCATTGATAACGATGCCGCCCAGCTTGCGCGACTTGGCATAGGACACCATGATTTCACCGATGATGGCGTTGGTCAGGTCGCCGCCGGCATCCACGACGATGATGTCGCCGGGCGCCGCCAGATCCAGGGCCTTGTGCACCATCAGATTGTCGCCGGGGCGCGTCCGAACCGTCAGGGCGGGACCCGCCATGAACGTGCCGTCGTGCATGGGCCGCAGGCGCGGGCCGCCGGCCGTCATGCGCGACATCACATCGCTGATGTTGGCAACAGGAAGGCCGACGTACTTCGCAACGACGTCAGCGGCGACGGCGCGGCGGCGCGCATGGATTTCAAAACCGATCATGAGGGGTTCTCCGTGTGTAGCTCGTGCAATAACAGGTTCGGACTGCCGTCAGGCACCCGCGCGGCCGCATGCCGCACGCGATGCCGCGACGCGGCCCGCAGGCCGCGGCTTGGCGCGTCGCCTACATCGTAATCGAGGGAAGCTGGCGGCGCGCTGGCAGCGATAGCGCGCCAGGAACGGATACCCGGCCGCCGGCGGCCTGCGCCGCGTTGCGGACTTGCCGGAATCTGTAGCAAGGCGACTTGCGCCAACCAGCATCGGCTTTCAACGACTTTAACCGCAAACCATAACTAACAAACAAGGATTAACAAGTTTTTGTTGTCAATCAAGTCAGCATTTCGTGGCTAGGCCAGCCCGGGCCGAACTCCTAAAGTGATATCCAACGCGGCACCGGACTTCAAACAGATCCCCCGCGTCCTACCACTGTCAAAGCCCACGGGAGCACTGCCATGACCACACTATCTACTTCCTCCATCAAGCGCGTATGGTTCATCACCGGGGCCGCGCGCGGCCTCGGTGCCCTGATCGCCGATGCGGCGCTGGCCGACGGCAATGCCGTCGTCGTGGCCGGCCGCAACCTGGCCGCCCTGACGAAACGCTTCGGCGATTCGCCCAACGCCCTGCCGGTCCAGTTGGACGTGACCGACGAAACCCAGGCCCGTGCCGCCGCCAGCGCCGCGATCGCGCGCTTCGGCCGCATCGATGTCCTGATCAATAACGCCGGCTTCGGCCTGCTGGGCGCCGTGGAAGAAGCCGACGACGCCGACGTGCGCCGGATGTACGACACCAACGTCTTCGGACTGCTGAACGTGACGCGTGCCGTGCTGCCGTATATGCGCGAACGCAAAGCGGGCCATGTGGTGAATATCTCGTCCGTCGGCGGCTACCGCAGCGGCGCCGGCTTCGGCGTGTACTGCTCCACCAAGTTCGCGGTGGAAGGCCTGACCGAAGCCCTGCACGCTGAACTCGCCCCGCTGGGTATCCACGCCACCGTGGTCGAGCCTGGCTACTTCCGCACCGACTTCCTGGATGCATCATCGCTGGTCAAGTCGCCGACCATAATCGAGGATTACGCCGAAACGGCCGGCAAGGTGCGCGAGCATGCCGCCCAGATCAATCACCAGCAGCCCGGCGATCCCAACCGCCTGGCCAAGGCCATGGTCACGCTGATCGACGCCGAACACCCGCCGCTGCGCATGCCCTTCGGCACCGATACCCTGGCCGCCATCGCCAGCAAGAACGCCTATGTGGCCGAGGAAACCGCGGCCTGGAGCGAACTCGCCGCGTCCACGGATTTCCCGAAGTAAAAAGCCGCGGACTGCCCATCGCCGGCCGGCTCGCTTGCGGGCCGGCCATCGCCCTGCGCCTTACTGAGCCCGGCCCCGCCGCCTGCGCGCCGGCTTGGTGGCGCGCAGCTCTTCTTCGTTCAAATGCCATTCCGTGCTGGCCTGCAGCCGCTCAACCATGAAATCGATGAATATCCGCACCCGTGCCGGCATCTGCGTGCGGCGGGCGTAGCACAGATACATCGCGATCCGCTGCACCGTGTGCGGCAGCAGCAGCGGCACCAGCTGCCCCGCCCGGATCAGCGGCACCGCGGTGAAACTGCCCAACTGCCCTATCCCCAGGCCGCCCAGCACCGCCCGGGTTTCAATCTCGGGATCGTTCATGCAGATGGACGGCGGGATATCGCGATAGACGATTTCTTCTCCCACCTGGAATTCCCATGGCGCCACCTTGCCGGTATTGGGCTGCAGATAGCCCGTGCACCGGTGCGACGCCAGATCGTCGATGGACGCGGGCGCCCCATGCCGCACCAGATAGTCCGGCGAGGCGCAAACGATCAGCTGGATGGGCAGCACGCGTCGCGCGATGATGCGCCCGTCCGGCTGCTGCCCGGCTCGAAACCCCACGTCGATGCGCTCCGCCACCCAATCCTGCAGGCGGTCCTCCAGCTGGATATCCAGTTGCACGTCCGGGTTTGCCTGGGCAAACGCCTCGAATAGCGGCCACAACACGGAGTTGCCCACGCTGCGCGGCGCCGTCACGCGCAGCGGACCGCTGGCCAGATCCGCATGCCGGGCGCTATGCATGGCATCGTTCAGCGCCTCCAGCGGCGGCTGGACGGACTCCAGGAAACGGCGCCCCTCATCAGTCAGGCTGATCTGCCGCGTGGTGCGGTGGAACAGGCGTATGCCCAGATGCTTTTCCAGTTGCGTGACCGCCAGGCTGGCGGCCTGCGGCGTCACGCCCTGTTCGATCGCGGCCTTGCGCAGACTACCCAGCGTGGCCGTCCTGACGAACAGCGAAATAGCTCGGATTTCGTTCACTGAATCCCTTTCCTTTTTGCGCGCACGGATCGTTTTTGCACGCACGGATTTTATTCATCGGACAGGATAACCGGCGAGCGATGCCGGGCCGGGCGGGGCCCGCCAGCATCAGCAGATCGCCAGCGGCCTGTCCTGTTTCGTTGTCGCCCGCGAATACCGAGCCCTGCCTATTGCATGGAGGTCTCGGGCAGGCCCAACCGCTTGCGCAGTTCCGCCGGGGATTCCGCCGCCAGCCATCCCGGCCCGCCCGGTTGCGTCAGGCGCGCCGAGGCCAGCGGGCCGATGATCACCGGCGCCAGCCCCGCGTCGCGGATCAGGCGGGATGCCACTTCCAGCGCCTGCTTGTCATTGCCCGCGATCGGAATCGCCAGGGGCGGCCCGGCGCGATGCGCCTCCCGGCCCACTGCCGCGGCACTCAGCGAGTTGAAAGCGCGCACCAGTCTCGCACCTTCCAGCAGTGACGCCGATGTCACCCCGACGCCATCGCGCAAGGCCTGTTCCGCGATCGGGCCATCGCGCTGCGGAAACGGATTACAGGCATCCAGCACCACCTTGCCGCGCAGCTCGTCACGCAGATCGCGGCCCAGGTCGGGAAGCGCGCCATACGGCACCGCGAAGAAGAGGACTTCGCCGTAGGCCGCCGCCTGAAGAGGCGTTCCCGCGGAGGCCAGTTGGCCCAGCCGCGCAACCATGTCCTTCAATTGATCCGGATGCCGCGACGCGAACATGACGGGATACCCCGCCTTGACCCACAGAGCCCCCACCGTCGCGCCCACGTTGCCGGCGCCGATCACGCCGATACGCGGCTTTTCTTCCGCGGGCCCGGCCGCGCGGGAAGCGGGAAGCACGCCCATCAGACTGCCCGACGCCATGATGCCGAGCCACTGCCGTCGATTCATTCTCATGATGCCCTCCTTCGCCGGCATGCCGCCGCGCGATATGGCCCACTTACTCTGTTCCGTCAGCCCACTCCCCAACACTGTTCCTTCAAGCCAACCCTTCCGGCCTGCGCTCGTACCAACGCGTCGCTTGCTCGTACGCATACGCCGCACGCAATATCACCGGCTCAGCCCACCCTCGCCCGACGAACTGCACCGACAACGGCAACCCCGCGGGAGTAAACCCGGACGGCACCGCGATCGAACACATATCCATCAAATTTCCCATGCGATTCAGGCGGGCCAGCGTCGACGTCGTCTGGTCCACGTCAGCCAGAGGAATCGCGGGCAGCGGAGTCGTCGGCAACAGCAGGAAATCCGCACCGTCCATCGCCGCCATCATTTCCGCCTTGGCCTGCTCACGCGCCTTCAGCAGGTCGATGTACTCGGCGGCACCGATGCCGCGTCCCGACAGCACGCGCCGACGCACATACGGGTCGACCACCAGATCATCGCGCTCGCCAATGGCGCGCAGATTGGCATAGCCTTCGGCGCTCATGATGCCGCCCGCCATGTTCATCGCTTCCACCGAACCCAGCGGCAAGCGCCGGTGCACGACGCGCAAGCCCAGGGATTTGAGCGTCTCCAGCGCCCGGTCGTAGGCCGCCAGCACGGCATCGTCGACGCCTTCCCGCTCTTCATCCGGCATGGCCCAGACCCGCATGCCATCGGCGCCGTCGCGCATGCCCGGCAGCACGGACCGCACCGGTGCATGGCGCGATGCCGGGTCCAGGGGATCCGGCCCGGCGATGGCATCCAGCATCAGGGCAGCGTCCGTGACGGTATGCGTCATCGGCCCCACCGTATCCAGCGTGGCGCTCAGGGGCATCAAGCCATCGCGGCTGACCAGCCCGACCGTCGTCTTCAGCCCGACCAGGCCGCACATCGACGCCGGAATGCGCACCGAACCTCCCGTATCCGTGCCGATCGCCGCGCAGGCCAGCCCGCCGGCTACCGCAACGCCGGACCCGCTGCTGGACCCGCCCGGCACCCGGTGCGTACGCATGTCCCAGGGATTGCGGGGCGTGCCGAAGGACGAATTGGTGCCCCAGCCACCGAAGGCGAATTCCACCGTCTGCGTCTTACCCAGCACGATCGCGCCGGCGCTTTGCAGCTTCCTGACCACCGTCGCCGTACGGTCCGAGATGCGCGGGGGCAGCGACTTCGACCCGCAGGTCACGGGCCGGCCGGCGATGTCTATCAAATCCTTGATGGCCACCGTAATGCCATGCAACGGCCCCAGCACCACACCGGCCGCGCGCATCTGGTCGGCAGCCAACGCGGCGGACATCGCCGCATCCGCGTACACGTCCATATAGGCATGCAGCGCCGGATCGAAGCGTTCGATGCGGTCCAGCCGCATCCGGACCAGATCCTGGCTGGTCAATCCACCGCTTTCCAGATCGCGGCTGATTTGCTCCAGGGAAGCAAAGGCATCAACAGAACTCATGGGGTTCCTCCGGCCAAAGGGCGCAGTTGTGCGCGTCATCGTACCCCCGCATGACATATCGCCGGAACCGTCTTCCGCACCATCTCGCCCAACGGGCTAGGGTTGCCCCCTAACGCCGCATCTCCACGGCTAACTGCAAGTCTGGCGGGCACGGCCGCGGCTTCCTGCAAGCGCTCTGCAGATGATGATAGAATGCCGGGCTTCTCTCCGTTTCCAGCTGGAAATGGGGACTGTCCAAGGACAGGCAGAGGCGCAATGGCAGAGTGGTTATGCAGCGGATTGCAAATCCGTGTACGTCGGTTCGATTCCGGCTTGCGCCTCCAGCAATATCAAGGCTCGCAGCGATGCGGGCCTTTTTGCTTCCTGGAATGAAAAGC
>DATJHN010000254.1:0-12636 GCA_035493915.1 Bordetella sp.
CAGCGTCGCCACGGGAGACAGCCCGGAAACCGTGGCCGATTCCCTGGCCGATGATCTGCTGGGCCTGAAGCGCCGCATCCTGTCCGCCCTGGACTAGCGGACGCCCACAGTCGAACGGATGGGAGCGCCCAGCGTTTGCAGGGTCTGCCTGGCCTGGGCATCGGTCTGGTTCGAGTACAGCATCCCGAATTCGTCAAAGCAATGGCACTTCAACATCACTGGCCGATTCCGGGCCGGACCGCGCACGGGGACCGCGCATAGGGACCGCGCATAGGCACGGGCGCACAAGGCCGCGCGCGGCGCACGCCGGCGCCGCCTTCGATGTATCAGCCTTGGGCGGGCACGACCCGGGCCGTCAGCGTCTTGCCCAGGAATTGCGCGCTCAGGTCCGTCGCACCCGGTTGGATATCGAACGGTTTGGCGACCGCGCCGGTTGTCACGACATCGCCCGCGCGCAGCGTCAGGCCGTAGTAACACGCGTGATCGAACAAATGGCGCAGCATCTGCACCGGATCGATGGCGTCGTCGCCGGTCAGCGGGCCGCTCATCTCCTTACCATTCGCCTGGACCGCGACCGAGGCCAGCCCTCGGTTGATGGCAGCGGGATCGATCTGCGGGCCCAGGATCGACGCCTCGAAGCCCACGCTGTCGCCCACGAAGCTGGGCCAGCCCACCGCGCGCCGGTTGATGAAGCGCGACAGCACCAATTCGAAGGCGATGTGCGTCGACGCCACGGCCTGCATCGGGTCCGCCGGCGCCGCGCCCGGGGCGATGTCCCGGCCCAGCACGAACGCGATCTCGAATTCCACCGTAATCGGCGCCTGGCACAGGATGCTTACCGTCGCGCCCGTGTCGTAGCGGTGTCCCGACAGCACCCGGCCGACCAGCGGCCGTTCCGTCCCGGCTGCCTGCATGGCGGCCACACTGCCCACGCCCAGCTTCCATCCGGCTTCACGGTCGCCGGTTTGCGCCGTATAGGCCTTGATGAATGCATCCTGCAGCGCATAGCCCTCGCCAAGATTCCGGGGACGTATATCGGCAGGGATCTCGCTCAACTGGCGTCCTTCGCGCCAGGCCTGCGTCAACAGAGCGGCCGCGGGGGCCGGATCAAAAACGTCGGTCACGATGTGCTCCTCTCACTGGTGGGTGTCGTCATGTATCGATATCGGCTGACGATCAGTAGTCATCTTAATCCGTCGCCCGTATCGCTGCGCTTTTCGCCATTCTGTCATCTCCTTTGTAAATCCATGGGTCAAACAAAGTTGAGATGCAATATCATTAGCGTTTTCCGAAAACATAAAACCGCCTTCCGCATTCGCCGCCGCACCCATGGCGACGGCCGGCGTGACAAGGTGGATACGACCCATGAGCCAGGTTTTGACTTCAGACACTTCCGCTGCCTCGCGCCGCGCCGACCCCATCCACGCCGCCGCGCATCGCCGCGGTGTATTCCTGAAGTGGCTGCGCAAGGCGCATAGCTGGATCGGCCTGTGGGGCGCCATCCTGGGCCTGCTTTTCGGCCTGACCGGCTTTTTCCAGAATCACCGCGCCGTAATGAAAATCGACAGCGGCGCGCCACAGGTTTCCAATATGCGGCTGCCCCTGCCGACGCCCGCTCCGGCCACGCCGCAGGATATGGCAGCCTGGCTGCAGGCCGAACTCAAGCTGCCCATGCCGGTTGAACGCGTTCAGCGCGAACCCGCCAAGCCGGTCGCCTGGGGAGATAAGACCGTTACACAGCCGGAACACTGGCAACTGGCTTTCCGTTCGCCCAAGCTCATCGTCCAGGCCGAGTACTGGGCCGGCGCCGGGCAGGTCAGCGTGCGCCGCATGGAACCCGGCCTGATCGCCACCCTGGAAAACCTGCATCGCGCCAATGGAGTCGGCGCCGCCTGGATCCTGATCGCCGATACCTTGGCGGGGGGCATGATCCTGCTCTCCATTACCGGCGTCCTGCTCTGGACCGGCCTGAACCGCCGCCGCACCGTGGGCGCGGCTATCCTGGCGGTCTCCATCATCACTACGTTATCGCTCGCCGCTCATACGCTTTAAGGCGGCCAATGCATCAGGGGGGCGATCGGCCTGCTCATCTTCCGGTGGCTGCATCCCTCATGGATGAGCGCCCGATACATCGGTGACACGGCGCAGGCGCCATAGCGAAGTCACTTCGCGCGCTCGCGCCGCATGCAAAGGATCGTCCGCATCGCTGGCCTTTCCATGCACGGGCCGCGTATCCAGCCTTCCCGCGACTTGCAGCCCCGCCGCCTCGATCCATCCCAGCAATTCGTCCCGGTCGCGCAATCCCAGATGCTCGGCCAGGTCGGAAAGAACCAGCCAGCCTTCGCCGCCATCGGCCAGGTGCTGCCCCAGGCCTTGCAGAAAGCCCCGCAGCATCCGCGAATCGGGGTCGTACACGGCATATTCGATCGGTGCCGTTGCGCGCGCCGGCACCCAGGGCGGGTTGCAAACCACCAGTTGCGCGCGCCCGGCGGGAAACAGGTCCACCTGTTCCAGGTGCACGCGCGCCGACATTCCCAGTCGCCGCAGGTTTTCGTCCGCGCAGGCCAGGGCCCGCGGGTCCTGATCCGTCGCGATGATCTGGCGCACGCCGCGCCGCGCCAGCAGCGCGGCGATCACGCCCGTCCCGGTTCCAATGTCGAACGCCAGTTCCGTGCCGGGCAGCGGTGCCTGCGCCAGCAGATCCAGATATTCCCCCCGCACCGGCGAATACACGCCGTAATGCGGATGGATGCGCTCCCCCAGCGCGGCGATCGCCACGCCTTTTTCGCGCCATTGCCGCGCGCCGATCAGGCCCAGCAGTTCGCGCAGCGATGCCACGTAGGGTCGATCCGCCTGGCCAAAAACATCCAGGCAGGCAGCCGCCACATCCGGTGCCCGACGCAGCGGGATGATATGCCCCGGTTCGAACGGGATCAGCAGCATGCCTAGCGTACGGGCCCGCTGCGCCCGTGCCTGGCGATGCAGGTGGAAGGCTTCGGGGAAGTCCGGCGCGGATGCCCCATTTTTCGTAGTGGACGCCCGCGTCTCTGCCGCGGCCACCCGCTTGTTCGCGCCGGCGGCCCGTTTTTTTGCTGTCCCCGGCCGGCGGTCGATGCGGCGCGCCAGCGCCTGCAGCAACTGCCGCGCATTCTGGAAATCCCCTCGCCACAGCAGCGCCGTGCCTTCGCAGGCCAGCCGGTAGGCGGTATCCGCGGTCATGGTATCGTCGGCCGGCACCACACGGCGCGGCGGCGGCGCGCCGCTTTCGGCACGCCAATCCGCATGATGTTCGATGCCGTTCTCGGTCCAGGATAGCTGGGCAGGCGCTGATAAATTGGATAAGGGAGTCACGATGGCGGAGCTGCTTAGGGTGCTTTCTGCTGGCGGTGTTTTCTGCCCGATTGCCCGGCCGGCCGCGAGACGGCGGTCGCCCGGCCTGGCGGCCCCGTCATTCTACGGGCCGATCGAACTTTTCCGCGGCGCGCTGCTCCAATCCGCGGCTGGATGAGCCGGCGGCGCGCGGCATGCCCTTGTTGTGGTCCCACAACGAGCCTGTCGGGTGTTGATACACATTCATCGCCTCGGATAACTCCTACACCATCTTTCCGCCGTGCCAGCGGTGTGTATGTCAAAATTCACGACGCTTTCATCGATACTGCGAGATCCCTTTTGAATCGTCTGTCTTTTGCCTGCGGTGGCCTGCTCGCCGCCTGCCTCTCGTTTATCGCGCCCGCCCAGGCCCAAGGTCCTGCCGGCACCCACCCCGCTCGTAACGATCCCATCTTCGTTCTCAATTCCCTGGACGCCAGCGTCAGCGTCATCGACCCGGTCACCGAAAAGGAACTGCGCCGCATCCCCACGGGCAAGGAACCGCATCACCTGTACTTCTCGCCCGACCAGAAGTCCTTGATCGTCGCCAATTCCGTCGGCGATACGCTGACGCTGGTGGACCCGCGCACCGCCCAGGTCCAGCGCACCATCACCGGCATCGTCGACCCCTATCAGCTGCGTTTTTCGCCCGACATGAAATGGTTCGTTACGGCAGCGAATCGTCTCAACCACATCGACATCTATCAGTACATCCCGAGCGCCAACGGCTTTGACCTCAAGCTGATGAAACGCGTGCCGGCCGGCAAAACGCCCAGCCACATCGGCATAGACAGCAAGAGCACCACCGCCTACGTCTCCTTGCAGGACAGCGATGAAGTCATGGCCATCGACCTGGCCACACAGCAGGTGCGCTGGACGCTGCCCGTGGGCAAGACGCCGGCCGACGTGTACATCGTGCCCGGCGACAAGGTCATGCTGGTCGCGCTTACCGGCGATAGCTATGTGGAAGCCTACGATCTGACCAGCCCCGGCAAGCCCAAGCTGATCACGCGCATCAAAACCAACGCCGGCGCCCACGCTTTCCGCGTCCAGGGCGACGGCCAGCACATCTTCGTCAGCAATCGGGCGGCCAACACCATCAGCCGCATCGACTTCAAGAACCTGAAGGTCGTGGCGGAATATCCCGCGCCCGGCGGTCCGGATTGCATGGACCTGATGGCGGACGGCAAGACTCTGTTGGTCACGTCGCGCTGGGCCCGCAAACTGACGTTCATCGATATCGACAAAAAGGAAGTCGTGCGGCAGATCAATGTGGGTCGGTCGCCGCACGGAGTATGGACACTGGATCATGTCGCGATGCACTAGAACTCTTTCCGCCATTATCTGTGGCGTGCTCTCCGGCGCCATGGCGGCCGGCGCCGTGGCCGCGCCGGCACCCGCGCCGCTCTGCGCCAAGCCGGTCTACCTGACCTTCGATACCGGCCATATGGGCGTGGCGCCGCTGATCGCCGACGTGCTCAAGCGCCATAACGTCAGGGTCAGCTTCTTTCTGGCGAACGAACGCACACAGACCAATGGCACGTCGCTGGACGACCATTGGGCGCCCTGGTGGCGCGCACGCGTCGCCGACGGCGATGTCTTCGGCACGCATACCTACGATCATGTCCACTGGCGCAAGGATCTGCCCGACAACAAATTCGTGGTGCAGCCCGACTTCGGCCCCAATGCCGGCAAGCGCGAAATCTTCACCGCGCAGCAGTACTGCGACGCGCTGCGGCAGTCCGCCACGCGTTTCCATCAAATGACCGGCCACACCATGCTGCCGCTGTTCCGCGCTCCGGGCGGCCGCATTTCGCCGGCCCTGATCAAGGTGGCGGAAACCTGCGGCTACCGTCACGTCGGCTGGGCGGCCGCAGGTTTCCTGGGCGATGAACTGCCCAGCGACAAGTACCCCAACAAGCTGCTGCTGTCGCGCGCGCTGGCCACTATCAAGCCGGGCGATATCCTGATCGCCCACCTTGGCATCTGGTCGCGCCAGGATCCCTGGGCACCGGCCGTGCTCGAACCCCTTATCACCGGACTGCAGGCCAAGGGCTATTGTTTCGCCACGCTGGACCAGGATCCGACGTACCGCGCCTGGATCGCGGCGCACCGCCAATAAATTTTTCGCGATGGATACGTTCAATCATCTGATCGGCATGGCCCAGGAAGGGCTCTTCGAAACCGTGATCCAGCCCCTGCTTTACAAGCTGGGCCTGTCCGGCGTAATGGAAGATGCCTACGACGCCACCTTGTGGCTGATCGCCGGCCTGCTGCAGATCGCCGTGCTGATCTGCGTGATCGGTCCGCTGCAGCGCTGGCGGCCCGTCGAAGCCATCACCGACCGCCGCGCCGTCCGCCTGGACATTCTGTACACCGTGATCCACCGGCTGGGCATATTCCGCGTGGCGCTGTTCTTCGCCATCGACCCCTTCTGGGACACGATCTTCGGCGGCCTGCACGTGTGGGGCTGGGCCGGTCTGCAACTGGACAACCTGTGGCCAGGTGTGACGGACAATGCGCTGGTCAGCCTGGCCATCTACCTGGTGATTTTCGATCTGGTCGAATATCTGTATCACCGTGCCCAGCACAATGTCGAATGGATGTGGGCGCTGCATGCCGTGCACCACAGCCAGCGCCAGATGACCATGTGGAGCGATAACCGCAATCACCTGCTGGACGACATACTGCACGACGTCGTCATCGTGGTCGTGTCGCAGTTGATCGGCGTGGCGCCCGCGCAGTTCGTCGCCATCGTCGCCATCCTGCAGCTGGTCGAAAGCTTTTCGCATGCCAACCTGCGGCTGTACTTCGGCAGGCTGGGCGAACGCCTGATCGTCAGCCCCAGATTCCATCGCGAGCATCACGGCATTGCCTACGAAGCCACGCCCACTGGCAAGGTCGTGGGCAACAACTACGCCGTCATCTTTCCCATCTGGGACATCGTGTTCCGCACCGCGCGGTTCAACGGCGGCTACGGGCCCACGGGCATTGCCGACCAGTTGCCCGATGCCGGCGGTCGCGATTACGGCGAAACTTTCCTGGCCCAGCAATGGCTGGGCCTCAAGCGCCTGTTCACACTGCGTCGCCGTCGCGTGCGCGCGGCATGACGATCTCGAACACCGTGCCCTCGGCCGGCGCCGAACGCACGCTCACCGTGCCGCCGTGCGCATCGATGAATTTCTTCACGATATAAAGCCCCAATCCCAGGCCGTTCTTGGAAACGCGGCTTTCCAGGCTGGCCTGGAACGGATTGAACAGCTCGGGCATCTGGCTGGGCGGAATCACGCCCTGGTTGGCCACCCGGATTACGATGCGGTCGGCGGCCTGTCCATCGATGCGCAGGACGACGGGATGCATCGCGTCGCCATGCAGCAAGGCGTTGCCCAGCAGATTGGAAATGACCTGCGAAAACCGGTCGACGTCGATTTCGCCGCAGGGGTCTCCCGCAGTGTCCAGACGCACGCGCTCCCGTTGTGCGGGATCGGCGATTTCATCAATGATGGCACGGCAGACGCTGCCGTAATCGGCGCGCACGTGCCGCAAGGCCAGTCCGTTGGAGCGGATGCGGGCCACGTCCAGCAGTTGGTCCACCATGCGGGCCATGCGGCCCGCGCTGAAACGGATGCGTTGCGCATTGGCCTGCACCTTGGGATCATCGGAACCGCGCAGCAGCAGCTCCGACCCGTGCAGCACCGCGGATAAGGGATTGCGCAGATCGTGGCCCAGCACTGCCGTGAACATTTCGTTCAGCGTCAGTGCCTGGCGCAATTCCTCTAGCTGGCGTGCCATCAGCTTCTTCTGATTGTGCAGGTCGACGAAGATATCGACCTTGCTGATCAGCACGTTGGCATCCAGCGGCTTGTACAGGAAATCCACGGCGCCGGCCTCGTAGCCGCGGAAATGCGCGTCGCGTTCCTGGGTGCCGGCGGTCAGGAAGATCAGCGGCACGCTGCGCGTGCGCTCGCTGCCGCGTATCAGTTCGGCCAGTTCAAAGCCGTTCATCCCCGGCATTTGCACGTCGATCAGTGCCAGCGCCACTTCGTGGATCAGCAGTAGCTCCAATGCCTCTACGCCCGAGCGCGCTCGCAGGATATTGATGCCGGGTCTGGCCAGCAAGGCCTCGATCGCCACCAGATTCTGTTCGATATCATCGACGACCAGGATGTTGACGTTTTCATTCACGGTTGGAATTCCCGTTTTTTCTAAAGTCCTTGCCTATGCCAGCCAACGCGCGCGCCAGCGTCCGGATGTCCATGATCGCGTCGGCGCCGGCCTGCGCGATGGCGCTGGCCGGCATCTGCGGTGAGTCCGCGGTGTTGGGATCCTGCACCCATGCCTGGCCACCCAGCGTGCGCACCCGCCGCAGGCCGGCGGCGCCGTCCGGGTTGGCTCCAGTCAATACGATGCCCAGCAGCCGCTCGCGGTAGACGATGGCCGAAGATTCCAGCAGCAGGTCGATGGAGGGACGCGAAAAGTTCACAGCATCGTCCTGCGACAGGGCGAACGAACGGTCGGGTTCCACCAGCATGTGATAGTCGGGCGCCGCGATATAGACCACGCCGGGCACGATGAATTCCTTGTCTTCCACTTCCCTTACGGGCAGGGCGCAGCGCGCCGCGAACAATTCCGGCAACAGGCTTTTCCTGTCGGGCGGCACGTGCAGCACGATGGCGATCGCCGCGGGGAAATCGGCCGGCAGGGCCTCCAGCAACGTGCCGATGGCATCGACGCCACCGGCGGATGCGCCAACGGCGACGAGCTCGATGGTCCAATGGGAGAAAAGGGCAGGGGACGTCATAGGCGCTGGTAAATACGCTGCTGCGGCGCCACTTCCGCGAACAGGCTGGATTGCGAGGTAAAGCGCAGGCTTTCGCGGCTGCCCAGGCCCAGGAAGCCGCGCCGCACCAGCGCTTCATGGAACAGTTGCGCCGCGCGGTCCTGCAGTCCGCGGTTGAAGTAGATCAGCACGTTGCGGCAGGAAATAAAGTGCACTTCCGAAAACACGCTGTCGGTCGCCAGGCTGTGATCGGCAAAGACCACGTGTTCGCGCAGGCGGCGGTCGAAGCGGGCGTCGTGCAGGTTGGACGTGTAGTAATCCGACAGCGAGCGCGTGCCGCCGCTCTCCCGGTAATTGCGGCTGAACTGCGCGATGCGGTCTACCGGGTAGATGCCGCTTTCGGCCGTGCGCAGCGCTTCGGTGTTGATGTCGGTCGCGTAGATCAGCGTGCGCGACAGCAGGTCTTCTTCATCCAGCAGAATGGCCAGCGACCAGACTTCTTCCCCACTGCTGCATCCGGCGACCCAGATCTTCACGGATGGATAGGTCCTGAGCACCGGCGCCACGTGTTCGCGCACCGCCCGGAAATACTCCGGGTCGCGGAACATTTCGCTGACCTGCACCGTGAAGTACCGCAGCATCCGCGCGAACACGGCCGGCTGGTGCAGCACCTTGTCCTGCAGCTGGCTTACGGTTTCGCAGCCGAAGTGGTCCATCGCCTGCCGCACGCGCCGGCGCATGGACGCCACGGCATAGCCGCGGAAGTCGTGCTGGTAGCGCAGGTAGACCCCTTCGAGCAGCAGCTTCAGCTCCAGATCGAACAATGCGTCCAACGCGGGGGTACCGCTCACTTTGGCATCCAGACTCGGCATAAGGAAACCAGCTTGTCCACGTCGATCGGCTTGGCGATATAGTCGTTCGCGCCCGCCTCCAGGCAATTCCGGCGGTCGTCCATCATGGCCTTGGCGGTCAGCGCGATGATGGGCAGATCCCGTAGTTCTGGCCGTTTGCGTATCTCACGGGTGGCGGTCAGGCCGTCCATCTCCGGCATCATCAGGTCCATCAGCACGATGTCCACCTGGGCGTCCTTCAGCAGCGCATCCAGCGCTTCACGGCCGTTGCGGGCGACCAGCAACCGCGCGCCCAGCGGTTCCAGCACGCTGGACAGGGCGAAGATATTGCGCACGTCGTCTTCCACCAGCAGGATGCGGCGGCCCTCGAATACCATATCGCGCTGGCGCGCCTGCACCAGGAGCTTTTGCTGGTCCGGCGGCAGCGTGGCTTCCACGCGGTGCAGGAACAGGGTCACCTCGTCGACCAGGCGCTCCGGCGATTTCGCGCCCTTGATGATAATCGAGCGCGAGTAGCGGCGCAGCCGCTGTTCCTCGTCGCGGGTCAGCGCGCGGCCGGTATAGACGATCACCGGCGGGAAGGAATGCTTGCGTCCGCTACCCATCTGCTCCAGCAGATCGTAGCCGGACGCATCGGGCAGCATCAGGTCCATCACCATGCAGTCGAAGGTGCGCGCGGACAGGTGTGTCAAGGCCTCGGCCACCGTGCCCACTGTGGTGATCTCGATGTCGTCGGCCTGCAGCAGCAGGGAAATACTGGCGCGCAGATCGGGATCGTCTTCCACTACCAGCAAGCGATGCGCGCGCCGCTGCAGCTTTTCCTCGACACGCGCGAAGGCCTCCACCAGTTCCTCGCGGGCAACCGGTTTCAGGGCGTAGCCTACCGCGCCGAGCTCCAGCGCGGTCTGTATATGATCGGCCACCGAGACGACGTGGATGGGAATGTGGCGGGTGGCCGGGTCCTGCTTCAGCTGGTCCAGCACGCTCAGGCCGGATTGGTCGGGCAGGCCGACGTCCAGCAGAATGCCGCTGGGACGCAGCTCGCGGGCCAGGCGCATGGCTTCCGCGCCATGCGAAACCAGCACGCAGTCGAAGCCCAGCTCGTGAGCGAGTTCATACAGGATGTCGGCGAAGCGCTCATCGTCTTCGATCACCATGACCAGGCGTTCATGATGGCGCTGTTCGACATCGCCGCGCGCCGGCCTGAATGCGGCGATACCCACGGGCGTGGCCGCCTGTGGGACGGTTGCCTGGGCCCGGGGGGCCGGCATGGACGGCGGCGCGGCATCCGCGGGTACCGGCCGGTCCGCGGGCGCGAAGCCACCCGGCGTGGCGGTGCTCCGGCCCTCGTCGGCGCGGGCACTGCCGAACGGACCCAACGAAGCAAATGGACCGGGGCCGGCCATTGCCGTTTCGTCCGGTGGTATATGGCGGCGCAGGTCGGTCGCTATCTCGGCCGTGAAGGTGCTGCCTTCGCCCACCGTGCTTGCTACGCGCAATTCGCCACCCAGCAGGCGTGTCAGCTCGCGCGAGATCGACAGGCCCAGGCCGGTGCCGCCGTATTTGCGGCTGGTCGTACCGTCAGCCTGGCGGAATGCCTCGAAGATCACCGCCTGCTGATGCGGCGCGATACCGATTCCAGTGTCGCTTACCGCGAAGGCCAGGCGTCCGTCGCCGGCCGCTTGTACCGACAGCACCACTTCGCCCTGTTCCGTGAACTTGAATGCATTCGCCAGCAGATTTTTCAATACTTGCTGTAATTTCACGGCATCGGTGACAAAGGTGCCGGGCGCGTCGTCGTGGATGTCGATGCGAAAGCCCAGCTGCTTGCCGGCCGCGATGGGTTCGAACATCTGCCGTATCGGTTCCAGCACGCCGGCGGCCGACACCGTTTCCGGCGCCAGGTCGACGTGGCCGGCTTCGATCTTCGACAAATCCAGGATGTCGTTGATCAGCGACAGCAGATCCGCGTTCGATGCGTGGATGGTCCTGGCGTAGCGCTGGATTTCCTCCGGCGCCAGCATGGCCGATTTGGGATCGGCCAGCATCTGGGACAGGATCAGGGAACTGTTCAGCGGCGTGCGCAGCTCGTGCGACATATTGGCCAGGAACTCCGATTTATACCGGCTGGCGCGGGACAGCTCGCGCGCGTTGGTTTCCAGCGTTTCGCGCGCTTGTTGCAGATCCTGCTTTTGCCGCTCCAGGCGCTGCGCGTGTTCTTCCAGCCGCGCGTTGGTTTGCATCAGGTCGCCCTGCTGCTGTTCCAGCCGGCCCTGCGATTCACGCAGCGCGCGGCCTTGTTCCTCCAGCTCTTCGTTGGACACGCGCAGTTCTTCCTGCTGCGTCTGCAGTTCCTCGCTCTGGCGCTGGGTTTCTTCCAGCAGTTCTTTCAGATGTTCGCGGTACAGGGCTGAGCGCAAGGCGACACCGATCGCCTCGCCGGTGGTGCGCAGTAATTCCAGTTCGAGTTCGAAATCGTCGCCATCGCGCAGGAAACCCAGTTCCATCACGCCCTGTACTCGCCCGTCCGCCGTAATGGGCGCGATGATCAGCGAGCGCGGCGCCGCATCGCCGATTCCGGAATTGACCCTTACATAGTCCGCCGGCAGATCCCGTACCACCCTGGAGACTCCCTGTGTGGCGACTTCCAGCGCCATGCCGCGCCCGGCAGCCGCGGCCTCTCCATCGATTTTCCGTTCGTGGGCATATCCACCCACCCAGGCCAGCGCGCCCCGCTGCAGCCGGTATAGCGCGCCGACCTGCACGTCCATTACCCGGGCCAGCGCCCGCAGCGCGTTCTGCCCGATATCCTGCACGCTCTGTTCGCCCAGCAGATCCTGCGCCAGCGTGCTTTCCCCTTGCTGCAGCCACATCAGCCGCTGCGCCTTCAGGCGCGCGGCGATCACTTGCATGCCCAGCAGTGCCGTGGCGAACAGGGTTATCACGCCGAACGCGCGATTGATAATGTTCTGCAGCGGCACCTGGCCACCCCAGGGCAGGAAAGTTCCGGCGACGATAAAGACCACTTCCAGCATCGCAACCATCAGCGGCGCGTATTTGTGGCGCTGAAAGACGCTTAGCACCACCGGCAACATGTAGAAAACCCATAAGGCCACCCCGATCGGCAGCACGACGTCCACGGCGAATATCAGGGCGCTCAGGACGGCAATGCCAACATGGATCGGCATATCGTCGTTCTGGTGTGGGAGTTGCATGAGGTTACGGTGCAAAGGGTTCGCCATATCAAGGCAACGGCGGAAATAGTACCGCACGTTACTTCATGTTTCTCGGAGTGGCGCCCGTTAGCAATTCGCGTGCCCGAAGGCCGTTTTCCCACCGTGTTTCCCTCTGCACCGGGCATACTGATGTGGTCCAATCCGCCGGCAACCGAAGGTGTTTTTGGTTGTCTGCTCCGATCCTGCAAGCCCGGCGATTGTTACCGGACCCTGTCATGGCGGGGTCTTCCAGCGAAGCCGTCCGCGCCGCGTGGCGAACACGGCGATTGCCCGCGGCTGAACTACGGCTATCCCTGGGGCGAGATGCTTTAGGACGCCGCGCGCGCTCGGCGAAATCATGGCGGACCAGTTGTCAGCTTGAAGCGTCGCGGTTCATGCGCCGTTCCAGTCGGCGCAGTAA
>DATJHN010000255.1:0-7101 GCA_035493915.1 Bordetella sp.
CGATGGCGGTCTCGATTTCGGCGGGCGTCAGATGGGCCAATATGACGCGCGCGGTGGCCCCCCACACCAGGGGCTCCAGCACATTCAGGCGGATGTTGTAGCGCATGGGATCGTCCGGCGATCCGTTGGCGGCGTGGAACATCTTCAATTGCCGCCGCTCCAGCAGGGTCAGCAGCGAAGTCTCGTGAAAGCGCGCGGACAGCGCCTGCAGATAGGGTTCGGCCAGCCGGCGGTAAGGCATATGGCCGCCCAGCTTGGCCGCCATGCGATAGATCTCCAGGCCGGGGCCGAACGTACCGCCGGCTTCGTGCCCGGCGTATTCGTTTTCGCGCAGCGTGGCCAACAGGCGATGCACGGAACTGCGCGGCAGATTCAGGCGCTGCGCCAGGGCCTGCGCCGATTCGCCCGGATGGTCGACCAGGCATTGCAGCAGCAGCAATATGCGTTTGACCGTGCTCGTTTCCTTGCCTTCTCCCGGCGCTGGCTCACCCGCGCGGTCCGGCTCCGGCGCCGCGGCCGCACCGGCCTTGCGGCGGGGTTCGGCCACCTTCGCGCCGGATTGACTGCGCGGTTCTGCCTTTGCCGCCGGGGCCCCGGTCCTGGTCTGTTTCATCGCACTCCAAGTCTGCCTGTATCGATCGGGCGGGATTGTAAAAGGCGCGCCGACGGGAACCCTGTCGTTGACAAGACGTACCCAGCCGCCGCAAAATTATCACTCATCGGACATATGTCTCATTCAGTGAGACATATGCAGAATAACAGCCGGCGACAGCCTACGCAACGCCCCGGCATATCCGGCCCGCCGGCCGGCTCACTTTCCAGACAGAGAGACACGCACATGGAACTGAATTTCGAAGGACGCACCGCCCTGGTCACGGGCGCCAGCCAAGGTATCGGCCGCACGACGGCCCGTCTGCTCGCGCTATCCGGCGCCAATGTGGTTGCCGTCGCGCGCCGCATCGAGCTCGTGGAAAAAAGCGCCGCGGAAATCGCCGAGCAGGTTGCCAAGCAGGGCAAGGGCGGCAAGATCATTCCCTTGCAAGCGGACTTCTATGACGAGGACGCGCCGGAACGCGTCGCGGCCGAAGCGCAGCGCCTGCTGGGTCGCGTCGACATCCTGATGAATGCGGCCGGTGCCAGCCGCCCGGTCCCCTTCGAAGCGACCCGGGAGCAGTGGCATGAAGGCATGGTGCTGAATTTCTTCCGCATCCGCGAACTGACGCACGCCATCGTGCCGGGCATGCGCGAACACGGCTGGGGCCGCATCGTCACCTTTACCGGGACGTCCGAGCCGCGCATGCTGAACGCGGCGTTTACCGCCAAGGCTGCTGTCCACGTCTGGGCCAAGGGCCTGTCGCGCGAGGTCGCGCCGTACGGCATCACGATCAACTGCCTGCAGCCCGGCCGCATCCACAGCGAGCAGATTTCCAAGCGCTACCCCACCCCCGAAAGCGAACGCGAATACGCGCAGGCCGAAATCCCCGTGGGCCGCTTCGGCGAACCGGAGGAAATCGCCGCGGTCGCGATCTTCCTGGCTTCGCCGCTGGCCAGCTACGTCACCGGCACCGTCATCCCCGTGGATGGCGGCTCCAGCCGCTTCGCTTTCTGATCGCCATGGCCGGGTCTTCCTCCACCGCGCCGACCGTGCTGCAGCAACTGGCCGCGTTCGTCCACGATGTGCACTATGAACAGCTGCCGCCGGAAGTCGTCGGATACGCCAAGCGCCTGATCCTGGATACGCTGGGCTGCGCCTTCGGCGCCATGGACAGCGATGTCGCCACCGCCCTGCGCCGCTTCGCCGACGACAGCGGCGGCGCGCCGCAGGCCACGCTGATCGGCAGCGGACTCAAGACGTCGGTGGCGCTGGCCACACTGGTCAACGGCGGCCTGCTGCGCTACCTGGACTGCAACGACTATTACTTCGGCCGCGATCCCGCGCATCCCAGCGGTAACCTGGCGCCGGCGCTGGCGATGGCGGAACGCGAAGGCCGCGACGGCAAAACGCTGATCGCGGCACTGGTGGCCGCGTATGAAGTCCATCTGCGCCTGGCCGACTACGCGGGCGAGCCTTCGCTGTGGAAGCGCGGATGGCATCACGGCACCAATGCGCAATTTTCCAGCGCCGCGCTGGCGGCACGGCTGGCCGGCCTGGATGTATCGCGCACCGCGCATGCCATGGCCATCGCGGGCAGCCACCAGAACACCCTGGCGCAACTGCAAAGCGGCGCCATTTCCATGATCAAGGCCAGCGCGGAAGCCTGGGTCGCCAAGGCCGGCGTCGAAGCCGCGCTGCTGGCCGGACATGGCATGACGGGACCGCTCACGCTGGTGGAAGGCCCCAACGGCTGGGCCGAAACGGTTGCCGGCCAGGTCGACACCGGCGCACTGACGGCACCGCTGAATGGCCGCTACCGCCTGCTGGAGACCAGCATCAAGCCATATCCGGTGGTGGCCACGGCGTCGGCACCGGTGCGCGCCGCGATCGATCTGCATCAACAGGGCCTGCCCGCGGCGGACACCATCGATCGCATCGTGGTGCGGCTGCCCAGTTTCGCGCTGCGTACGCCGTCGGCCCATCCCGATCGCCGCTATCCCGCCGGCATCGAAAGCGCCCAGCACAGCTTTTATTTCTGCGCGGCGGTGGCACTGCGCGACGGCGCCTGCGGCGACGCCCAGTTCCAGACGGCCGTGCTGAACGACCCGGGCTTGCGTGAACTGCTGGGCAAGGTCGTCCTGCAGGAAGATGCGGAACTGGACACGCTGTGGCCGCAGGCCGCGGGTGGCGGCATCGAACTGCATCTGAGCGACGGCACCGTGCTGCGGCGCATGTGCCCTTATCCGCCCGGTCATCCACGACTGGCCTTGAGCGACGAAGAACTCGCAGGCAAGTTCCTGGCTTATGCCGAACCGGTACTGGGACACAAGCGGGCGCACGCACTGCGCGACGCCGTATTGCGGCTGGACGAATGCAAGGATTTGCGCGAGTTCACGCCGCTGCTGGCGCCCGATTGAGCATGAAGACCCGGCAGCGGCGCCTGTCACGATCAGGCATGAAAACCGGACAGCGACGCCTGCCCCGCGATCGGATCACGGCATATTCGCCGAACCGACAACAACATCAACACGGCGACCTCGCCGACCCTGGAGACCCGACATGAGCGGACCCACTTTCAAACGAGCCGCATGGCTGGCCGCGGCGTTGCTCTTTCCGCTGGCCGCGTCCGCGCAAACCTATCCGGACAAGCCGATACACCTGATCGTGCCCTTCCCGCCTGGCGGCGTGGCCGACATCATCGCCCGGCCCATCGCGGAAAAACTGACGACCGCGCTGGGCCAATCGGTCATCGTGGAAAACCGTGGCGGCGCTACCGGCACCATCGGCGCATCCTATGTGGCGCGCTCCGCTCCGGACGGCTATACGCTGCTGTTGGGCACCACCAACGAAATCGCGATGAGCCCGACCTTGTACTCCACCCTGCCCTACGATCCGAACAAGGATTTCGCGCCGGTCGCCATCGTCGCGCAGTTCCCCAACGTGCTGGTCGTCGGCCCCACCGTCAAGGCAGACAAACTGGCGGACCTGACGGCGCAGGCCAAGGCCAAGCCCAAGAACCTGACCTTCGCGTCATCGGGCCAGGGCAGCACCAATCACTTGACGGCCGAGCTTTATCAGAACGAGGCCGGTGTGCAGATCACGCACATCCCCTATAAGGGCGGCGGCCCGGCGCTGGTCGACCTGACGGGCGGCCACGTCGATGCGATGTTCGCCACGCTGCCTTCCGCCGTGACCTTGATCAAGGCCGGCAAGCTGCACGCGCTGGCCGTGACCGGCGAGAGCCGCTCGGCCGCGCTGCCGGATGTACCCACGGCCAAGGAATCCGGCCTGCCCGGCGTGGTCGTCACCACCTGGAATGGCGTGATCGCGCCGGCCGGCACCCCGCCCGCCATCATCGACAAACTGACGCAGGCGCTGAAGCAGGCCGTGGCCGATCCCGGCATCCAGCAAAAGCTGGCCGCCGTCGGTGCCGAACCCATGTACACGCCACCGCAGGAATTCGCCGGCATCATCCGCGACGACTACGCACGCTGGTCCGCCCTGATCAAGAAGGCCGGCATCAAGGTCGATTGAGCGCACGAGCAGCACGAACAGCATCACAAGGAATCGCAATGGCAGCAATGATAGGAACCGGCGCGCTGGCGCTCTGGATAGACGTCGATCCCGCCCTGGATAAAGAAACCGATGCCTGGTACATCGAAGAACATATGCCCGAGCGCATCGACATCGGCGGCTACCGCCGCGCACGCCGCTTCCAGGCGCTGGAAGGCACGCCGCGCTATCTGACGCTGTTCGAGGCGGACACCCCCGACGCCCTGGCCAGCCAGGGATATCTAAGCCTGGTGGGCAAGATCAGCGAGCAGTCCAAGCGCATACGGGCCGGCTTTTCCAACGTCGCGCGCAACACGTTCCGCGTACGCGCCACGCACGGCCGCGGCCTGGGCGCGGTGGTGGCCAGTTTGCGCCTGCGCCTGGATGACGCCGGCAAAGGCCCGGCAGCCGCGCACGCCTGGCTGGAAGACCGCCTGCGCGCCGCCATGGCACGGCATGCGGTTGTTGGGGCCCATAGCCTGGAAGCCGCGCCGGAAGTACGCACCCGCATGGATTCCGTGCGCGTGACAGGCTTGGCCGACGCCAAGGTTGACCATGTCGTGCTGATCGAGGCCACCCGCGTCGACGATCTGCGCGCGTTGCGCGCGGACTTGTTTGCCACCGGCGCGCTGGCGGAAGGCGGCTGGAAAGAAGACGCCTATGGCCTTTATGAGTTGTTGTACGAAGTATCCGAACCTGGCCGCTGAGCCGGCGGCCATACCGCACCGGACAGACCGCGGCACGAAATGAACACGGCAGCGGGACAAGCGATACCAGCACGAACGCCGCAACCTGGGCGATGAACAAAAACCGAGAAGGCCGGCACGATCGCCGGCCGCCGCAGATCAGGAGACATGCATGATGCACGCCGTCACTCTCAGGCCCGCGCACGAGACGCAGGACGATTCGCCATTCAACCGCGCCACGCGCGTCAATCCGCTACCTGCGAAGCAGCCGCGCGCCCTGCGCTGGTTCGCCGCGCTGGCCTTGCTGGCGGGTGCGCAGGCCAGCCACGCCGCCGGCTATCCCGAGCACGCCATTACCTGGGTCGTGCCCTACCCGCCCGGCGGCACCACCGATGTGATCGCGCGCAATATGGCGCAAGCCATGGGCCCCATCCTGGGCCAGTCCATCGTCGTGGAAAACAAGGCCGGCGCGGGCGGCCAGACCGCCATGGCCTACGTGGCGCGCGCCACGCCGGACGGCTACACGCTGCTGGTCAGCGACGCCAGCGTGGCCACCGCGCCCAGCCTGTATCCCAGCATGCCCTTCGATCCGGTCAAGGATCTGAAGGCGGTCACCCTGTTCGTTACCGTGCCGCACCTGCTGGTCGTCAACCCTGCGCTGAAGGCGAACTCTCTGAAAGAGCTGATCGCGCTGACCGAAAAAGAACCCGGCAAGATCAACTTCAGTTCGGGCGGCATCGGCTCGCCGCTGCAACTGGCCGGCGAAGCATTGCGCCTGGAAACAGGCCTGAAGTGGACGCACATTCCGTACAAGGGCGCGGGCCCGGCCTTGATGGCCGCGGTCAGCGGCGAAGCGCAGGTCGCCACGCCTTCGCTGCCGGCGGCACTGCCGCAGGTACAGGCCGGCAAGCTGCGCGCGCTGGCCGTCACCAGCCCGCAGCGCATTCCCCTGCTGCCCGACGTGCCCACGGTGAGCGAGCTGGGTTACCCCAAGGCCACCGTGTTCGGCTGGGTCGGCCTGCACGCGCCCGCCGGTACGCCGCCCCAGGTCATCCAGACCCTGGAAGCAGCCGCGCGCAAGGCATTGTCGGATCCCGGCCTGCTTGAACGGCTGAAGGGCCAGGGTGCCGGGAGCGACTTCCGCGACAGCGCCGCCTACGCCAAACTGGTCACCGAGGAAGCCGCTCGCTGGAAGAAAGTCGTACAGGAGGCCGACATCAAGCCCGAATGACGAGACCGGCGGCCGCGCTGCCAGGCGACACCCGACGCGCACTGAAAACAGCGGGATCCCGCCAGGACCGCAATCGCATCACCCTTGCAACAGCGGCCGCCCCGTCAATCTTTCCAACACCCGCGCCGGCGCCAGTTCGGGCCGCGCCATCGCGGGCAGCGGCACCATCCAGGTCTGTTCGAGCATGAACTGTCCGCTCATCGCCGCATGCGGCACCTGGTCGGAGAAACAGATCCAGCTGCTGCCCGGCCGGAATTGCGCGTCCTGCCATATTCCCCTGCGCTGATAGGTCTCGTCCTGCTTCATCTGGTCATGCAGCTGCAGCATCAGATGGTCGTATTCCGTGCGCTTGCGCTTGGTGATGCCCACACCATGCATCAATGCCGCCATCGTGGGACGCCAAGGCTGGTTCAAGCTCGGCAGATAGCGGCGCGCAACGTCCTCGAAAGGCTCGCCCACGCGCCAGGCGCGCGTTTGCTCACGGTCGGGATGAATGTTGGTAAAGACGCGCAGAATGCGTTCACCATGGATGGGGCGCGATGGAAACGCGTCGACGTGCAGGCGCCGGTCGTCCTTGCGCCAGGAAGGCTGCCAAGTGCCGATGGCATGCAGCCGCAGGCTGGTCGCGGGCGTGTGCCGCGCATCCCGATAGCGAGGAAAGAGCGCGTCCAGCAATACGGATGTGTGATCCCGATAGCGGCGCAACAGACCGGACAGCTGGGCCAGCTGCGCGCCGGTCGCCACCGACCCGGACACCCCCGCGGCAGACAGACTGATGTTCTTGCGTTTGGGATGCGTCAGCGCCGGATCCAGCAGCGCGCCCTCTTCCTTCAACAAGGTGAAGCCCAGCAGCGGAAAATGCAGGACCCGGCCGTGTTCGAGCACGTCGATCGCACCCTCGGCCAGCGCCGGCGCACCCGGCGCGTTCCAGTCGCGCAAGGGAAAATCCACTATGGGATTCGAATGCCGCCGCTCGAACGGCGCTGACATGGAATGAGCGTGGGCGGACATGGCAGACTCCTTGGTCACCGGAGACG
>DATJHN010000256.1:0-22775 GCA_035493915.1 Bordetella sp.
GGTCAGGCTGACGTGCTTGGTATTGCGGTTGAAGAGCTGCACGCCGAAATAGCCTTCCAGCCAGGCGATCTTCTTGGTCACGGACGAACGGCTGGATGCCCTGCTTTCGGCCGCCTTCGAAAAGCTGAGGCTCTTGCCGACCTCCTGGAAGACTTCCATGCACTCGATCAAATCCATCGCGTTGTTTCCAATTTGGAAAATATCATTTCGTGCGCCGGGGCTTCTGCACGGCATGCGTGCTTACTACACTGGCCGATCTCTCTCCATGAATATGATGCGGCGCCGCGAGCCTTGACGATCCCAGCCGATTTCGACTACCACCTGTTTGGCACGCATGTCCGCTTTGGCGAGGGCGTGGCGGCGACCGTGGGCGAAGAGTTGCGCGCGCGTGGCCTGGAACGGCCGGTGGTCCTGATACAGGACCGCATTGCCGGTACACCGCGCCATGCGGCGCTGCAGCGTTCGCTGGAGGACATGCCGGTGCTGGAGCGGCGAGGCATCCCGCCGCATTCCAGTGTCAGTTTAATCGAAACAATCGCGCCGGACGTACTTGCATTCGGTGCCGATTGCGTGGTCGCCGTGGGCGGCGGCAGCGTGGCTGATTCGGCCAAGGCGCTGGTGCTGTTGCTGGCGGAAGGCGGGCGCTTGGCCGATCACGTCACCGTATTCAGGCCGCCGGCCGCGATTGAAATTCCGCGTCGCAATAAACCCAAGCTGCCGATCATCGCGGTGCCGACCACGGCATCGGGCGCGGAAGCGACATCGTCGTTCGGAGTGCGCGACGGCGATCGCGACAAGCGCATGTTCTGGAACAGGCAGGTATCCGCCGCCGCGATATTGATCGACCCGCTGATGAGCCAGGATGTGCCGCTCGCGACCATGCGCTACACGGCCATGAACGGTATCGCGCACTGCCTGGAAGGCCTGTATTCCAAGGGCCGTTCCATCGTGTCCGACGGTATGGCGGTACAGGCGATGGGACTGTTTCAGCAGGCACTGGCGCAACCATTGCCGGACGAAGCGACGCAGCGCCGCCTGATCCTGGCGGCGGCACATTTGTCCGGCATGGTGCTGGCGATGGCGCGCAGCTGTCTGCATCACGCGATCTGCCACGTGGTGGGCGCCCGGCTGGATCTGCCGCATGGATTGGTGAACACCATCGTTCTTCCGCACGCGCTGCGTTTCAACGAAGCCGTTGCCACACCCTTGCTGGCGCCCGCGCTGGAGCTGGTGAATCGGCAATCCGCGCGGCCTTTCGGCAGTCTGTCCGCCTGGCTGGAGCAGACCGGCGGCGAACTGCGCCTGACGCGCCGCCTGCGCGACATGGGTGTGCCGGAAGAGACGCTGCCCGATATCGCCGCTCACGTCATGACCGAACGTGGATTGGCGCTGAACCCCCGTCCTGTCGCGGCCGCGAGCGAAGTGCTCGGGATATTGCGGCAGGCATTCTAGACATAGCAGGAGACAACATGAATATCGTTGAAAGCGGCGCCACGCTGGGCGCGCGCATCGAAGGCATGGATCTGGCCCAGCCTTTGCAGCCGGAAGCGTATCGCGCGATCGAGCAGGCGCTGGGCCGATACGGCGTGGTGTGCTTTCCGCGCCAGAAGCTGGACGCGGGGGCGCTGAAGCGCTTCGCGCAGAACTTCGGCACGCTGGAAGTCAACGTGGCCAACCTGTATCACGAGCCGGATATTCCCGAGGTCATGATCCTTTCCAATATCGTGGAGGACGGCAAGCCGATCGGCTTGAGCGATGCTGGCCAGGATTGGCATACGGATATGTCGTACAGCCGCACGATCGCATTCAGCAATGTGCTGTACGGCATCCGCATTCCCGTGCGCGACGGCAAGCCGCTGGGCAATACCGAGTTCTGCAATATGCACGCGGCCTACGAAGGCCTGCCGCAGGCGCTGAAGGACGAGCTGGACGGCATGACGATCACCCACGACTTCAACAAGTTCTGGGAAATGATGCGCCGGGAAAAAGGCAGCACGCGGCCGCCGTTGACGGAAGAGCAGCGCAGGCGCAAGCCGCCGGTATCGCATCCGGTATTCCTGACGCATCCCATCACCGGCCGCAAGGTGCTGTATGCGAATCCGGGTTATTCGATGCGCATCAACGAAATGACGGCGGCGCGCAGCGAAGAAGTGCTGGCCTTTCTGTTCGAACATCAGCTGCAGGAAAAGTATCGCCATCGCCACAACTGGACCGAGGGCGACGTGCTGATGTGGGACAACATGGGGACGATCCATAACGCGGTGGCCGACTACCGGCCCGACGAGCCGCGGCTGATCAAGCGGTGCCAGGTGATGGCGGACAAGTATTTCCCGGAGCTCTACTGAGCAGCGGGGTTCGATGCGCGGCGCGGCCGACGGCGGATCGCCGGGAGCCGTGCTGATGCAGGATCGGCGGACCGTCCATACGCGGACGCCGGCCGGGATGGCGGCCATGCCGCCCATAACAAGGAGACAGACATGAAAACACGATATCTGGCCGGCCGGGCACTGGCCGTGGCGCTGGGGGGCGCGCTGGCGGTCGCGATGGCGGCGCCGGCGCGGGCCGACGACTATCCTTCGCGGCCGATACGGATGGTGGTCGGCTATGCGGCGGGCGGTCCCACCGACGTGGTCGCGCGCGTGATGGCCAAGCAGATGTCGGAAACGATGGGCGCTTCCATCGTGGTGGAAAACAAACCGGGCGCCAGCGCGTCCATCGCCGCCACCGATGTGATGCGTGCGCCGCCCGACGGCTACAAGGTATTGGTCACGTCGCTGACGCTGAACGTGAATCCGCTGCTATATCCCAAGCGCTACGACTATGACCCGGTCAAGGCATTCGAGCCGATCACCAATTTCGCCAACAATCCGATGTTGCTGGTGACGAACTACAACTCGCCGTACAAGGATTTGAAGAGCCTGGTCGCCGACGCCAAGGCGCACCCCGGCAAGCTGACGTTCGGGTCTTCGGGCGTGGGCGGATCCGCGCACCTGGCCGCTGAAATGCTGGCTACCGAGGCCGGCATCAAGATGGTGCACGTGCCGTTCAAGGGCAATGGACCGGCGCTGCAGGAAATGGTGGCGGGCCGCATCAGCTTCATGTTCTATCCCAGCGTGGGCATCGCCAACTACGTCGCCGCCAAGCAGTTGCGCGTGCTGGCGGTCGGTACCGAAAAACCGGAGAAGGATTTCCCCGGCGTGCCGACCATGGACAGCCTGGGCTTCAAGGGCTTCGAGGAGGGCGCGCCGTGGATCGGTATGCTGGCGCCGGCGGGCACGCCCAAGGCCATCGTCGACAAGCTGAACAAGGCGGCGGTGGATGCGCTGGCGAAGCCGGAGGTGCGTGAGCAGCTGGCGCAGCTGGGTGCCGTGGTGGTGGCGGACAGCCCCGAGCACTTTCGCCAGTTCCTGATTGAAGACAAGGCGCGCTGGACCGAAGTCATCAGGAAGGGCAACGTGACCGGCGACGAGTCGGGCAATTGAGCCACGCGCCAAGGACATTCGCATGGTGAGCAAGGCCGCCCTGGACGACTGCTATTCCATAGCCCGGCTGCGCGCTGCCGCGCGTGCCCGCCTGCCGGCGCCCGTTTTCGATTTCTTCGATGGCGGCGCCGAGGACGAGATCACGCTGCGCGATAACGTGGACGCCTTCCGCCGCATCCGCTTGATGCCGCGTGTGCTGCGCGATGTCTCGCGCGTGGATGCGGGCGCGGCGCTGCTGGGCCATGCGGCGCGGCTGCCGCTGGCCATCGGGCCGACGGGCGCGGTCGGCTTCGGTTGGCGCGGCGGCGACGTCGCGCTGGCGCGCGCGGCCGCGGAGCTGGACCTGCCTTATGCCTTGTCGACATCGGCTACGGCATCGATCGAGGAGATCGCCGGCCAGGCGCCGGGGCGGTTGTGGTTCCAGGCCTATATCCTGCAGGACAAGGCGCGTCTGGACGACCTGATCGGCCGCGCGCTGGCGGCCGATTACGAAGGACTGGTGATCACGGTGGACTTGCCCGTGGGGGGCAAGCGCGAACGCGATCTGGCCAATGGCCTGGGGTTTCCCATGAAGATCACGCCGCGCAATTTCTGGCAGTTCGCGCGCCGCCCGGCATGGTCGCTGGACATGCTGATGCGCCGGCCGCCGGTCATGCCCAGCCTGGTCGGCATGAAGAAGGTGGAAAGCGATCGCAAGGCCATGCAGTCGGTGGCGGGCCGCAACTACGATCCGTCCTTCGATCTGGCGGCACTGGCGCGGATCCGCGAGCGCTGGCCACGCAAGCTGATCGTCAAGGGCGTGGTGCATCCGGGCGATGTCGAAGCCATCATCGCGCTGGGCGCGGATGCACTGGTGGTTTCGAATCACGGCGGCCGTCAGCTCGATACCGGCATCGCCACGCTGGATGCGCTGCCGGGCGTGGTCGCCGCGGCCGCCGGCCGGGTGCCGGTGCTGCTGGACGGCGGCGTGCGGCGCGGCAGCGATATCTTCAAGGCCCTGGCGCTAGGCGCCGCCGGCGTCATGACGGGCCGGGCGACGCTGTACGGTGTACTGGCTGGCGGCTACGACGGCGTACAGCGCGCGCTGCACATCCTGCGCGATGAATTGACGCGAACCATGCAGCTATGCGGTACGCCGACGCTGGCGGATATCACGCGGGATGTGCTGAGCGCGGCACATGTCGCCTCTGGTCCATTCGGTCCATTCGGTCCATCCTGTCTATCCGATCCCGCCGGTCCATCCGTCCAGCACGGCGCCGGCGAGGCCCGGACATACCAAGCACATCGCGAAGAACAAGGGCGGGAATCCGATTCCGCCCACTGCCATGTAAAGGAGCTGGAATGAACGACACGATCAGCCTGTGCCGCAATCAGGTCATGGGTTTTTTTCGCGACCTGGACGATAACGCCTACGACAGCCTGGCCGGCCGCATGGCGGCCGACGGCGTGTGGCATCGCCAGGGCAAGGTCCTGAACGGCCGTGGCGCCGTGCTGGAGGCCTTGTCGGCGCGTTCGAAGACCATGCGCATCCACCACCTGATCAGCAATCTGTTCGCCGATCAGGCCGATGAAAACCGTTGCGTCATGCGTGGCTATATGCTGGTGGTGCGCCACGAGCCGGGCAGGCGGCTGGAAGGCCCGGCACCGCTGTCCGGCATCGAAAACATCCGCACCACGCATGTGGAACTGGCGCGCGTGAACGGCGCGTGGCTGATCGTCCAGATGCGCAATGACGAGCCCAGCTTTGCCATGCAGGGCTAGGGCCGTCCATACAGGAAACAGCCAAGCATGAATACGCAAACGGGCGTCTGGCAAGGGCCGCTCGCGGGCGTTGGCATCCAGGTATCGGGATGAACACGGGAATAACGACAAGGACGATGCAATGAAATGGATCCGCTATACGCAGGCCGGCCGTACCGGCTACGGCATTCTGGAAGGCGACAAGATCACTGCCGTGCGCGGCGATCCTTTCCAGGGGCATGAGAAAACCGGCGAGACCGCGCGCCTGGAAGACGTACGCATCGAGGTGCCGGTGGTGCCGCCTACGTTCTACTGCGTGGGCTTGAACTACGTGACGCACATCGGCACCGAGGGCCTGAAGATACCCAAGCAGCCGGACGTCGGATATCGAGCCAACAACGCCCTGCTGCCGCACGGCCAGGACGTGATCATGCCCGCGGACGCGACCAAGGTGCATTACGAAGGCGAGCTGGTAGTGGTGATCGGCAAGAAGGCGCGCAACGTCAGCGAGTCCGAAGCGCGCGCCTGCGTGCTGGGCTATACCATCGGCAACGACGTCAGCGAACGGATATGGCAAGGTTCGGATCGCACGTTCTGGCGCGCCAAGAACAGCGATACCTTCAAGCCCATGGGCCCATGGATCGAAACCCAGGCCGACGTCGACGCCATGGAAACCGTGGTGCGCCTGAACGGCAAGGAAAGCACGCGCTTCCAGACCAACGACATGCTGTTCGGCATCGATCGCTTCATCAGCTCCATGAGCCGCTACCTGACGCTGTATCCGGGCGACATCCTGTGGATGGGTACGGACGGTCATTCGCCGGACCTGAAAGACGGCGACGTGGTGGATGTGTCGATCACGGGGCTGGGGACGCTGACCAATCGTTTCGTGCGCGAGAGCTAGAATCTGCCGATTCACCAACCTTGAGCAGCCCTCAGGAGGCCATCATGCGCGCAGCCTTGTATTCCAGGAACGGACCCGCGCGGGACGTTCTGCAAGTCACCGACCTCCCCACGCCCGAGCCTGGGCCCGGCGAAGTCCGCGTGAAGCTGGCGATTTCGGGCGTGAATCCCTCCGACGTGAAATCGCGCGCCGGCAGCCGGCCCGTGACGCAGGGCTATGTCGTTCCGCATAGCGATGGCGCGGGCGTGATCGACCGCGTTGGCAGCGGTGTGCCGGACAGCCGGATCGGCGAACGCGTGTGGATCTGGAACGGGCAGTACCAGAGGCCCATGGGAACCTGCGCGCAATACATCGCGTTGCCCGCCGAGCGGGCGGTGGCCTTGCCGGATCATGTGAGCTTCGAGGCCGGCGCGTGCATGGGGGTACCCGGGCTGACCGCCATGCAAGGCGTCATCCTGCAGGGTGATCTGGCCGGCAAGACCGTGCTGGTGACCGGAGGCGCGTCGGGCGTCGGTTATTACGCGGCGCAGATGGCGCGCTTGCGCGGGGCGCGGGTGATCACCACGGTAGGGTCCGTGGAGAAAGCCAAGTGCCTGGAACAGGTGGGCGTGACCGATAACATCCTGTACAAGCAGGAGCCTGTCGCGCAGCGCCTGCTGGAGATGACGGACGGGCGCGGTGTCGATGGGATCATCGATATGGATTTCTCCACGACGGCAGCCCTGGTGCCGGCCGGCGCGGTGGCGCGCCATGGCGTGCTCTCGGTTTACGGCTCGAACCAGCGTGGCGATATTCCGGTGAGTTTCGGGGCGTGGATGCCGCGGTCGTTGAGCCTGTGTTTTTTCCTGGTCTATGAATTGCGGCCGGCGGAGCGGCGGGTCGCGGTCGATACCTTGAGCGGGCTGTTGCGCGATGGCAAGCTATCGCACCTGGTCGCGCCGGCATTCGGGCTGGACGATATCGTGCGGGCGCACGAGGCGGTGGAATCCGGACGGGTGCTTGGGAACGTGGTGGTCGCGTTGCCGGCGTAGCGTTGGCGGAGATGCGTGGGCGCCCGCGCGCGCCCCTGCCCCCCGCCTGCCCCTCAATTCTCTCCCGGCCGCATAAGCTTGCCGGCCAGCCCGGACGAGGTGGTCGCGGAGAACTTGGCCATCAGCCGCGAACGGTACATTTCGACGGTGCGTGGGCTCAGGTTGAGATGCCGCGCGACCATTTTGCTGGTTTTGCCTTCGGCGATCAGGAGCGCGATCTCGCGTTCGCGGTCGCTCAAGTCCGGCGATACAGGATGCCGCGCGCTCAGGTCCTCGAAGGTCCAGATGCACAAGGCCAGCGGTTCCGCCGGCGTCAGGGACCGGCCGATCAGGCGGCACCAGAACAGCTCGTCGTCCAGCCGCTTCATGATGCGTTCGCAGGCATAGATGCCGCGGGCGTTCAGCGCCGCCGTTGCGCCCTCGGTAGCCCGCATCATTTCGCGTTGCGTGGGGTAAAGCGCATCGAAAGATGTGTTGTTCAGCTGTCCTGGCGGATAGCGGAAGATGGATTCCAGGCGGGCATTGGCCTGCACGATGACGCGCCAGCGCGATACGCACAGGCCGGCAGGCGCCGACATGAACGCTTGCCTGTAGTCGAGTTGCGGCTGCACATCCATGCGGCCTCCCGGTTGCGCGCCGCGGGCCGGCACGTAAGCCGAAATCTACGCCACTAGTCGCCAGTCGTGATATGCGCCTTCTGTATGATTTCTCGCGCGGTATCGATCTCGCGGTCCAGGAATTTGGCGTAGGCATCCGCTGTCCCGCCGGCGGGCTCGAAGCCCAGCTCGGCGATATGGCGGGCGACGTCCGGGGACTTCAGGCGCGCGTCGAAGCCGGCGGCCAGCTTCTGGACGACGGTGTCGGGCACGCCCTTGGGGGCGATGACGCCGAAGGAAATGACGCCGGTAATGTCGGGGATGCCCGCTTCCGCGAAGGTGGGAACGTCGGGCATGGAGGCCAGCCGGTGGCTGCCCGTGACGGCCAGGGCGTGCAGGCGGCCCGACTGGATGTGCGGCAGCACGGTGGACGGCGCGGAAAAGTTGACCTGGGTTTCGCCGGCCACCACCGCCATCACCGAAGGCGCGCCGCCCCGGTAGGGCACGTGCACCAGCCCGGCACCGGTCACCATATTGAACTGTTCACCCGCCAGGTGCAGCGCCGTGCCGTTGCCGGCGGAGCTGAAATTGAGCCGGCCGGGATGGGCCTTGGCCAGCGCGATCAGCTCGGCGACGCTGTGCGCCGGCACGTCCTTGTTTACGGACAGGACTATGGGTGAAGTCGCCAGCAGGATGACGGCGCGAAAGTCCTTGCGCGTGTCGTAGGGCAGTTTGCTGCCCAGCAGCGTCGCGTTGATGGGGAAGGCGCTGTCGACTACGCCCAGCGTGTAGCCGTTGGGCTGCGCCGTGGCCACGACATTGGTGCCGGCGACCGATGCTCCGCCCGCGCGGTTTTCGACGATGATGCGGTCGCCCAGTCCGCCGCCCGGCGTGCTGGCCAGCAGGCGTGCCACGACGTCGGAGGCGCCGCCCGGGGCGTAGGGCACGACGATGCGTATCGGCTGCGAGGGAAAGTTATCGGCGGCATGGGTGGCAGGGGTAAGCGCGCAGGACAGCGCCAGGGCTGCCGCATGAATGGCGGTGCGCAGGTTCATTCGAGTCTCCTCAGGTTTCCTCAGGGTATGCGCCGGCTCTTGGTGGCCGGTCGCGATGCGTGCCGGCGCGGCCCCGACGGGCCGCGCCGCTTATTCCGCGGCGGCGTATTTGCGCAGGACTTCCGGGTCGGGTTCGAAGCCCAGGCCGGGCACGTCCGGGACGCGCACCTTGCCATCGCGCGGCAAGGTGGCGCCGCCGGAAAGCTCCACGGGCATTTCGCAATAGAAGCGTTCCAATATCGGCTCGGTCTGGATGGTGGCCAGCACGTGCATGGTGGCCAGCAGTCCCGGCCCGAAGTAGGCGCTGTGCGGCATCAGGCGAATATGCCGCTGGGCGGCGTCGCGTGCCACTTCCAGCAGCGCCGTGATGCCGCCGGTCTTGATGACGCTGGGCTGCGCGTAGGCGATGCCGGCGCTGTCCAGGACGCGCCGGAATTCGACCGGGTTGCCGACGTTTTCGCCCATCGCCAGCGGCGTGTCGATGCGGCGCGCGAGCTCCGCCATCGCATCGAAATCGTCGACCGGGAACAGCGGCTCTTCCAGCCACATCGGATCATAGGCGGCCACGTCGCGCGCGAATTGCTCGGCCGCGCGCACGTCGAAGGGGCAGTTCAGGTCCACCATCAGGCCTACATCATGGCCGATGGCGGCGCGCGACTCGCGCACGGACGCCACGTCGCGTTCGTGCAGCTTCACATAGCGATAGCCCTGGTCAACGGCACGCGCGGCAAAGCGCGCGGCCAGGGCCGGATCACGATACGGCAGCAGGCTGGCGTAGACGGGGAGTTCGCGCGTACGCAACGGACCGATCAGTCCGTGGACCGGCAGGCCGGCGGCCTTGGCGGCGATGTCCCACAGGGCGATGTCGATGGCCGACACAGCGTACTGCAGGGGGCCGGCGCGACCGAAGTGATAGAGCGTGCGGTTCAGTTTGTCGATGATTTCATCGCGCCGCAGCGCGTCTTCGCCGACGCACAGCGGCGTTACCAGGCGATCGATCAGCAGGCGCGTCACCGGCCAGATGCGCACGCCGAAGGCATCGCCCCAGCCCACGATGCCGCTGTCGGTGGTGACCTTGACCAACAGGCTTTCCATGTTCGTGCGCGGCTTGCCGCCCAGCGGCAAGGGGGCCGCGCCGCTGTCGTAGGGCACGGCGATCGGCAGGGTTTCGATGGAGACGATCTTCATGGCGTTTCCTCAGGCTGCGCGGGGGCCGTCCGCGCCCGCCGGGGCGACCGGCGTCGCGTCGTTTTCAAAGGGCTCGCCGTTGAGCCAGTGCATGAAATTGCGCAGGAAAATGTCGGTGAAGCGCGCGGCATTGCCGGGCGATGCGCCAGCGTTGTGCGGCGATATCCAGGTGTTGGGCGCATTCCACAGCGGCGAGTCGTTGGGTAGCGGTTCGGTCGCGAAGACATCCAGATAGGCCGAACGCAGCCGCCGCTGGTGCAGTGCGGCTCCCAGCGCGGCTTCGTCCATGAGCTCGCCGCGGCCGACGTTGGCCACGCCGGCGCGCGCCGGCAGCAGGCCGATGCGCCGCGCATCGAGCAGGTTGCGGGTCTCGGGCGTCAAGGGGCAGGCCAGCACCAGCCAGTCGCACGCCGGCAGCAGCCCGTCCAGTGCGTCCAGGCGGCAGACACGATCGAAATGCGGCAGCGCGCCGGCGCTGCGCCGTACGCCTATCGTGGTCAGGCCGATGGCCTTCAGCAGCCTGCCGGTTTCGCGGCCGATGGGGCCCAGGCCGACGATAACCGCCGTTTGTTCATGCAGGTCGCGCGTCATTTGCGCGGGGCTCAGGTGCTGCCAGCGCCGCTCGGGCTGCGTGCCCAGCCAATGGGTAAAGCCGCGCGCCTGCGCCAGGATGGCGCCGACCACGGTCTGTGCGATGGGCACCGCGTTGGCGCCGGACGAGGTGGTCAGGCGCACCGCCCGTTGCAACGTCGGCTGGTACTGGGTGTTGTCGATGCCGGCGGAAGCCACATGCAGCCACTCGGCGCGCGGCGCTGCATCGAAGGCATCGAAGAAGGCACGGCTGGCGGGACTGGGCGTGGCTTTGTTGCCGCCCAGCATGATGTCGCGCGAAAAGAATCCCAGCCGTATCGAGGCCTGGTCTTCCGCGGGCAGGGGCTGTCCGGGATGCTCGGGGGCGACGATGACGCGTATCGCATGCCCTGCCGCGCGGGCCAGCGCGGCCAGCCGATCGCCGATTTCGTCGTGGACGGCCTTGGATACCAGCAGCCCTACCTGTTCCTTGTCCATAGAGTTTCCTTTGATTGACGATGCAGTCGCGGTACTGTGCCACGCCGCCGGGTGGTGCGGGTTTATCGCGTGATCACGGCGTGGCGTCCCAGGTAGGGGCGCAGCGCGTCCGGGTCCGCGTCGATGCCGATGCCGGGCGCGTCTCCGAGCGCGATATGGCCATCCCGCGGGACCGGAAAATCCGGCGCGCCCAGGGTGCGCAGGGGGTTGGCATTGGCGTCCAGTTCCAGCACGCCGTCGCCGCCGGCGGCGCACAGCACGTGCGCGGCCAGCGCCGCGCCGATATGCGAACCGAAGGCATGCGGACAATAGCGTTTGCCGTGGGCCAGGACTTCGCGCGCCAGCGGCAGTACCCCGCTGACGCCGCCCCACTTGCCCAGATCGGGCTGCACTACATCCAGCCAGTCGAAGGCGGTACGGAAGGCGTCCAGCGCCAGCAGGTTTTCGCCCGCCGCCAACCGGTGTCCGGCGGCGCGCAGGGCCAGCCATTCCTGCGCCGGCCGTTCGGGACCGATGGGTTCTTCAACCCATTGCAGCGGCATCGATCGGATGCGGGACAACGCGCGCCGCGCGCTGTCCAGGTTCCAGCCGCAGTTGGCATCGATCATCGCGCTTTCGCCGTGCGCCAGGCCGTCCACGGTGCGCTCCAGTTCGTCCAGCGCGCGTTCGTCCTTGAAGCCGGCCTTGAACTTGAAGGCACGGAAGCCGCGCTCGCGCAGCGCATCCAGCGCTTCGCCCGATATCGACGGCGCCACGCCGCTGGCGTATACGGGCAGGCGCCGCGCCTGGCCGCCCAGCAGGCGATACAGCGGTATGCCCTGCACGCGCGCCGCCAGGTCCCACAGGGCGCAGTCCAGGCCCGCCAGCACGTGGGCGACCGGGCCGGGTTCGCCGGCCAGGCGCAGCATGGGGATCATGGCGGCTTCCAGTTCGTCGAACAGCGCCGGCAGCGTATCCACCGTTCTGCCTACCACCAGGGGCGCCACCAGGTGTTCCAGGATGGAGGCGCGGTGGTAGGCGCCGAAAGGCGGATGCCCGCTCCAGATCTCGCCCCAGCCGTGGTGCCCTGACGGGTCTTCTACCTTGACGAGCACCGACGTGCGCTGTGTCGACACGCCGAAAGAGGATTTCACCGCGGGGGGCGCATCGTCCTGGAAGACATACACGTGGATGCGCGCGACCTGGATCGTGACGGACGGCATGTTTTCCGTCGTAGTGGTTGGCGTAATGGTCGCCGTAGTGGTCGACGCGGCGGATGCTGCGGGGGTCATCTTGGAGTCCTGCGATTCGGTGGAAGGTTCGACGGGCGCTTCAATGATTGGTCAGGCCGGGCGAGCGCGCGACCACCGCGGCCCAGAGTTTCGATTGCGCCTGCCATTCCGTCTGGAAATCCGCGCTGGAGCCGCCGCCCGGTTCCAGGCCGCCGCCGCGCAGCACCGCCTGGATTTCGGGCACTGCCAGCGCGCGGTTCATCGCCGCGTTCAAGCGGTCGACGCGATCGGCCGGCACTTGGGCGCGGGCGAACATGCCGGCCCAGGACGAGATTTCCATGCCCGGCACGCCGGCCTCGGCCATGGTCGGCACGTCGGGGAAGGCAGCCGAGCGGGCATGGCCGGTGGTGGCCAGCCGCCTGGCGCGTCCGGAACTGACGAAGGGTTCGGTGACGGCCTGGGTCTCGATCAGCATGTCGGCATTGCCGGAGGCCACGCCCAGCGCCGCCGCCGGACTGCCGTTGAAGGGCACCTGGTAGATGTCGGCGCCGGTCTGCTGCTTCAGGACCTCGGTCGCGAGCTGGGCGGCGCTGCCTGGCCCGCTGTTGGCCGCGACCAGCGCGCCGGGCTTCTGTTTGGCGCGGGCGATCAGGGCCGCCATCGAATCGATGCCGCTGTCGCTGCGCACGATCAGGAAGAAGTCCGTCGAATACATCTTGCCGACCGCCTTCAGGTCTTTCAGCACGTCCACCGCCTGGCGCGGATACACATGCGGATTGATGGCCATGGTGCTGCCCGCCGCCACCAGCACGGTATAGCCGTCGGCGGGGTTCTTCAGTACTTCCTGCGCGGCGATCTGGCCGTTGGCGCCCGGGCGGTTTTCGATCACGACGGGCTGGCCGAGCGCTTGCGCCATGGTTTGCGCGATGGCCCGCGCGCCCGTGTCCGGCGTCGAGCCCGCCGGCGATGCGATCACCAGCGTGATGGGATGCGTGGGGAAATCCTGTCCGGCGGCGTGGGCAAGGCCGGTGCATGCGCACAGGCACGCCAGGGTCGATAGCAATCGATGCATGGTTGTCTCCTCGCCGGGACGTCGCGCGCTGCGGGGGATGGGCGCGTCGCGTACCAGTCGGTCATCAGGCGATGGTAGGCAGATCGCCGGCGATGGTCTAATACCAAAATGGTCCTGCGCGATACGGGGCGCGTTTCACCGCGCGCGGCGCGGCCGGGATCGCCATTACAACCGGATCACCAACGGCCCCAACCGCCATGTCGACGCGCGCATCCAATCTGGACCTACGCATGGTCCAGCAATTCCTGGCGGTGGCCGAAACGCTCAGCTTCCGCAAGGCGGCCGAACAAATGCACATGGCGCAGCCGCCGCTAAGCCAGGCCATCATGCGGCTGGAGGCGTTGCTGGAAGCCCGCCTGTTCGAGCGTTCGCCGCGCGGCGTGCGCCTGACCCCGGCCGGCGTGGTCTTCAAGATGGAAGCCGTGCGCCTGCTGAACCAGGCCAGCCGCGCGCTCGAGCGTACGCAGCGCGCCGGCCGCGGCGAACTGGGCACCGTGCACGTAGGTTTTATCGGTCCCGCGATGATCGAGCTGCTGCCCAAGGTGATACGGGCCTTTCGCGAGCGTTTCGCGGGCGTGGAGCTGACGCTGCACGAGGGCAGTTCGATGCAGGTGGCCGGCATGCTCAAGTCGGACACCATCGACATCGGTTTCCTGGTCACGCCGGCTGAACTGGAAGCCGACGTGGCGACCGAAGTCATCGTGGTGGATACGCTGATGGCCGTGCTGCCGGCCGGCCATCGCCTGAGCGGCGAGGCGAGCATCCGCCTGGAAGACCTGGCGGACGATGCTTTCGTGCTGTTTTCCGCCCAAGGCGTGCCGACGCTGTCGTCGCGCATCGCCGTCTTGTGCCGGCAGGCCGGCTTCGAGCCGCGCATCGTGCAGGAAGCGGTGCAGATATCGACGGTGCTGGGATTGGCCGCCGGCGGCCTGGGCGTATCCATATTGCCCGGTTCGATCGGCGCGCTGGCGACGGGGGCGGTGGTCTGGAAACCCATCATCGCCGACGCCGATCTGCTGCGCGTGAAGATCAGCGCGGCTTATCGCCGCGATCGGCTCAGCGATGCCGCGCAGGCCTTTCTGATGACGGCGCGCCTGCACGCGGACGGCGCGGCTTGATGGCTTGTCGATAGGAAGGCGCGGAAACTGGTTCGATTGAGCCGGCCTTGGAATACCACCCGGCCCGCGCGGATTGAACAGGCCTTGGGGTTGCGACGCGGATCGCCTGCCCTAGCGTTGCCGCTTCTGGCGAACCGCCAGCATATCGCGCAGGTATTGCGCCGCCGCCTGGCCCTTCAGTGCCGTGCGCCAGGCTTCCTGCACGATGCCCTCGTGCAGGCGCAGGGCTTCCGGCGCCGATGTCGCCATGGCCACGCCGACGCGGATGTTGGGCTGTTCGCCCAGGCGGAAAGGGCTGATGGTGATCGTGCTGCGTTCGGCCTGCCGGAAAATCTGGAAGCCGTTGTGCGGCAGCAGGTCGGTGACCAGGCCGATCTGCACACCCATGGAATCTTCTTCGATCAGGCCGGCGAAGTGTTCGATCTCCTGGCGCGCCATTTCCTGGCGCTTGGTATGCCTGGCGTCGGGCAGGTGCACGCGTCCAACCATGCCGTTGTGCAGGAAGCGTTCGATCTGAACGGATGAAATCAGATTGACGATGCTGGGCCGGCGGCGGCGATAGGTCTGCTTGCGGGCATGCAGGATTTCCATGATCGTTTCGACGTCGGCGACCGTGCGATCGCGATTGGGGACGTCGTCGGGAATGCTTTCCAGCAACACCTGTTCCAGCACGACTTCGAACTGGTCGGATGCCAGCAAAAAGGAGATCGGCCCGGCCAGCACGATGATCTGGTCGGCGGTTTCTTCCAGCTGGCGCGTGCGTTCGAAATAGCCGACCGCCGAAGGCAGATATTCCATGCCGACGCCCAGCAAAGTGGGCATGGATACTTCCAACAGTTCGGACAGCTTTTCCAGGGTTTCGATCTTGGCGACCTCGCCCTTTTCGAAGCGATAGAGCGCGGTACGCGAAATGCCGATGCGTTGCGCGATATCGTCCGCGCTCAGCCCGGAGGCGAGACGGAACGCCTTCAGGCGCCGTCCGATTTCGTCATACTGCAAGCCCATTTTCCTAGTCTCCCGCCAACGCCGCATTTATCTGGACGGACCGCGGTCCGGCCACCGGTCCGGGCGTCATAGTACAACGCGCATATCGCGCTTTTTTGGCGATTTGCCGCGCAATCAGCGCACCGCGGCGGCGGGAACCAGCACCAGCCTGCCCTGTGCCGTGCGTGCCTCCAGCTGCCGCAGCGCGTCCTGTACCTGATCCAGCGGCAGCACGGTAGCGGGCGGCGCGCTCAGCTGTCCCGCGTCGTACAGGCGGAAGATCTCATGGATGCAATGGCGCATTTCGTCGGGCGCTTTCTTGCGGTAGTCGCTGACCTGCACGCCGCTGACTTCCATGTTCTTCAACATGACGTAATTGACCTTCAGCGTCGGGATGCGCCCGGCCGCGAAGCCGATGACGACATAGCGGCCGCGCCAGGCCACCGCGCGTATCGCGGCATCGAAGATATCCCCGCCCAGCGGGTCCAGCACGATGTCCGCGCCCGCGCCGCCGGTCGCCGCGTGGACTTGCGCGCGCAGGCTGTCGCGCAGGTCCGGAGCCGACAGGTCGACGATGGCATCGGCGCCCGCGCGGAGCACGGTGTCGGCCTTGGCGGCGCTGCTGACGGCGGCCAGCACGCGCAGCCCGTAGGCCTTCGCCAGCTGTACGGCGGCCATGCCGACGGCGCCGGTGGCACCCAGCACCAGCACGGTATCGCCCGCCTTGGCGCGTCCGCGTTCGCACAGCGCGAACCATGCGGTATCGAAGCCCAGCGACATGGCGGCGGCGTCGATGAAGGACAGGCTGTCGGGCAGGCGGAAGCAGCTGGCGGCCGCCACGGCGATCTTTTCCGCGTAGCCGCCGTGTTCGGCCAGAGTCAGCACACGGTCGCCCGGGCGCAGGCCGGTGACGTCCGCGCCGACCGCGCTGACGATGCCCGTGGGCAGCTTGCCCGGCGAAAACGGCCGTTCCGGCAGAAACTGGTATTTGCCGGCGACGACCAGGGTATCGACGAAATTCGCGGCGACGGCCTGGATGTCGACGACGACCTGGCCGGCCCCGGGTATGGGATCGGCGACGGTTTCCATGCGCAATTGCTCGATCGCGCCGAATTCCCTCAGGAGGGCTGCCTGCATGGTGCGGGTCCTATCAATGTATGGTGGTCATGCGCTGCCGCCCGGGTCCAGCGTACTGAACGTGCCGCGGCCGACCGCGCAGGGCGCGGCGCCCGCCGCATGCGCCACTTCCACGTCGGCGCGGGCGATGGCGCGGCCCAGCCGCAGCACCTTGGCGGTGGCGTACAGGTCCGCGCCCGGCGCGGGCTTCAGGTAGTCGATGCGCAGGTCCACCGTGGGCGCCATGCGGCCGATCTGCACCGCCACGGCCGCGTGCGCCGCCATGTCGATCAAGGCCGCGATCACGCCGCCATGGACATTGTCCGATCCCGCCGCGCGGGCCAGGCTGGGACTGTAGGGCAGTCGAATAACGACGGTGCCGCTTTGCGCATCCGCCGATACGGCGACGGGATTGAGCAGCGCGTGAAACGGCGGATGCGCGAGTTCATGCCGCAGGCGTTGCAGCAGCGTGGCTGCATTCGCGTTTGCGTCTGCCTCGTCGCCGGCGGGTGTCGCGGATGCGTTCATAGCGCCTGCTTCGCCTCGGGTTGCCAGCGCACCGCGAGCGGTGCGATGCGTCCGCCGCGGACATCCTCGACCAGGTCGCGCTTGAAGATCTTGCCGCTGGCGGTCAGCGGGATTTCTTCCAGTTCCAGGTAGTACTCGGGCATGTCGTAGCGCGACAAGCCGGCTGCGTCCAGGTGGGCCAGCATGTCCTGGGCGGCAAGACTGGCGCCGGGCTTGAGCATGACGGCCAGGCAGACTTTCTCGCCCAGCCGCGCGTCGGGCACCGGCAGCACCGCGGCGCGCGCCACGGCCGCATGCTGCATCGCCAGGTTTTCGATGCGGGCGGGATAGATGTTGTGGCCGCCGCGGATGATCAGGTCTTTCTTGCGGCCGGTGATCACCAGGTAGCCGTCCGCATCCAGCCGTCCGACGTCGCCCGTCATGAACCAGCCGTGCGAATTGAATGCGCTTTCCGTCGCCTTCTGGTTATCGAAGTAGCCCAGCATCAGGCTGGCGCCGCGTCCGCCGATCTGGCCGGTTTCGCCGACCGGCACTTCCGTATCGGGGTCGTCCGTGGACCAGATTTTGATTTCATAGCTGGCGCAGGCGCGGCCGGAGGTTTCGATGATGCGCCGCGGTTCATCGTCCGGCAGCGTGTAGTGATGCGAGCAGGCTTCGGTCATGCCGTAGCCGCTTTGCGGCTTGACGCCGTAGCGCAGCAGTTCGGCCACCACGTCCTTGGGCGCGGAGGCGCCGGAGATGCGAAAGCCCTGCAGCGCGCCGATGCGCGACAATCCGCGCGCCTTGAGTTCGGCCAGTAGATCGACCGCGTGCGTGGGCACGCCGAACAGGAAGGTGGCGCCGGTATCCAGCAGGCGATCGAGCACGCTGGCGCCGCGCGGCAGGTCATGCACCACCAGTTCGCCGCCGGTGGCCAGCGCGCTGACCAGCGCGCCCAGGCCCAGGTTGTGGCTGAGCGGACTCATGGTGTAGATGACGGAAGCGGGACCGAAGGACCAGTCCTTGGCGATTTCACGGGCATTGGCCAGCAGCGTGTTGTCGCTGTGCATGACGCCCTTGGGCGCGCCGGTGGTGCCCGATGTAAAGGCCAGGTAGACCAGGCGGTTCGGCTCGGTGGACCAGGCGTCGCCGCCGGTAGCCGCGGGCGCGTCGAACAGCGTCGCGCCGTGCGCGCGATCGGCCAGTGCCGGCAGGGCGATCACATGGCGCAGGCTCGGCAGCCGGGCCAGCATGCCGAAGATATCGTTGCGGCCGGCATCCGCGCCGTAGTCCTTCTCGCCGATGAAGGCGGCCGCGTTGACGCTTTCCATCAGCGCCAGGACGTCTGGCGCGGTATGGTCGCGGTGCAGCGAGGGGCAGCAGGCGTAGGCATTGCGCGAGCACGCGAGCAGCGCGATCGCGGTCTCGACGCGGCTGGACATCCAGACGCCGACGCGCTGCCCGGCGCGCACGCCGGCCGCCTGCAGCGTCGCCGCCAGCCGGTCGGCCGCCGCGATCAATTCGGCATAGGTCAGGCGCAGCTCCCGGTCGCGCACCGCATAGGCATGCGGCGCGGCCTGCGCGTGGCGGCGCGCCGCCATGTATATCGTCTCGTCCTGCCAGAAGCCCGCTTCGTAGAACGCCGCCATCCGCTCGGCGCTCAGCAAGGTCAATACGGTGTTGATGGAAGGCTTGCTCAAGGATCGCTCCGTGCAGTCCATGCGGCCCATGTTCGGCTATCGCATGTGCTGCTTGAAAATCGGGAAAATTATCTTTTTTTGTACTGGCTTGGCGCGCGTCTGCACGGGCGCGCGCGGCCCGCCTTATGTCAGGGTCTGCCTAGCGCGAAGAACCGCCGAACCAGCCGCGGATCATTGCCCACAGCGAGGACATGATCAGCGAGAAGCCGCTGATGGGCTTGGCGGGCTGGACCGGCGGGCGCGGCGCGGCGGCGGGCGCCGCGGCCGGTGTGGCGCCTGCGCCGGCCGTGGCGTCCCGCGGTGCCGTCGCGGTCGTGGCCGCCGCCGTTTCGGCCTGGCGGCTTTGCGAAATCCGCGCTTCCAGGTTCTTGGCGAACTGCGAAATGATCTGGTTGGCGACCGTCTGGATCATGCCGACGCCGCGGCCATACTGCGCCACGGCACCGGACAGGGTCAGATCGGTATCGATGATCACCTTCGATCCCTTGGCGCTGGGCTGCAGGCCGAAGCGGATCGTCGTGTTGGCGTTGCCGCGCCCCTTGGCGTCCGAGCCGTTGGCCTTGATGCGCGCGGTGTGCGCGGTATTGTCGATTTCCTCGAACACCGCATTGCACAGGAAGGACAGGGCCACCGGCCCCAGCTTGACGCCGACCTTGCCCTTGAAGGTTTTGTCGTCGACGATTTCCACCAGCTCGGCGCCCGGCATGCAGGGCACGATGCGTTCGACGTCCATCAAGACGGGCCATGCCTGATCGGGCGGCAGCGATACTTCGAAATCGTTGGTGAATTGCATGACTGTTTTCCCTCCCCATGCGCCGCGTGGCGGCGTCGGCAAATTGGTCCCCACCTGTGCCGGCGCGCGGCGGCGCCGTGCCGGTACGCCGGACGGTCGCCCGCCGCGGCGCGGGCCATGACCCAGTGTAGCAGGCCTATTCCAAATTAGATACTAGTTCCAAAATTAGTACGTTATGTCCGTGCGGATATAGTGTTCGATGCTGTCACCGGCCGGAGCCCTCCGTGCCCTGGCGGCCGCGCGCCTCGCGGGCCGCGATGTGACGGCGTACGTCCAGCGGCTTTATCGGCAGGCGCGTGACGAACCCCGGCGCGCCCAGGGCGTCGTCCACGGCGGCGGCGATGGCGGCGCCCGCCGCATTGGTTCCGCCTTCTCCGGCGCCCTTCAGGCCCATGGGATTCAGCGGGCTGGGCGCGTCTTCGGTGATCAGCACGTCCACCGGCGGCATCTCGTGCGCCGTGACCATGATGTAGTCGGCGAAGGTGGTCGACAAGGGTTGGCCTTCCTGGTCATAGGTGAATTCCTCGAACAGCGCGCCGCCTATGCCCTGCGCCAGGCCGCCGACGATCTGGCCTTCTATCAGCATGGGATTGACCGCGCGGCCGACGTCGTAGGCCACCAGGTATTTCTCCACCATTACCTGCCCGGTTTCCGCGTCGACGCGAACCTGGGCGGCATGCACGCCATAGGGATAGTTCATGTGATCGCTGTAGAACCAGCCTTCGGCCGACAGGCCAGGTTCGTGGCCATCGCTGGTGCGCGAGCCGGGATGCAGATAGCGGGCGACTTCTTCCAGCCCGATCGAACGGCCCGCCGGGTCGTCGCGGCGGTGTATGCGGCCGCCGCCTATCGCCAGGTCGGCGGGCGTGGCGTCCAGCAATTTGGCGGCGATATCCAGGGCCTTGGCGCGCACCTTGCGCGCGGCGATCTGCGTCGCCGATCCGGACATGACGGTAACGCGCGATGCGTGCGCGCCGTTGCCGAATTCGATCTGGTCGGTGCGTCCATGGATCACGCGCACGCGGCGGTAGTCGACGCCGAGTTCCTGCGCGCAGATCTGCGCCAGCGCGGTTTCCATGCCCTGCCCGACCGAGCCGGCGCCGGTGACCAGTTCGATCGTGCCGCTGACGTCCACGGTCAGACGCACCATGTCCGAAGGACCCAGGCCGGATTTTTCGACGAACATCGCCACGCCCAGGCCCACGCATTCGCCGGCCGCGCGGCGGCGCGCCAGGTCGGCCTGCAGGCGGGGCCAGTCCAGCCGCGCCTGCGTCTTGTCGATCAGGCCCGCGTAGTCGCCCGAATCCAGCACGACGTCGGTACCCAGCGCATCCAGCGGCCGGGTGTACGGCATTTCATCGGAGCGGATCAGATTGCGCCGGCGCGCCTCGACGGGATCGATGCCGACGCGCCGCGCGATGGCATCCATCAGGCGTTCGCGCACGAACGTGGTTTCATAGCGTCCCGGCGAACGATAGGTCGCCGCCGGCGTTTTGTTGACCAGGCGATAGTGCCCGGCGACTTCATAGGCGGGTACGCGATAAGGGCCCAGCAGCAGCCCGGCCGACATGTCGGCGACGCGCGCGCCATGCGTGCGCGTGTAGGCGCCCTGCGCATGGAAGAAGGTATTGCGTATGCCCAATATGCGGCCCTGCGCATCGACGGCGGCTTCGATCTGGTGCCGCTGTTCGCGCGAATGGTTGGTCGCCATCAGGTTCTCGCGGCGATCCTCGACCCATTTGATGGGCCGGCGCAGGCGAAGCGCGGCCAGGCACACCAGCACGTCCTCGGGATAGATTTCGCCGCGCACGCCGAAACCGCCGCCGACGTGGCCTTCATACAGATGGAAGCTGCTGGGACTGCGGCCCAGCATCTTGGCCATCTCGTCGCGGTTCCAGTGCGATTTCTTGGCCGCGCCGTACATTTCCAGCACGTCGCGCGCGGCGTCGTAGCGCGCCACCGCGCCGCGGCATTCCAGCGGCACACCGGAATGCCGGCCCACCGACAGGTCCAGCGACACGACCGCATGCGCGGCGGCGAAGGCGGCGGGGACATCGCCGTAGCCTTTGCGGATCACCGTCGGTTCGGTGTTCAGTCCCGGCAGGAATTCGCCGGGTTCGTCGTGCGCGGACATGATGGGCGGCAGCGGGTCGATCGCAACGTCGACCAGATCCGCCGCGTCTTCCGCCACGTAGGGGCTGTCCGCGAACACCACGGCCACGGGTTCGCCCACGTAGCGCACGCGTTCCTGCGCCAGGATGGGCTGGCAATAGGGCTCCAGCCCGGTGACCTTGGTGGCGCGAAAGGGTATGGGCGGGATATGCGCGACGTCGGCGCCGCTCCACACCGCGACCACGCCGCGCAGCGCCAGGGCTCGCGCCGCATCGACGGCGGCGATCCGGCCGTGGGCGGTCTGCGCGCGCACCACGCGCATATGCAATTGCCGCGGAAAATTCACGTCGGCGGCGAAGCAGGCCTCGCCGCGCACCAGTGGCGGATCCTCCAGGCGCGATACCGACCGGCCGACGACGCGCTCGCCGGTGACGGGCGCGTCCACGCGGGGTTCGTCGAGTACGTGAGCGGTCATTGGACTACTCTCCTATCGCTTCGGGCAGCCGTGCGGGCGCGCTCACGGCGTCAGGCCCTGTTAACACTTGAAGGCTCCGCGGGCGACGGGGTCTTGCCGGCCGCCATGGCGGAGCGCGCAGCGCGCACCGCCGACAGGATGTTCTGATAGCCGGTGCAGCGGCATAGATTCGACGAAAGGACATCCAGCAGTTCCTCGTCGCTGATGTCTGGATCGCGCTCAAGCGCGCCCGTGGCCAGCATCAGGAAACCCGGCGTGCAAAAACCGCATTGCAGCGCGTGATGGTCCATGAAGGCCTGCTGCATCGGATGAAACTCCGCGCCGTTGGCCAGTCCTTCCACGGTGCGGATGCAGGCGCCATCGGCCTGCGCCGCGAACATCAAACAGGACCGTACCGGTTCGCCATCCATCAATACGGTGCAGGCGCCACAGACGCCATGCTCGCAGCCGATGTGCGTGCCCGTCTGGCCGCAGTCGTCGCGGATGGCGTCCACCAGCGTCTTGCGCGTTTCCACCCGGATGGGATACTCCGCGCCGTTGATCTTCAGCACGACGTCGCGCAGGGTGCCGCTTGCTTCGTCACGTTCGTTCATCGATATCCTCTGCAGTCCTTGGGCGTGGCG
>DATJHN010000257.1:0-2641 GCA_035493915.1 Bordetella sp.
GCTTGGTACCGTTGTCGGCAATCGTCAGCGGCACCGCCGAAGTCTGGCAGGTCTGCGTGGGATCGGTGCAGAGCGCATTGGGGTTGGGATTGCCCACGCCGCCCGGCGCCGTCGCCAGCACCAGCGAGCTGGTGCGCGACGCCGTGTCGTCGGCTTGCAGCAAGGTGCCGAAGCGAATGGTGTGGCCGCTCCAGCCATGCCAGGCGCTTTCCGCCTGCAGGCCATAGGCGATGTCGCGCTTGTAGGCGGTCTGGGCGTTGCCGTTGAACAGGATGTCGCCAGGATTGTTGCCCGGCGTGAAGAACAGGCTGGAAAAACGCCCGAACGCCGACACCTGGAAGTCGATATCACCTGCCGAGCGCAGATAGCTCAGGATGCCGTAGTGCGTGATCTCGCGCTGGCGTTCGTCCAGCAGCTGCGACGGATAGGCCGTCGTGCCGTTGGCGTTCAGCACATAGTTGCCGCTGCCGGCGTCCTGCGGACCCAGGCCCACGATGCCATCCATGCCCGTCGGCTGCACGCCGACACGATTGGGAATCTGGAAGATCGCGTTGGAGGTGCCGACAACCGCGCTGATGCTGCTGTTGCTATCCAGAATGTCCTGCAGATAGGTGAAGCCGTGCCACTGATTGGTGCGGTCATGGCGCGGATCGCTGCTGCCGTCCGGGCTTTCGATGCCCAGCGTGTTGGTGGTGTAGTCGCCGGAGACGAAATAGTTGAAGTGACCCGACGAACCGCCATAGGCGACAGACGGCGCCAGCGTGGAATGGCTGCCGCCATACATGCTGACCACGCCGCCATCCTCGAACACGCCGGTCTTGGTCTCGATGTCGACGATGCCGGCGGTGCGCAGGCCATATTCGGCGGGCAGGGCGCCAGTGATCAGCTTGACGCTTTCCGCCAGGCGTGGATCCAGCGTCTGGCCGAAACCGGAAATGCCTTCGGGCAGGATGATGCCGTTCAACCGGTACTGCAGGCCGTTATGCTCGCCGCGAATGTGCAGCTGGCCGAAGCTGTCCTGCGCCACGCCGGGCATCTGCAGGACGACAGAATTCAGCGCGGCGTTGTCGCCGCCGGGCTGGTTCTGAATGTCCTTGGCGGTGACGGTGAAGGTGGATGCGCCGGTCTGGGTCTGGATGCCGTTGCGGGCCTCCGCCAGCTTCTGCGCTGTGACGGTAACGGACTCGGTGGATTCCTGCGCCTGCGCCGGGGCGGCGAGGGCGACGGTAGTGCTCAAAAGAAGAAGGGATCGAAACAACACGTTGAACTCCGAAATGGGGAAACGCACGCGCGGGGGCGTGCTTGGGGCGGCTGGACGCGCCGCGCTCAGAAACGGGAGTTCAGCGGCGCGGTGGCGCGCGGCTTTGCCAGGCAAAGGCGGCCGGGGGCGCTGTGGCCGGCGGCAGCAGGGCAAAGATGGTGGTCAGGACCAGAAGCTGGCTGGCCGGGACCGCCAGGACGGACGGGGTGATGAAATTTCCGGCATGCACCAATTCCTGGCACAGGCGGCACTGGTCGATAGTGTCCTGGGACTTGAGCGGGGCAGGCGCCGGGACTTGCACCGAAGCCGCCTTGACCACCGGGGCGACAGAATCGGTCCCGTGGACATGGGTCTGGACGACCAGGCTCTGGAGGAAGAAGGCCAGAATCGCGGCCAAAGTCAGCCAGCGCCGGGCGGCGGGGGCAGGTTTGGCGATGGCGCGCGAACGACGCGACATGGGACGCACACTCTATGAGGCTGAGCCAACGAGTAGGCGATTTAGCCCGTATCTGCAACGTGACAGCTTAGTTTCCAGCGGAAACATGCGTCACATACGGCCCGCGGTCGGCGTCGGCAAAATCCCGCAATTTCCTTGCTTGACCCATATCAGCCCGGTGGGTATAAGCCGCCACCTTCCAGGGCAGGCCGTTTCGCGGAAAACCGCGAAAAACGCTGTTGGGAAGCCAGTTTAGAGCTTCAGACGCGCGACTCAGGGGTAATCCTCTCAGTCCTCCGCAAGTTCGGACCAGGGAAATGTCCCTGCGTCCGGTTTTTGGTTTCGTTCATCCGTCGGACGCGACGGGCGACAAAAGGAAAGTTGGGAATGCCGACAGTCAATCAGCTCATTCGCAAGCCGCGCGGCTCCAAGCCGAAGCGCAACAAGGTTCCGGCCCTGCAGCAGTGCCCGCAGAAGCGCGCCGTTTGCACCCGCGTCTATACGACGACGCCGAAGAAGCCGAACTCCGCGCTGCGCAAGGTCGCCAAGGTGCGCCTGACCAACGGTTTCGAAGCGCTGTCCTACATCCCGGGCGAAGGCCATAACCTGCAGGAACACAGCGTCGTGCTGATCCGCGGCGGCCGCGTGAAGGATCTTCCGGGCGTTCGCTATCACATCATCCGCGGCGTGCTCGACACGCAGGGCGTGAAGGATCGCAAGAAGCGCCGCTCGCTCTACGGCGCCAAGCGTCCGAAGTAAGGAGATACAGTATGTCCCGTCGCCACCGCGCTGAACGCCGCGAAATCAACCCGGACGCCAAGTTTGGCGACCTGATCGTCGCGAAGTTCATGAACTCCCTGATGTATGACGGCAAGAAGTCGGCCGCCGAAGGCATCATGTATGGCGCCTTCGACACCATCCAGTCCAAGACCAAGCAGGATCCG
>DATJHN010000258.1:0-5685 GCA_035493915.1 Bordetella sp.
TCGCTGTGCCCGCTATTGACCGACGGGGTGATCGAAGCCTTGCTTACCGTCGGCAGCGAAACGCTGCGCGCGGCCTTTGTGCCGAACCTGGTCGCGGGCAAGTGGACCGGAACCATGAACCTGACCGAGCCCCAGGCCGGCTCCGACCTGGCTCAGGTCGCCACGCGCGCCGTGCCGCAAGCGGACGGTAGCTATCGCCTGACCGGACAGAAGATCTTCATCACCTATGGCGAACACGACATGGCCGAGAACATCGTCCATCTGGTGTTGGCGCGCACGCCCGACGCGCCGCGCGGCGTCAAGGGGATATCACTGTTCGTGGTTCCCAAATTCCTGCCCGAAACGGACGGCAGCCTGGGCGCGCGCAACGACGTCTGGTGCGCATCCCTGGAGCACAAGCTCGGCATTCACGGCAGCCCGACGGCGGTGTTGATGTACGGCGCCGGCAAGGGCGACGTGGGCGAGGGAGCCGTCGGCTATCTGGTCGGCGAGGAAAACCGCGGGCTGGAATACATGTTCATCATGATGAACGCGGCGCGCTTCGCGGTCGGACAGCAGGGGATCGCGCTGGCGGAACGCGCAACGCAGCAGGCCGTAGCCTACGCGCGCGAACGCGTCCAGGGGCGTGCGGTGGAAGGGTCGAGCGGGCCCGTGACCATCGCGCACCATCCCGACGTGCAGCGCATGCTGCTGACCATGCGCGCGCTGACCGAAGGTGGCCGTGCATTGTCCTACGTCACGGCTGCGGCTTTCGATCTGGCCAGTCACCATCCGGATGCCGAAACGCGTGCCAGAAATCGCGCTTTCTGTGAATTCCTGGTACCCGTCGTCAAGGGGTTCTGCACCGAATCCGCGGTAGAGGTCGCGTCGCTGGGCGTGCAGGTGCACGGCGGCATGGGTTACATCGAAGAAACCGGTGCCGCGCAACATTACCGCGATGCGCGCATCCTGCCCATCTACGAAGGGACCACCGCCATTCAGGCAAACGATCTGATCGGCCGCAAACTGCTGCGCGATGGCGGCGCAACCGCGCGCGCCATCCTGCAGGCGGTGCGCGGCACGGTGGACGCGCTGCAAGCCGCCGAAGCCGACGCCGGGCCGGAGGATGCGCCTGCCCTGGCCCTGCTGCGTGTCAATCTCTTACAGGCCATGCAGGCCCAGCAGCAGGCGCTGGAGTTCATGGCGCGCACGGGGATGAGCAATGTGCGCGCCGTTTTCGCCGGCAGCGTGCCCTTGCTGATGCTGACCGGGGTACTGCTGGCGGGGTGGCAGATGGCCCGTGCGGCATTAGCCTGCCAGCGGCTTTTGCGACAGGCGGATGACGGTGCGTCGGAGTGGCCGCGGGACTTCCTGCGAAACAAGCGGGCGACCGCGATTTTCTACGGCGCACACATCCTTCCGCGGGCCGCCGCGCTGTCCGCAGCGGTACAGGCGGGGGGGATAGTCGACGCGTCTGTCAGGCAGTCTGATATTGCATAAGGTTATATATTTTTCTGCTTTTGCTCGTCCCGGTTTGGTGCAAGAATCATCAAATCGGCGAGTGGGCGTCCGGGGCATGGCGCCATCCCAATAAGGCCCGCCGGGCCGCGGCCAGCGACCGGGCGGTTTTCATTTTCCCTGCAAATAGGATTGAGTATGGGACAGCTACGTTTGGGCGATGAAGCCCCCGATTTCGAGCAAAAATCTTCTGTCGGCCCCATCCGCTTTCATGAATATCTGGGCAACAGCTGGGGCGTCCTTTTTTCGCATCCGGCCGATTTCACGCCGGTATGCACCACCGAATTGGGTTTTACCGCGAAGCTGGCGAATGACTTCGCCAAGCGCAACGTGAAAGTGCTGGCGCTGTCGGTCGATCCCGTCGATTCGCACACCAAGTGGATCGACGACATCAACGACACGCAGGGCACGACGGTCAACTTCCCCATCCTGGCGGACGATGACCGCAAGGTGTCGGAGCTCTATGACATGATTCATCCGAACGCCAGCGCCACGGCCACGGTGCGTTCGGTATTCATCATCGATCCGGCCAAGAAGGTGCGCCTGACCATTACGTATCCCGCCAGCACGGGCCGCAATTTCAACGAGATCCTGCGCGTGATCGATTCGCTGCAACTCACCGACAGCCACAGCGTGGCCACCCCGGTGAACTGGCAGGACGGCGACGACGTGATCATCGTGCCCTCGCTGAAGGACGAGGAAGTGCTCAAGCAGAAATTCCCCAAGGGCTACAAGGCGGTGCGCCCCTATCTGCGCATTACTCCCCAGCCGAACAAGTAAGCAAGCCGGTTTTCCGGTTTCGGCAGACGCCCCCGTTCATCGGGGGCTTTTTTTTGCTCCCCGGCCCGATGCCGCCAGCGCTGGGATATGCCCGATTGCGGGCGGTCGCGTCGACGCGATCGCAGTTCCGGAAATATGCAAACAAGCACATCTTCGTTTGATGCGCCGCGTGTACCCCGCAAAATGCCACCTCATCACGTGGCGCGATACGGCGATGCCATGCGATCACATCAATACGCCCACCGGGCAATATCGCGGAAACGAACACCATGGCGCATGACGCGCACAAGCGGGATTTTCTTAAACGGTCGCTCGGCGTGGCGTCCGCGTGCATGGGCCTGACGCAGCTGGTGCCCACCGCGCGCGCGCAAGGCCGTTCGCTGGAGCTTCTGAACGTTTCATACGACCCCACGCGCGAGCTGTACGCGCAGTACAACCCCTTGTTCGCGAAGTACTGGAAAGCCAAGACCGGCCAGGACGTATCCATCAGGAATTCGCATGGCGGGTCTTCCAAACAGGCGCGCAGCGTGATCGACGGCGTGGATGCCGATGTGGTCACGCTAGGCCTGGCGCCGGATGTCGAGGCGCTGGTGACCCACGGCGGGCTGGTGAAGGCAGGCTGGCAAAGCCGTTTGCCTGACAATTCCTCACCGTATACGTCGACCATTATCCTGCTCGTGCGCAAGGGCAATCCGAAAGGCATCAAGGATTGGGGCGACCTGGTCAAGCCCGGCGTATCGGTCATCACGCCCAATCCCAAGACATCCGCCGGCGCCCGCTGGAACTATCTTGCCGCCTGGGAATACGCGCGTCGCAAATCCGGCGATGCGGGCGCGAAGGAGTTCGTCGAGAAACTCTATCGGAACGTGCCGGTGCTGGATTCCGGCGCACGAGGATCGACGATCACTTTCGCGCAGCGGGGCGTGGGCGATGTGCTGATTTCCTGGGAAAACGATGCCTTTCTGGCGCAGAAGGAATTCGGCGCGGGCCAACTCGATATCGTCGTTCCCAGCCTGAGCGTCCTGTGCGAACCGACCGTGGCGGTGGTCGACAAGAACGTCGATCGCAAGGGCACGCGCGAAGTGGCGGAAGCCTATCTTCAGTATCTGTATTCGGACGACGCCCAAGACCTGATCGGTCGCAATTACTACCGTCCGATCGGCGAGAAGGCCAAGGCCAAATACGCATCGCAGTTCGCGGCGCTGGATCTGTTCACCATTCGCGATCTGGGCGGATGGCCGGCGGTCGACAAGGCGCATTTCGCCGACAACGGGATATTCGACCAGATCTATGTCAAGCAGTAGTAGCGCCGCGATACCCGCGATCAGCATGCGCGGGGGGCAGGGCTCTCCCGGGGCCGGCCCGGCGACGCCCGTGCCATCCGGACGCCGCGGTGTACGCACGCCGTCGGTACTGCCCGGGTTGAACCTGACGCTCGGCGTATCGCTGGCGTATCTGGGCGTACTGGTGTTACTGCCGCTGTCGGCGCTGGTGATCAAGGCGGCCGGCCTGGACTGGGATGCGTTTGTGGCCGCCGTCACGTCGCCGCGCGTGCTGGCGGCGTATCGCGTCACATTCGGCGCATCGCTGATCGCGGCCGTGATCAATCTGGTCTGCGGCCTGCTGGTTGCATGGGTCCTGGTGCGCTACGAGTTTCCCGGCAAGCGTCTGCTCGATGCCTTGGTCGACCTGCCTTTCGCGCTACCGACCGCGGTGGCGGGCATCGCGCTGGCCGCGCTGTTGGGACCGAATGGCTGGATCGGCGGGTTGCTGGCGCCATTAGGCATCAAGGTAGCCTATACGCCGGCAGGCATCGTCGCCGCACTGATCTTCATCGGCATTCCTTTCGTGGTCCGCACGGTGCAACCGGTCCTGGAAGATGTCGAGACCTCGCTGGAGGAAGCCGCGTCCAGCCTGGGCGCGACGCCGGTCCAGATATTCGCGCGCGTGCTCCTGCCGACGATCGCGCCCGCGCTGCTGACCGGTTTCGCGATGGCGTTCGCGCGCGCGATAGGGGAGTACGGTTCCGTGATCTTCATCGCGGGCAATATGCCCATGGTGTCGGAAATCGCGCCTTTGCTGATACTGGTCAAACTGGAGCAATTCGATTACGCCGGCGCCGCCGCCATCGGTACCGTGCTGCTGGGCTTGTCGTTCCTCATGCTGCTGGCCATCAACGGCTTGCAGGCCTGGCGCCAGCGTGCTTACGGGGGGCCGACATGACGACGCCCAGCGGCTTTTTGCGTTCGCACGACAGCGCCGCCCGGATCGGGCGCGGTTTGCTTATCGGCGCGGCCGTTGTCTTTCTGGTGCTTTTCCTGGTGCTGCCGCTCTGCACGGTGTTTATCGAGGCCTTGCGCAAGGGTGTGGGTGCCTATGCATCCGCGTTGACGGAGCCCGATTCCTGGTCGGCCATCCTGCTCACCCTGGCGACCGCGGCTATCTGCGTACCCATGAATATGGCGTTTGGTCTGGCCGCGGCCTGGGCCATCGCCAAGCACGAATTCCGCGGCAAATCCGTGCTGGTCACACTGATCGACCTGCCGTTTTCCGTCTCGCCCGTGGTCGCGGGTCTTTCCTACATATTGGTGGTGGGCGCACAGGGCTGGATCGGGCCGTGGCTTATGGCGCATGACCTGAAGATCGCCTTTGCCGTGCCCGGTATCGTGCTGGTCACCACTTTCGTTACGCTGCCGCTGGTCGCGCGCGAACTGATTCCGCTGATGGAAGCCCAGGGCAGCGAGGAAGAAGAGGCCGCGATAGTGTTGGGCGCCCGCGGCTGGCAGGCGTTCTGGCACGTCACCCTGCCCAATGTCCGCTGGGGCCTGGTATACGGCGTGATTCTTTGCAATGCGCGCGCGATGGGCGAATTCGGGGCGGTTTCAGTGATATCCGGGCATATCCGCGGGCTGACCAACACCATTCCCCTGCAGGTGGAAATTCTTTACAACGAATACCAGATCCAGGCGGGATTCGCCGTCGCGTCGCTGCTGGCGGTATTGGCGGTGATTACATTGGTTATAAAAACCATGTTGCAATGGCGGCACACCCATTCACTGGCAAACCTGCAGGACGGCGCCGAAGCGATGCCGGCCGCCGGCTCGGGTGCGCTTCGCGCGCCGCTGGCGCACCCCGTCGCGGGTGGCTGAGCCAGCAGCGGATCAAGGAAAAAACATGGCTATCGAGATCAAGTCGGTCAATAAGCGCTTCGGCGCCTTCCAGGCGCTGCGCGACGTCAATCTTCACATCGAAACGGGCGAACTGGTCGCCCTGCTCGGACCGTCCGGCTGCGGCAAGACCACTTTGCTGCGCATCATCGCCGGCCTGGAAACGCCTGACAGCGGCAGCATCTATTTCTTCGGCGAGGACAGCACGGGCGTGCACGTGCGCGAGCGCCAGGTCGGTTTC
>DATJHN010000259.1:0-4268 GCA_035493915.1 Bordetella sp.
AAAGGTGGCCGGATCAGCGCGCCGCGCGGACCGATCGGGAAATATAGGTCCGGTGCCCTAAATCGTGTAATCCACCGTTTCAACAGACCGTTCGTTCCTCGGACTCGAGACCCGTTCATTCAACGAAAGAATCCGGCCTGCGCCGCTGGCGGACGCTGCTGGCGGCAGAGCCCGCCACACACCGTCCGGGTATCTGGCCGGGATGGGAAAAAGCCGCTTGATCGCATGGGAAAAATGGCGTTGGCCGGCGAATCCGCCGATTGGCCAGCCCTACACCTCAGGTAAGCCCTACACGGTCGCCCGGCAAATCGGCGCACGGCTCGCCGGCCCGCTTATGGATAGTGCCGGAGCACGGGCCTAGACTGGCCGGGCTATCCGTCAGCATCGAGACACCCATCATGCCACCCATCACCGGAGCCAGCCGGGCTCCCCTCGCGCTAATTCCCGATTCACAGTCCATTCAGCCCTTGCGCGCCTCCCACGGCCCGGGATTCAAAGCGGTCCGCGGAAGCGGCAAGCGGACATCCCCGTGGCAGCCCCGTGCACGGATGCACGAACCCTTCACCCTGGTACGCGGTGAGTACGGGTCGCGATTGAACAAGGCCGCACGCTGCCGCGAGCGATTGGCCGGCGTCGCCAGCCATCTCCGCACGATCGCGGCAGGCGCCCCCGGCCGCGACGATCTGGCCAAGCTCGAAAGGGACGAGAAAAAACTGCGTGGCCAGACGCGAGTGCATGCATCGTTGCGCGATATCGTGATCGGCCAGGCCATACGGAAATACCTGCCCGAGATCGACGGCCGCAAGGCCAAACAGCGCGGCAAGGCGTTGATCAAGCTGCGGCAAGGCGTCGGGGATGCGGCGCGCGTGAATGAACCCGCGTTGCGGGAATGGTGCGCAACGCTTGCCACGCCGGCCGGCATGGCCGATAGCGGCGCGATATCCCGCCAGATCGACCACCTGAGCACACGCATCAGCTTTCTGGACGATGGCAACGTGGGTACCGCGAGGCTGCTGAGCGCCGCCCTGGATGGTTTGAGCAATGCGGAACTGGGCGTCCTGATCGGCGCGCTGGCGTCTGCTCCCACGCCGGTGTTGGATACCCAGCCAGACGTGTCCCCCATGGATGCGGCAACTCCCACCCAAACCGGTACGCTGACACTGCGCCAGCGGCTCGCGCGCTATCTGAAGGGGGATACCCGCAGCCTGGACCGGGCAGGCAGGATCCCTGCCCGCCAGGGAAAAATCGCGCACGATTTCCAGCACCATTTATGCCAGGCGGCACGGGCCCAGGCGGAAAAGCGCATGGACACACTGCGCGACTCGCTGGTGCCGGACTTCCGCACGGCCCTGTTCGCGCAGGCCCGCGTGTTTCACGGCATGCTGGACACGCCCGCGGCGCGCGCGGTCAACGGCCCGGTCGCGGACACAATAGAGGGCGTGGTGCTGGACGCGGTCAAGGGCGGCCGCCTGACGCACGAACATGGCGAAAAACAGGCGGCGGCGTTGATAAATACCCGCTTCCTGCGCACGACGAACGGTTATGACGTGGTGGGCGACATGACGCGCACGCTGTGCCGCGATACGGCAGCCCTGCATGCGCGGCTGGACGCCGGCATGAAGGAATTGGGCCTGCACTCGTACTGGCCCGGCAGTGCCGCCCAGGCCTGGCGCAACGACTCCGTCGATTGCATCCTGCGGGACACCGGCATATGGGAGCGCCTGGACAACCAGCTGGCGCGCCGTCTGCCGCGCGATATCGACAGGCATGTGGACGCACCACGATGGTCGGCCTTTGGCCGCCCTGCCGCGTGGGCCGACGGCTATGAAATATCGAAGCAGTCCACGGCCGACCATGGCCATGGCATGTCGCAACCGTCGGTTTACGGCGATCGCCGCCCTGCGCCCGGATCATTCCTGGACGAGGAAGGCTACACCATCATTCCCGAGCTCCCCGTGGAGCCGGAAACGTCGGTCGCACCGATCGAACAGGCACCGCATCTCGGCAACGTGGCCGCGGCAAATGGCGGTCATCGCATCAGCCAGGCGATTTCCGACGACAGCGGTTTTGACGACGAAAGCCGATCGGCGTTTTCCGGCGATGACCATCCGTACGAGGCGACGCGCACTCCACCCTTGCATACGGACAGTCCGCTTTATCCGCGGTCGTCGCATTCGCGGCCCGCGAGCACCACGAGCACCGTGGATACCAGGCTGGCCGCCGCGCTGCAGGCCGCGCTGGAGCAGCGCAATCGAGGGCTGTGGAATACGGTGTAGCGGCTTACGAAAAGCGGTCAGTCCTGGTGCGCGGCTGCCTCGCCTTCCAGCATGCGCACCCCCGGCAGGGGCGTGGCATAGACCGCCTGGGCCAGCGCCTCGATGGCGGCCAGGCGCGGAAAGCTGCGGCGCCAGGCCAGCACCACGCGCCGGTCCGGCACAGGCTCTTCCAGAGGCACATAGCGCAACAGGCTGTCGGCGGGAGGATGCTCCGGCACCGCCGTCACGGGCAGCACCGTGATACCGATACCGGCCGCCACCATATGGCGTATGGTTTCCAGCGAAGAGCCTTCGAAGGTACGCTGGATGCCATCGCTGGCGGCGGAAAAGCGCGACAGCTCGGGACAGACTTCCAGCACCTGATCGCGAAAGCAATGGCCGCTTCCCAGCAGCAGCATGGTCTGTTGCTTCAGGTCCTGGGCTGGAATGGCATCGCGTTCGCCCCACGGATGGTCCTTGGGCACCGCCACCAGGAAAGGCTCGTCGTACAAGGGCTGGATGACCAGGCCGGCTTCCGGCAATGGCAGCGCCATGATGGCGCAGTCGATTTCACCCTGGCGCAGCAGTTCCACCAGCCGCAGCGTGAAGTTTTCCTGCAGCAGCAAAGGCATTTGCGGCGTGCGTTCGATCTGCACCGGCACCAGCCTGGGCAGCAGATAGGGCCCGATCGTGTGGATCACGCCCACCCGCAAGGGACCGGCCAGCGGATCGTGCCCCTGGCGCGCGATCTCCTTGATGCTGGCGCTTTCCTCCAGCACCTTCTGCGCCTGCGCGACGATGCGCTGGCCGATCGGCGTCACGCCGACCTCCGCCCCACCCCGCTCGAATATCGTGACCCCCAATTCATCCTCGAGTTTGCGTATCGCCACCGATAGCGTCGGCTGGCTGACGAAACAGGCCTCTGCCGCACGGCCGAAATGGCGTTCACGCGCCACTGCGACGATGTACTTGAGTTCAGTGAGAGTCATGGTGCGGGTTCCGTATCAAGGCCGCCTGAGCGGCGCGTTGTGTCACGATCTTCACGTACGCAGGAAATCTTCCCGGCCACGCATCCAGCGCGCCAGGTGCGCCTGGACGGCGTCCTTATGGTCTTTACGCAGCCAGGCGGCGGCCTCGCGGGCCTGTTCCGCGATGGCGGCGTCCAATTCGATGTCGGCGAAACGCAGCAGCGCCAGGCCCGATTGCCGCGTGCCCAGGAATTCGCCCGGTCCGCGCTGCACCAGGTCGCGCCGCGCGATCTCGAAACCGTCGGCGGTCTCGAACATCGCGCGCAGCCGTTCCCGCGCGATGCGCGACAGCGGTGCCTGGTACATCAGCACGCAGACCGACTCGGCGGTGCCGCGTCCCACGCGGCCGCGCAGCTGATGCAGTTGCGCCAGACCGAAGCGTTCGGCATGTTCGATCACCATCAGCGATGCATTCGGCACATCCACGCCGACCTCGATGACCGTGGTCGCCACCAGCACGTCGATGCGGTTTTCGCGAAAGGCCTGCATGACTTCGGCCTTTTCGTTCTGCGGCAGCCGGCCGTGAACCAGGCCGATGCGCAGATCCGGCAGATCGGCGCGCATGGCCTCGTAGGTATCCACGGCAGTCTGCAATTCCAGAGCCTCGCTTTCCTCGACCAGCGGGCAGACCCAATATGCCTGGCGTCCGCCGCGCGCCGCCTGCGCGATATGCGCGATCACTTCCTCGCGGCGACTGTCCGCCACCAGCTTGGTGACGACCGGCGTACGGCCCGGCGGCAGTTCGTCGATGACCGACACGTCCAGATCGGCGAAAAAAGTCATGGCCAGCGTGCGCGGAATCGGCGTCGCGCTCATGTTCAGCTGATGCGGCACGATCCGTCCACGCGCCGACTCGCCCTTGCGGTTCAGCGCGAGCCGCTGGCCCACGCCGAAACGATGCTGTTCATCCACGATGGACAGGCCCAGGCGCTGGAAGGCCACGTGATCCTGGATCAGCGCCTGGGTGCCCACGACCAGTTGCACG
>DATJHN010000260.1:0-7371 GCA_035493915.1 Bordetella sp.
CGCATGATCGAACCCTTGCCGAACTGCTTTTCGATCTGCGATAAGGCCGCGACGAGCGCCTTGGCTTTTTCCGAGGCGGCTGCCTTGCTGGTTTTGTCGTCCATGAAATGTCCTGTCTGGCGTTTCTAGCGATGGGGGTCCGGCTATGGCGTCTGGCCATGGGCCCGGCGATGATGGGGTCTTGCTGTAGTTGGCTGGATTAATTGGCGGGATTGGTTGCCCTGACTAATTGGCCGGATTATGGCATCAGATTATACTGTATAAAAAAACAGTATGACAATATGTTCCGCGTTATCCCGTGTGGGCAAGCTGGAAGCGGCGTGACAGAATCGGCGGCGGAGAGCGAGACAGACCGGAAATCATCCGGCCCATAAAGTAAAACCGTCATGGCCGCATCACGGCACGGGCGGCAGCGCGCTTTGCTCCAAGAACCATAACATCCACGAGAGCCTGGTCCCATGCGCATATTGATAGCCGAAGACGACAGCATCCTGGCGGACGGCCTATCCCGTTCATTGCGCCATAACGGCTATGCCGTCGACGCGGTGCGCGACGGCATGGCCGCCGATCTGGCCTTGACGGCACAGGCCTTCGACCTGCTGATCCTGGACCTGGGACTGCCGCAGTTGACCGGACTGGAAGTCCTGCGGCGCTTGCGCGCCCGCAATGCGCAGTTGCCTGTGCTCATTCTAACGGCCGCCGACAGTATCGAGCAGCGCGTCAAGGGCCTGGACCTGGGCGCGGACGACTATATGGCCAAGCCCTTCGCCTTGTCCGAACTGGAAGCGCGCGTGCGGGCCCTGACGCGGCGCGGTGCCGGGGGAGGCGCCAGCCTGATCCGCCACGGCCGGCTGGTCTTCGACCAGGCGGGACGCGTGGCGTCGGTGGACGACCAGCCACTGGATCTGTCCGCGCGCGAGATCAGCCTGCTGGAAATCCTGCTGATGCGCAGCGGGCGCATGGTCAGCAAGAATCAGCTGGTGGACCATCTGTGCGAATGGGGCGATGAAGTCAGCACCAACGCCATCGAAGTCTATGTCCATCGCTTGCGCAAAAAACTGGAGCCAACCGGCGTCCGCATCATGACCGTGCGAGGCCTGGGCTATTGCCTGGAACGGGATCATGGCACGGGCGAACTGGCGCACTGAAAAGCACCGGACCTCACCGCTGAACCAGGAAGCGCTGGACATTCTGCGCAATGGTGCGCGCGGCCCCTCGTTCGCGATGCCCAGACGATCCCTGCTGGGCGAAATCCTGGATTGGATGCTGGCGCCGCTGTTCCTGCTGTGGCCCATGAGCGTAGCCATCACCTATGTCGTGGCCCAGAATATCGCCGACGTGCCCTACGATCGCGCGCTCGCCAGCCATCTGCACATCCTGGCCCGCCAGGTCCACACCGTCGACGGCAAGGCGGCATTGGACATGACCGAGCCCGTACGCAGCCTGCTGCGCGCCAACGAAACCAACAGCGTTTTCTGGCTGGTGCTGGGAGGGCGCGGACAATACCTGGGCGGCGACCGCGAACTGCCGCTGCCCAAGGGCGCCGACGTGGCGGTACCGGGCGCGGTGCGCTATGAAGACAGCACATTGCGCGGATTCGCCATCCGCCTGGCCTATACACGGGTCGATGCGGGCGCCCCGGGCGACACGCCCGCACTGGTCATCGTCGCGGAAACCGCGGAACGGCGGGCGCAACTGGCCAACGACATCATCAAAGGGGTCATCATCCCGCAGTTTGTCGTGCTGCCCATTGCCGTCCTGCTGGTGTGGTTCGGCCTGTCGCGCGGGGTGGCGCCCCTGAACGCCCTGCAGCAGCGCCTGCGCGCGCGCCGCCCGGACGACCTGTCGCCCATCGATGCGCGCGCCACGCCCAGCGAGATCGCCCCGCTGGTGGCCGCGATCAACGATCTGCTGGAACGATTGTCGGCCACGGTGCAAACGCAGCGGCGCTTTGTCGCGGATGCGGCGCACCAGTTGAAAACGCCGCTGGCCGGACTGCGCACCCAGGCCGAACTCGCGCTGCGCGATGCCAGCCCCGACGAAATGCAAACCAGCCTGCGGCATCTGGTGGCCGGATCCGAACGCGCTACCCGGCTGGTGAATCAATTGCTGCTGCTCGCGCGCGCTGAAAATCCGGCCACCGTCGGTATGGCGCCCACCGACCTCAATGCGTTGGCCTGCGAGCAAACCACCCAATGGGCGCCGCAGGCCCTGGCCATCGGCATCGACCTGGGCTTCGAGGAAGCCGACCGGCCCGTCGCCATCGCCGGCAATGCCATCCTGCTGGCCGAGTTGCTGAATAATCTGGTGGACAACGCGCTGCGCTATACGCCGCGTGGCGGCCGCGTGACCGTACGCGTACGCGCGCTATCCGGAACCGCCCTTCTGGAAGTCGAGGATTCCGGACCCGGCATTGCACCTGACGAACGCGAACGCGTATTCGACCGCTTCTATCGAGTTTTGGGCACGACGGCGGAAGGCAGCGGCCTGGGTCTGGCGATCGTGCGCGAAATCGCCCAGAAACATGGTGCAAGCGTTGAACTGGCGGATCACCCGGCACCCGGCTACGTCCTGCGCGGATTGAAGATTACTGTCCGTTTTCCGTCACATTTACAATCAGAAACATAAATAGCGGACCAGTTCAGGGCAACGTCAGACCCTCGTCAGCCTTGTTGCCTAAGGTTGCGATCAGCCTCTCCGCTGCCGCGGCGAGTCTGCACATACCGAGCACGGCGGAATAACCGCCGGCCGTCCATGAGGAGACATCATGAGCACAGCATCCATGCCGCGCCCGGGGGCCATCGCGGCCCCCACTCCGATGACCCGCAACGAACGCAAGGTAATTTTCGCGTCCTCGCTGGGCACCGTTTTCGAATGGTATGACTTCTACCTATACGGATCGCTGGCGCCGATCATCGCCCTGCACTTCTTTTCCGGCGTCAATCCCACCGCGGGCTTCATTTTCGCCCTGCTCGCCTTCGCCGCCGGCTTCGCCGTACGGCCATTCGGCGCACTGGTATTCGGCCGACTCGGCGATCTGGTAGGGCGCAAGTACACCTTCCTGGTCACCATCGTCATCATGGGGCTGTCGACCTTCCTGGTTGGCCTCCTGCCGACTTATGGTTCGATCGGCATCCTGGCGCCCGTGCTGCTCATCATCCTGCGCCTGCTGCAAGGCCTGGCGCTGGGCGGCGAGTATGGCGGCGCGGCGACTTATGTAGCCGAACACGCGCCCATGGGACGCCGGGGCTTCTATACAAGTTGGATCCAGACGACAGCAACCCTGGGCCTGTTCCTGTCGCTGCTGGTCATCCTGGGCGTCCGCACCTACGCGGGTGAAGACTCCTTCCGCGATTCCTGGGGCTGGTGGCGCGCGCCCTTCCTGCTGTCGTTCATACTGCTGGCGATTTCCGTGTGGATCCGTCTGCAACTGGCCGAATCGCCCACGTTCCAGCGCATGAAAGCAGAAGGCAAGGGATCCAAGGCGCCGCTTACCGAATCGTTCGCCCAATGGAAGAACCTGAAGGTCGTGATCCTTGCGCTGCTGGGCCTGACCGCCGGGCAAGCGGTGGTCTGGTACACGGGCCAGTTCTATGCGCTGTTCTTCATGACGCAAACGCTGAAGGTGGACGCCAACACGGCCAATATCATGATCGCGCTGGCGCTGTTGATCGGCACACCGTTCTTCGTGATCTTCGGCGCCCTGTCCGATCGCATCGGCCGCAAGCCGATCATCATGGCGGGCTGCCTGATCGCCGCGGTGACCTATTTCCCGATCTTCCAGGGGCTGACGCACTTCGCCAACCCGGCGCTGGAAAAGGCCCAGGCTTCCGCGCCCGTGACCGTCATCGCGGATCCAGCGACCTGCTCCTTCCAGTTCAACCCCGTGGGCACGTCGTCGTTCACCAGCAGCTGCGACATCATCAAATCCTTCCTGGCGCGCAATTCCGTCAACTATAAGAACGAAGCGGCACCGGCGGGTTCGGTCGCCAAGGTTCGCATCGGCAACGATGAGTTCCAGTCCTTCGACGGCAAGGCGCTGGCGCCAGCGGACCTGAAGACGCGTTCGGCCGAGCTCGACAAGTCGCTGACCTCGGCGATCCGCGGCCACGGCTATCCCGCCAAGGCCGACCGCGCGCAATCCAATGACGTCATGGTCGTCGTACTGCTGACCATACTGGTGATTTACGTCACCATGGTCTACGGCCCGATCGCCGCGATGCTGGTGGAAATGTTCCCGACGCGCATCCGCTATACGTCCATGAGCCTGCCGTACCACATCGGCAACGGCTGGTTCGGCGGCTTCCTGCCACCGCTGGCTTTCGCCATCGTGGCGGCAACCGGCAACATCTATGACGGCCTCTGGTATCCCATCATCATCGCGGTGATGACACTGGTCATCGGCACGCTGTTCGTGCGTGAAACCAAGGACGTCGATCTGAACAAGGACTTCTAGTCCGGACAGCCCCTGCCGGCCGGGACGCTGCACCCGACCGGCCTTTTACAAAGCTCCCGCAACGGGGGCTTTTTTTTCGTCGGGATGGCGCATCAAGGACGGGCAAGATGCTCGCATTTGAGCGCGCACGCTGCATCATGCGCGTACCAATTTTGATTCAGGACGATGTCAGAGCGCGGGGACTAGACTGGCCGCTCAGATCACGGCCTTGCGCGCGATTTCCGGACGATCGATCCCCCTGTCCGGTGATTGCAGGGCCGCACTCTGACACCGATGCCGCGCTCCCCGCGAGCCTTAAATGGCGCGGCATCGTGTGCTCCCGTACCGGCCCGACCTCCACAGTCGGGCCGTTTTTTTACCATCGCGTCGACGCGCGGATCGTCGACGCCAGCGACCTTCCGGTCAGCGGCGCATGCCGACGCCGATCGCGACCACCCCGACCACGATGGCGGCGATACCGGCCCATTGGGGTATCGGTACCGACTTGGTCGTTTCGGCCGTGGCCTTGACCGATCCGATCTGCACGATGGTGTCCTCGGACTTGTAGCTGAATCCCTGGTACACGAGCGCGACCACCCCAAGGACGATCAAGACGGCACCGACGATGGTGACTGGTTTCATGAGACCTCTCCCGATTCTGTTGTGTGTTATCGCAAGCGCTTGCTTGTGCTGCGGCGGAAGATACTCCAGAGCAGGGCATCTGTCCGTGACAGAAGGTGTCGCAGCGAGGGCGCGCGCGCCGGATCCACCGGGTCGTATAGAATCGTCGCTTTTGCCCGACGCTCATGTGGTTCAAAAATCTAAAGATTTACCGCCTTTCCCCGTCCTGGGCCATGAAGGACGAGCAACTGGAAGAAGCGTTGTCCAAGTTCGCCTACCAGGGCGGCAACACGCTGGAAATGCAAAGCCTGGGCTGGATACCCGCGCGTGAAAACGGCGGATTGGTCCATACCGTCAACGGCCAGATGCTGATAACGCTGCGCGCGGAAAAGAAACTGCTGCCGGCGACCGTGGTCAACCAGGTCGCCAAGGCGCGCGCGCAGGAAATCGAGGAACAGCAGGGCTACAAGCCAGGTCGCAAGCAGATGAAGGAAATCAAGGAGCGGGTCACCGACGAACTGCTCCCCAAGGCCTTCAGCATCTACCGCGACACGCGGGTCTGGATCGATCCGGTCAATCGTTGGCTGGTTGTCGATGCGGCGGCTTCGGCCAAAGCCGACGAAGTCCTGGGACTGCTGGCCAAATCCATCGATCCGTTCCCGCTGGAAAGCCTGTACGTCGCGCAATCGCCGGCAGCGGCGATGACGGGCTGGTTGGCGGAGGACGAGGCCCCGGCGAACTTCAGCATCGACCAGGACACGGAGCTGCGTGCCTCGGGCGAAAGCCGTGCCGCGATCCGTTACGTAAAGCACACCATCGACGCCGATGACGTGCGCCGGCACATTCAGTCGGGCAAGCAATGCACCCGGCTGGCGATGACGTGGGCCGACCGCGTTTCCTTCGTGCTGACCGAATCGCTGGACGTCAAGCGCATTGCGCCGCTGGACGTGCTGAAGGAAAACACCGACAGCATGGCGCAGAACGACGACGAGAAATTCGACAGCGACATGGCGCTGATGACCGGCGAACTGGCCAAGCTGATGGCCGAACTGGTCGACGCCCTGGGCGGGGAAAAACGCGGCTGATATCGGTCGCATGCGGGGAACGGCCGTCTCATCGGCCGCGCTCCGGCAAGGCCCCGTCTCATCGAATACGCGCCAGAAGCCACCATCTCTGGCGCATGGCGATCAATCCAATCCGTGAAAGGCTGAATCGTCCGGGCCGATATGGGACGGATGGCGCCAGGTGACGTCGCGCATGGAATGCTGGACCAGGCCTTCCACACCCAGCAGCACCGCGAAGATCGCCATGCGGATGGGAATGCCATTGTCGGTCTGGCGGAAGATCGCCAGACGCGGATCGTGATTCAGGTCCACGCTAAGATCATTGGCGCCCGGCCGGCTATCGCGCGGCAGCGGATGCATCACAATGGTGTCCGGCCCGCAGTAGGTATCGATGATGGCGCGATTGATCTGGAAGTCCGGCGCATAGCCTTCCTGCGCCTCATCGGCAAAGCGCTCCTTCTGCACGCGGGTCGCATAGATGACGTCCGCGCCGGACAAGCCCTCGGCCAATGACTGCTTCTGTTCGATGACGTTGTCGTGCTTGGACGCCTGCTCGATCACATACGCCGGCATTTCCAGGCCAGGCGGCGAAATCAGCGTGAACTTGACGCCGCGGTACAGCGCCAGCAGCTTGATCAACGAATGCACGGTGCGGCCGTACTTAAGGTCTCCCACCATCGCGATATGCGCGCCGTCCAGCAATTTTCCCAGGCGGGAGAACTCGGTCAGGATGGTGTACAGGTCCAGCAGGGCCTGGCTGGGATGTTCGCCCGGCCCGTCCCCGCCGTTCACCACAGGAATATTGGTGGCACGCGCGAATTCCGCCACGGAGCCCTTTTCGGGATGGCGGATGACCATGGCGTCGACATAGCCGCTCATCACGCGGCTGGTGTCGTAGATCGATTCGCCCTTGGCCATGGACGAAAACGTAAAGCCCGTGGTGTCGCAGACCGATCCGCCCAGACGGCAGAACGCCGAACCGAAGCTGACCCGGGTCCGCGTGCTGGCTTCGAAAAACAGGTTGCCCAGTACCGCGCCTTCGAGGACGCGCGAAACCTTCTGGCGACGCGCGATGGGTTGCATCATATCGGCGATGCGGAAGAGATCTTCCACCGATTCGCGGGTGAACTGGTCCACCGACAGCAACTGGTGCTTGCCTTCCACACTGATGCGATCGCGCAAGGGACCGTTTTGCGTGCTCTGCGTATACTTTTCGCGCAGATCGCCGTTCTGGACGATTTCCGTGACAAA
>DATJHN010000261.1:0-8849 GCA_035493915.1 Bordetella sp.
CACGGAGCAGCGTTTCACCAGGCTCAACCCAAGGCCACGCCGATAGAGGCAGTCCCGGTCGGCGTGGTTGACGAGAACAATCAGCCCGGATCACGCCGCGTCGCCACGGTCAGTCCCGGTCCGGCGCACCCAGCGGGAAGAAATGGCGGAAGGGCCTGGCATCATCGACGGCACGCGCGAACGATGGGTGCAGCAGCAGGCGGCGCCGAAAGGCGTGCACGTTGCCGTACTGGGATGGAATGGCGTGCGTCCAATCCGCGTAGAACAGGAACGGGGCCGCGCCGCAATCGGCCAGGCTGAAACGATCGCCGGCGGCCCATTCGCGATTCGCCATCTTCTTATCCAGCCACGCATAAGAACGCTCCAGCATCTCGCGCGATTGCTTGACGCCATAGGCGTCGCGTGCGTCCTCTGGGCGTATCTGGTTGAAAACGATCTGCATTTGGGGGGCGGCGACGTAGTTGTCGAAGAACCGGTCCATGAAGCGCGTTTCCAATGCGGCCTTGGGATCTTCGGGGATCATGCGCACCGGGCCCGGGTGATACAGGCCCAGGTATTCGATGATGCAGGTGGCCTCGGCCACCGTGCGGTCGCCGTCGACCAGCACGGGGAATCGCCGCATCGGCCACAATTCGGCTAGCCGCTTGCCGGCCGGGCTATCGGGGCCATCCAATACATTGCGTTCGAAGGCAATGTTGTTGTCGTACAGAGCGATCAGCGCCTTCTGGCAGTACGAGGAAAACGGGTGGTAATAGAGTTGCAGCGCCATGGGGACTATCTCCTGGTCGTGCGCGGCACTCGGGATGAGCGGGCCGTCCTGTAACGACGATCGAAGCGAGTGGAAATCGACAACCCGCGGCTCACTTTTACGCCCGCCTGGAGCCTTACCAGCCCGCCGCGTAGGCCGGCCGCCGCGGGTCCGCCCCGCCCCAGCGGATGCCGGTTTCCAGGTCATGCCGCACCGCGCACTTCGCGCCGGCGCGCCAGCTGCGGTCGTTCCACCATTTCACGGAATGCCCCATGGCGGCCAGCGCGTCGCCGACTTCCCTCGGGATCAGGTCTTCGATCATCAGGCGGCCCGGCACGGCGGTGTGCGGCTCGAACGATGACGGGAAGCTGAAGGTGGCGAAGCGCGGCGCTTCGATGGCCTGCTGCAGCTCCATGCCGAAGACCTCGACGTTCAGGAAGGTCTGCAGCATGGCCTGGCATTGCACGTCGCCGCCCGGCGTGCCGAAGGGCATGACGTAGCCGCCGGGGCGGATCGCCATGGAGGGGTTGGGGGTCAGGCGGGGGCGGCGGCCCGGACCGACCGCGCAGGGATGGCCTGCTTCCGCCCAGGACTGGCTGCCGCGCCCCGAGGCGATCAGGCCCGTGCCGGGAATCACCGGCGAGTTGTACGAACCGTCGCTGGGCGTGGCGGAGAAGGCATTGCCGTGCTTGTCGACCACCGCGACATACGAGGTATCCAGGCGCGGATCGGTGCGCGCGGTATCGCCCGCGCCGGCCTCACGCAGTTCGATATCGCGCGCCGCGGGCAGGCGTCCCGCCGGCGGCATGTCCGGTCCTGCACGGTCCGGGTCGATCATGGCCAGGCGCTGGCGGGCATATTCCTTGGACAGCAGCGCCTGTTGCGGCACATGCACGTGGCGCGGGTCGGCGTAGTGCGCTTCGCGGTCGGAAAAGGCCAGCTTGATGGTCTCCGTCAGCAGATGCACATAGGGCGCGGAATTGTGTCCCAGCGCCTTGATGTCGCGCGTTTCAAGGATATTGAGCATCTGCAGCAGCGACGGCCCCTGGCACCAGAAGCCGCAGCTGTGCACGCGCGTGCCATGGAAGTCCGTGACCAGCGCCGGGTCCACTTCCACCGAGAAGTCGCGCAGATCCTCGTGTGTGACCAGGCCGCCTTCTTCCTTGTGGTACTTGACGATCGCGGCGGCGATATCGCCTTCGTAGAAGGCACGGCGGGCGGCCGCCAGGCCGGCCAGCCGGCCCTGGCCCTGATGCGCGCGTTCTTCATCCGCCAGGTACTGGATGCTGCGCGCCAGGTCCGTCTGCCGGAATATGTCGCCGGCCGACGGCGGCTTGCCGCCCGGTAAATAGATGGCGGCGCTGGAAGGCCAGCGGGCGTAATTCGCGGCATTTTCCGCCAGCACTTCCGCCATCAGCGAATACATGACGAAGCCGTCATGCGCCAGGCGGATCGCGCCGGCCGCGACTTCGCCAAAGCTCATCGTGCCGAAGCGTTCCAGCGCGGTGATCCAGGCGTCCGGCGCCGCGGGAATCACGGTGCGCAGGACGCCGGCGGGGATGGTGGCGTTGTGCTTCTGCAGGAAGGTTTCCAGCCGCGTGGCCTTGGGCCAGTAGCCCAGGCCGGAAATGCTCCAGACCTTTCCCGTCTTGGCTTGGTAGATCAGGATGGGCGCGACGCCGCCGAAGTTGACGATGTCGCTTTGCACCACGCCCAGCGCAATGCCCGCGGCGACGCCGGCATCCACGGCATTGCCGCCGGCCTGCAGGACATCCATGCCGGCCTGCGTGGCAAGATAATGGCCGGCGGAAATCATGTGGTTCAGGCCGCTTAGCGTCGGCCGCATCGACAGCGGCGCGCTGCCGGCGGTCAGGTCTGGGTTGTAGGCGGTTGTGGCCATGCGGGTCTCCTGGCGATGGCTTCCGCGGTATGGGTGTTCACCGCGGTGTTCAGTGTGTTGTGAGGAAGCAGGTCCAATACGGGCACGGCACTTACTGCGGGCGTATGCCGAGCTTGTCCGTTACCGTCTTCCACTTCGTATATTCGGCCTGGATGTAATCCTTGAATTCCGCCGGCGTGCTGCCCTGGATGATCACGTCGCGCGCTTCCATGGCGCGGCGCACATCGTCGCCGGACAACGCTTGCCGGGTGGCTTTGTAGAGCGCATCGATGATGGCCGGCGGCGTGCCCTTCGGCACCAGCAGACCATACCAGGATCCGCCGACCAGGTCGGGATAGCCGGCTTCCACCGTGGTGGGAATCTCGGGCGCGCGATCCAGGCGCTTTTGGCTGAAAATCGCCAGCGCCTTCAGCTTGCCGGCATGAATCAGCGGCAGCGTGGTGCCCGGAGTGTCCAGCGTGTACTGCACCTGCCCGGAGATCAGGTCGTTGATCAGCGCCGAGCTGCCCTTGTAGGGCACGTGCGTGGTCTTGATATTGGCGTCCTGGTTCAGCAGTTCGGCGAAGAAATAGTCCGCGGTGCTGATGCCGGGCGATGCGTAGTTCACCTGGCCGGGATGGGCTCGCGCATAGTCGACCAGTTCGGGCAGCGTATTGGGCGGAAAAGAGGGATTGGCGACCAGGATGAACGGGCCGCCGCCGATCAGGGTGACAGGGACCAGGTCCTTGAGCGGATCGTAGGTCAGGCCCTTGATGGTCAAGGGCGCGCCCGTCAGCGGCGAACCCGTCGCGAACAGCACGGTGTAGCCGTCGGGTTCGGCGCGCACCACCTGCTGCGCGGCAATGGTGCTGCTGGCGCCCGCGCGGTTTTCGATGACCACCGATGTATGCAACACCTTGGTCAACTGCTGGGCCAGCACGCGCGCCACCGTGTCGGTGCCGCCGCCGGGCGGGTAGCCCACCATCAGGCGTATCGGCCGGTCGGGCCAGTCGGCGGCCCGCGCGGGTTGCGGTTGCGCCATGCCGGCCAGGGCCAGCAGGCCGCCGGCCAGCAGGGCCGGCAAGCGTCGCGCATTTGAGCGCGGGAAGCGGAATACCGAAGCAATCATAGACGTACCCCTTGATGCATTTTTTTTTGCCATCGCTAAAGAAAACCCGGCTGTCGGCGACGCAACGCCGGCGCGGTTCGATTGTCGCTGTATCCGCGCATATCGCCGCGCCTACTCGTTGTATCGGCTGAACCGGAAAGGCCGCAGGTCGACGGAGGCGGCTTTGCCCTGGATCAACTGAGCCATGGCTTCGCCCGCCGCCGGTCCGATGCCGAATCCATGCCCCGAAAAGCCTGAAGCCAGATACATCCCCGGCAGGCCAGGCACGGCGTCCATCACCGGCATCGCATCCGGCGTTACATCGATGTAGCCCGCCCAGGATTGCGCGATCGTGGCATTCCGGAACACCGGAAAGGCATCGGACAAGCGGTGCCAGGCCTGCTCGACGCCGCTGCGCGAAGGCAGCGGGTCCAGCACGCGATGCCGTTCGAACGGCGATACGCGATCCGCCGCGAAATGCCGCGGCGTTGCCAGCTCCTGGAAGAAGCGCTTGCCGAACCGCAGCCGCACGAAAGTATTGTTGGCCAGCCAGGGGCGAATGAAATGGCGCATCAGGCGGAAGCTGTCCGGCACCAGATCGGCCATCGAGGCGCCGAACTGCGATACGGTGTAGCCGCCGTCGGCGCGCTTGCGGCAGGTAAAGTCCTTGCCGTTGATGGCGGCGGTCAGGCCGGCGTCGAAGGGCAGGGTGCGCATGACCGAGCCGCGTACTTTCAGTTGCGGAAAATCCGCGCCCAGATTGCCGCAGAACAGCCGCGACCAGGCGCCGGCCGCGACCAGTACGGACCCCGCCGCTACGCGCCCGCGTTCAGTGATCACCGCCGATACCCTGCCCGCGGCACGTTCGATGCCGCGCACGGCGCAGCGTTCCAGAATGATGGCGCCTTCCTGGCGGGCCAGGGAGGCGATACCCTGCACGGCGAATTGCGGCTCAGCCACACCGTCCGTGGGGCTGTACATGGCGCCGGTCCAGTCACGCTGGGAGTCCGGCAGGTGCGCCAGGGTCGCGCGGCGGTCGAGCTGCTGGGCGTCTATCCCGTACGTCCTGGCGTTGTCGATCCAGGCCTGGTGGCTGGCGGCATCCGCTTCCGTTTCCTGCAGATAAAGCATGCCGGTACGGCGAAAGCCCACGTCGACCCGGCCCTGTATTTCGCCCCACAGCTGATTGGAGCGCATGGCCAGCGGGACTTCCGGCAGATCGCGCGTCAGCGTCCGCACCCAGCCCCAGTTGCGCGAGGATTGCTCGCAGGCCAGCGAGGCCTTTTCGAACAGGGCCACGCGGATGCCGGCCCGGGCCAGCGCATACGCGGTGCTGACGCCGATTACGCCGCCGCCGATGATGGCGACGTCGACGGATGACGGCAAGGCCGCGGCGGCGTCCTGCGCCCGCGGACCGGCGATGCCGGGTGCGGCGTTTTGAGAAATAGCTGCAGCCGGAGCCGGACTGGCCTGCATCTTGGGGGAATCCAACACTTGCCTCGTTGCGCTGTGATCGTGTTATCGCTGTACGATAATAAAATCCGTATACCGATACTTATAGCGCGGGGCAACCTGCTCAACAACTTGGGGTTTCCCTGACCCGATCCGGAGACGCAATGCCCGAAGCTTCCGCCCTGTTGATCCAATCCCTGGAAAAAGGGCTGACCGTACTCGCATCCTTTCGCGCGCACGCATCGATGAGCCTGCAGGAAATCGCGCGGGAAAACGGCATCACCATGGGGTCGGCCCAGCGCGTCGCCCACACGCTGGAGCAAACGGGGTATTTATTCAAGGATCCGCGCAGCAAGCGCTACAGCGTCACGGTCAAGGCGGTGGGGCTGGGCTATAGCTATCTTTACCGCCAGCCTCTGTTCCAGCATGCGCACGCCGTCATGCACCAGGTAAACCAGGAATGCGGCGAAATCGTCAACCTGTCGGTGCCGGATGACTTCGACCACATGATCTTCGTCATGCGCGTGGCGCCGGCCAGGCATATTCCGGTCTACATGCCGGCGGGCACGCGTATCCCATGCATCGCGTCGGCCTCGGGCCGCGCGTTATGGGCCCATCTCCCGCCCGCGGACCTGGATAAAAAACTGCGCTCCATCGCGCGCATCAAGCACACGCCGCGCACCACCGTCGACCCGGCGGCGCTGCGCGCGATGATCGACGAAGCGCGGCGCGACCACTACGCCTATGCGGACGAAGAGTTCTACCCCGGCGACGTCAACGTTGCCGCGACCGTGCTGGATGACAGCGGCGAGCCGGTCGCCGCGCTTAATATCTCCGTGCCCAAGCCACTATGGTCATTGGAACGTGCCCGCGCGGAACTGGGCCCGCTGGTGATACGCGCGGCACGGGCGATCAGCAAGCACACATAGTTTGCCGGCGCGGGAATCAGCAGGCGCACGTCGCTTAAGAGCCGCCTGCCGCTTGCGACACATAGGTCGATAGTGTCTTGATGTCTTCCTCGCTGAGCGTGGTGTACGCCGGCATGACGCCCATTCCCTTGCGCAACACGGCTTCCACGCGCGCGGCATCGGGTTTCAATTCGTCCAGGGAAGGGCCGACCGCGCCGGTCGCGTCGGCGTTCGCCAGCGTGTGGCAGATCGCGCAGGCAGGCGTCGCCCCGCCCGTGAACAGCATGCGGCCGCGTTCCGTCAGCGTGGCTCCGGTATCCGCGGAATGCGAAGCCGCGAATGGAAAAGCTATCAGCAGAGCTACGCCCGCGCGTGCCGGCATCCATTGCCGTTTCACGCGGCCACCTTGATTTTCAGAGCGTGGTCGCGCCAACTGCTGTTCAGGTAGCCAGCTTCGTTGTCGTTCCGGTTTTCCAACTGGACATTCCCTTTCGCATCCGTCGCCCGGCTTACGAACACGTAGTCGCCAGGCTTCAAGTCCACGGGTAAGGCGAACTGACGCCATGCGTACTTGCCCAGGTCGGGGCCGACGAAGTACGCCGGCCTCCATGTCTTGCCGCCATCGACGGACACGTCGACCGATTTGACGGCATCCATTCCGCCAAAGGCGACACCCCGGATCACATACCTGCCGGTCGGCAGCGTGCCTTCACTGTCGAAACCATTGATCCACGACTTCACGTCCATCTGCCAGACGGCGGGCTGCTGAGGTGTTTCCTTCGCGCCGACCGGTGCCAGGCGATAGCGCACGTTTTGTATGGCGGCCTGCGTTTGCTCCCGCGTGAAGGCGAGTCGCGCGATGTACTTGATATTGTTGACGCCGGAATAGCCGGGCACGATCAGGCGCAATGGACCGCCGTGCGCCAGCGAGATCGGCTCGCCGTTCATTTCCCAAGCCAGCAGCGCATCCTGCATTGCTTCCAGCGGCACTGAGCGTTCCACGACGACGGTGTTCGCGTCGATGCCTGCCGGCAGGATTTCTCCGCCGCGTCCGGTCATGTACCCCATGCCGTCCGCCATGCCGCCCATCGCTTCGACCAATTGCTTTACAGGCAGTCCGCTCCACATGACGCAGCCTGCCGCACCTACGTTCCAGGGCGTGCCGCTGGGTTTGTGAGGAAAGAATTTGCGGCCGTTTCCGCTGCATTGAAGGACCATCGCGATTGTGGCGAGGCCCAGGGTTTTCAATTCACCGACCGTGACCTCGCCTGGGTTCTTGACTCCTTCGATGGCGACCTTCCAGGCGTCGCGATCCTTGAGGATGGACGGATCGGGCGGGGCGACGTTGTTGCGGATATAGAGCTGGCTCGCGGGCGTGATGACCCCGTCGCCGAAAACGGTGCGACGGGTTTCTATGGTGTTGCTGCTGTGAACGATGAGGGCATCCGCGTTCTTCCAGGCAACGTAGGCCGGTAGCGGTTTGGCCGCGGGCGCGGCGGGCTGCGATATCGTCGGGGCAGGACCTATTTGCCCAGACGTGGCCGGCGCCGAGGCGCCTTGTGCGTGTGCCGTCCGCGTCGCGGCGCCCAGTCCCAGCGCAGCCAAGGCGCCCGCGCTACCCGCCAGCAGGCGCCGCCGGCTCGCACTATGCAAGGATGATCCATTCATGCTTGTCTCCCGTCGCGCCGCCGAGAGGCATGGGGCCCGCGCGCGGCGCGATCTTTATCGCCGGCCGCTTTCGAAACGAAGCGTCGCCGTGTGTCCCCGAGGGACATACGGCCATTCTGGAGAGGCATTCGCCACCTGCATAGTAGGCGTGGGGCGGATGAGTGGACGAGTCATCCCTAAGCACACCTGCCCAGGATGTAGATGAGCCGCGGGACGGGCGACGCGCCAATGCAATCAGCCACGCGGCCAAGGTGATGAAGTCGCGCAGCCCACAGTCAATGTGCTCACCCCACCGCCTTGATGAACTTGTCGACGCTGATATTCCGCCCGCACAGCACCACGGCGACCTTCTTGCCGCGCCATTCATCCTTGCGCTGTATCAAGCCGGCCATGGCCACGCCGGCGGCGCCTTCCACCATCCAGCGTTCGGCATTGGCGACGGCGCGCATGGCGGCGGCGATTTCGGCTTCCGATACGGTGACGCGGTCGTCGATCACTTTCTGGCAGATGGGGAAGGTGATGGAGCCTTCTTCCACGGCGCCCGCCGTGGCGTCCGATAACGTGGGCTGTTCTTCGACATCGATGATGCGGCCGGCTTCCAGCGCGCGCAGCATGCAGGTGGAGTTCTCCGGCCAGACGCCGACGATGCGCGTCCTGGGCGACAGGTGTTTCATGGCGGTGCCCAGGCCGCTGACCAGGCCGCCGCCGCCCACGCAGACAAAGACGGCGTCCAGGACGTCAGCCCCCGCCTGTTCCGCGATTTCGACGCCTATGGTGCCCTGGCCGGCGACGATGTCGGGATCGTTGTAGGGCGAGATGTACGGCACGCCGTGTTCCTCGCCGTAGCGTCGCGCCTGCAATTCGCCTTCGATGGGTGGGGCATCGACGATGACCAGTTTGGCGCCCAGGCGCTCGATGGCATCCAGTTTGGATCGCACCGCGGACGCCGGCACATAGACGGTGACCGGCACGCCGGCGCGGGCACCGGCCCAGGCGGCCGCCATGCCGTGATTGCCGGTGGACGCCGTGACCACGCCGGTCTTGCGCGCGGCTTCGCCCAGCACGCGGATCTTGTTCGTGGCGCCG
>DATJHN010000262.1:0-15788 GCA_035493915.1 Bordetella sp.
CACGTCCTGCGAATCCAGCCCCACGTATACGTTGAACAAACCGGGCTCCGCGCCGTAGTGCAGCTGCGCGTTATAGAAGCTGAGGTCGCCTTCGTCGATGGTGAACGTCACCCTGCGCGATTCGCCAGCCTTCAGCATTACTTTCTGGAAGTGCTTCAATTCCTTGACCGGGCGGCTGATGGATGCGACCGGGTCCTGGATATACAGCTGCACCACTGTTTCGCCGTCGCGGCTGCCGGTGTTCGCGACCGTGACGCTGGCCTGCACGGAACCGCCGCGCGCCATGACCGGGCGGGACATCGCCACGTCCGAAACGTCGAAGGTGGTGTAGCTCAGGCCATAGCCGAAAGGAAACAAGGGGCCATTGGTCGCATCGAAATACCGCGAGGTGTACTTGTCGGGATGCAGGGGATCGAAGGGACGGCCGGTATTCAGATGGCTGTAGTAGATCGGGATCTGCCCCACCGAGCGGGGAAAGGTCATGGGCAGCTTGCCGGACGGGTTGTAGTCGCCGAACAGGACATCGGCGATGGCGTTGCCGCCTTCGGTGCCGGCGAACCAGGTTTCCAGCATGGCGTCGGCGTTGTCGTTTTCCCAGGTCAGCGCCAGGGGCCGTCCGTTCATCAAGACCACTACCAGCGGCTTGCCGGTCGCTTTCAGGGCCCTGAGCAGTCTGGCCTGGCTGTCGGGAATGACGATATCGCTGCGGCTGGATGCCTCGTGCGCCATGCCTTGCGATTCGCCCACCACCGCCACGACCACGTCGGCGTTGCGGGCCGCGGCCACGGCTTCGTCGATAAGCGCCGCGGGCGGCCGGGGGTCTACCTCTACGTCCTGCTCGTACAGGTTCAGGTATTTCACGATCTCGGGATCGTCGATGATATTGGCGCCCTTGGCGTACAGCAGGCGGGCCTGGTTGCCGACGGCATTGGCGATGCCCTGGTACAGGGAAACCGTCTGTTCGGTGCGGCCCGCCGCCGACCAGTTGCCCATCATGTCGCGCTGGCTCTTGGCCAATGGGCCGACGACGGCGATAGTGCCTTGCTTCTTGAGCGGCAGCACGCCGCCCTGGTTCTTGAGCAGCACCAGGCTTTCACGCGCAACCTGGCGCGCCGCGCCGCGATGCATGCGGCTTTCGGCGTTGACGTCCGGCGGATCATTGGCTGGCGGACCGAGATGGCGATACGGGTTGCTGAATAGCCCCAGGTCGTACTTGACGCGCAGCACGTCGCGGGTCGCGCGATCCAGGTCCGCCATGCTGACGCGGCCGCTGGCCAGCAGGGGCTTCAGGTTGTCGCCGTACATGGTGTCGCTCATGCTCATATCGGCGCCGGCGGTAATGGCCAGCCGGGCGGCGTCGCGACCGTCGGCCGCCACGCCATGCTTGATCAATTCCATGATCGCGCCGTGATCGCTGATCGTAATGCCCTTGAAGCCCCATTGCTTGCGCAACACGTCCTGCAATAGCCACTTGTCGCCGGTGGCCGGCGCGCCGTTCAGCGAATTCAGCGCGATCATCACGCCCGCGGCGCCCGCATCCAGGGCCGCCTTGTATGGCGGCAGGTAATCCTGGAACAGGCGCTGCAGGCTCATATCCACGGTGTTGTAGTCCCGGCCGCCTTCCACCGCGCCGTAGGCGGCGAAATGCTTGACCACCGCCATGATGCTGCCCGGCGCGGCGGGGTCGTCGCCCTGATAGGCCTTGACCATTTCCGCGCCGATTCGCGACGTCAGGTAGGTGTCTTCACCAAAGCCCTCGGAATTGCGGCCCCAGCGCGGGTCACGCGAAATATCCACCATCGGCGACCAGGTCACGTCCAGGCCATCCGCACTGGCCTCGATGGCCGAGGTGCGGCCGACCACGTGTATCGCGTCCAGGTTCCAGCTGGATGCCAGGCCCAGGCCGATGGGAAATATCGTGCGCTGACCATGAATGACGTCATAGGCGAAGAACAGCGGGATCTTCAGGCGGCTTTGCATGGCCGCGTCCTGCAGCACGCGGATGTCCTGCGGCGTAACGGTATTGAAGACCGCCCCCGCCTTACCGGCGCGGATGTCCGCGAGAAACCCGGCTTTGTCCGGATGGTCGCCGGCCGGCAAACTGACCAGGCGCAACTGGCCGATCTTTTCATCCACCGTCATGCGGCGCATCAGGTTGTCGATATAGGCTTCGCGCGCCGCCTGTTCGCGCATCATCGAAGGGGGATTACCTGATGCCGTGCCCGTTTGTCCAAATGCCGGGGCGCCAGCCAGCGCGATCAGCAAGGGTAGTGTCAAACGTAGCTTTTTCATGCGCATGCGTCTCTGGGTTTCTTATGGATATGGGTCATGGGCCAGCCTGGCGGCCAGCCCGTCCGGTTCGCGAACCAGCGGTCCCAAGTGTGCCACATCGGCGCGGCAACGCCGTGAAACCCAGCGAGCGCTACAGGCGCGATAGCGTCAGCGGATCCGCCTGACCGCCGAAGAAACGATCCAGGCAGGCGCGGAAAATAGTCTCGTTGGGCGACGCCCAGGTAAACAGCGTCAGCGACGACCGGAACTTGACCGCATCGATCGGACCGAAAACCTCGGCGGCCGAGCTTTCCTGCGCGAGCGACACCAGCGTGCACGACTGCCGCAACCGGCTTCCCAGTATGGGATGCCGCACATAGGCGCGCGCCTCGTCCAGGGAGGATATGGCGTAACGTTGCGCCATTTCGCTGCGCCCCAAACCCTGGACCTGGGGAAACACGAACCACATCCAGTGGCTGCGCTTGCGGCCCGCCGCGAGCTCCTGGCAGACATCATCGAAGACAGGATCCTGCGCGTCCAGGAAACGCTGCAGGCCATAGGGGTCGTCCACATAGGGGACGCGCACGATCAGTTCGCTGGTTTCCATGTCAGCTCCCATGCGCCGCTCAGCACGTTCTGCAGCCACAGCGCGCACGTGAGCGTTTTGGAATCGGTGACTTCGCCGCTACGGCAGGCGGCGAACAATTCGTCGACCGCCATGGGATGGACATCGACGAATTCGTCGGGGTCCGTTTGCGCCTGGCCGGGCTGCAAGCCGCGGGCAAAGTAGATATGGATGATTTCGGTGGAATACGCGATGGCGACGTGCATGGCCCCCGCCAGCGACCATTCACCGCCGCGATAGCCGGTTTCCTCGAGCAATTCGCGCTTGCCGCATACCAGCGGGTCTTCGCCCGGATCCAGCTTGCCGGCCGGAAACTCGGTCATCACGCGCCCCACCGGATAACGATACTGGCGCACCATCAGTACGCGCCCATCGTCCAGCAACGGGACCACCACCACCGCGCCAGGATGCACGATGAATTCCCGTGTCGCGCTATGTCCATTGGGCAGTTGCACCGTGTCGCGCCGTACGCGCAGGAAACCGCCTTCGAACAGGGTTTCCTGTTTCAAGGGCTTCTCCACGAGGTGGTCTTCGTTGTTCGTATCCACTGAATCATCCGCGACAAAAGGGGGAGATCCAACTTTAGCAGCTGCCGCCGCGCGTCTGGACGGCCACGCTTGAATTCTCACAATATGCCAAGAAAAAAGAAGCTTATGAGAAGATTCGGGATTGCCGGTCGCGCTCGGCAATCCCCGCATAAAACACACAACGAGGAGACCAACCATGTCCATTAACACCATCGCACGCGCACTTGCCGCCATCGCGGTTGCAGCCGCGGCGGGCATCGCGCCGTCGATCGCCCGTGCCGACTATCCCGAGAAACCCGTCAAGATCGTGGTGGCTTTTACCGCGGGCGGCACGACCGACATCCTGACGCGCGCCATCGGCAACAAGATCAGCGAATCGCTCAAGCAGACCTTCATTATCGAAAACCGCCCCGGCGCGGGCGGCAACATCGGCAGCGAATATGTGGCGCGCGCGACGCCGGACGGCTACACGCTGCTGGCGGCTTCGGTAGGACCCATCGCCGTCAACTCCAGTCTGAACAAACTTGATTACGATCCCTTGACCGACCTGGTGCCGGTAGTGCAATTCGCGGACGTGCCCAACGTGCTGGTGGTGCCGCCGGATACACCCGTACACAACGTCGCGGAATTCATCGCCTACGCCAAGCAGCATTCGGGCAAGCTGAACTACAGCTCCACCGGTATCGGCACGTCATCGCACCTGGCCAGCTATATGCTCATGCAGAAGATCGGCGTACAGGCGACGCACATCCCCTACAAGGGCGCCGATGCGCTAAGCGACCTTCTGACAGGCCGCGTGCAGTTCATGTTCGCCACCATCCCCTCGGTCATCGGCCAGATCAAGGCGGGCAAGCTGCGCGCGATCGCCGTCAGCAGCATCCGCCGTTCCGCATCCATGCCCAACGTGCCGACCATTGCCGAAAACGGTTTCCCCGGCTTCGAAGCCGGTTCGTGGTTCGGCATGTTCGCGCCCAAGGGCACGCCGCCCGCGGCCATCGCCACCTTGAACAAGGCCGTGAATGCCGCGCTGCCCAGCCTGGGGGACAAAATGACAGCCGAAGGCGCCGACCCGGTGGGCGGCAGCGCCGAAGCCTTCGGCGAGTTCACCCGCAAGGAACAGGCGAAATGGAGCGCCCTGGTCAAGCAGATGGGTGCGAAGGCGGAATAAACCCGCGATGGCAAGACGCCCTGCCCTGGACGACCTGCCGCTGGAGACCCTGTCGCGGTGAGTCTTGCAACCCCATGATCTGTGTGTGCCTGGCCCGGCCCGGCACGCAAGCCGCCCCGTCGTGGCCGCTGCCGCATCGCAGAACGTCCGGCGGCGGCGGCTAGTTGGCGAAGCCGAAGTCTTTCCCATTGTGCCGGCGCAGGCGCCAATCTGCCAATTCGAACAACAACTCGCTGACCAGCGCCATCGCGGCCGCCGGTAAGGCGCCCGCCAGCAGCAACTGGCCGTCATTCAGCGCGAGCCCGGTCACGATGCGTTCGCCGAAGCCGCCGGCGCCGATGAATGCGGCAATTGTCGCGGTACCGATGGAAATGGACGTGGCCGTGCGCACGCCGGCCAGGATGGTCGGGCGCGCCAGCGGCAGTTCGATCAGCATGATGCGCTGGCGCGCCGTCATGCCCAGCGCGGTGGCCGCCATGCGCATGCCGGATGAGACCTCGTCCAGGCCGGCGACCGTATTGCGCATGACCGGCAGCAAGGCATACAGCGTCAGCGCCGCCAGCGCAGGCACGGCACCGATGCGGCCCGTCACGGTAATCAGGATGGCCAGCATGGCCAGCGATGGAATCGTCTGCAGCAGGCCGGTCATGCCCAGGACCATCGCCCGCAACCGCCGGTGCCCATGGACGAATACCCCGGCGGGCACGGCCACCAATACGGCGATGATCACGGCCACGGATACCAACAGCAGGTGCTGCCAGGCCAGCCGCGCCAGATCCGGTCCCATCAGCTTGCGCCAGAAGCCGTAGCGTTCGTCTTCCGCGGCGGTGCTGCCCGGCGCCGCCCCGGCCGCCGCCAGGCGGTCGCGCGCGATAACGTCGAAGGGCACGCCATCCAGTTCCGCGCGCGCATTCATGGCGATCATGGCGTGTTCGTCGATGGTGCCGGCCAGTTCCCGCATGGCCGTCCAGGCGGCGGGAAAGCGCTGCGGCACATCCAGGCGGTACAGCACCACGGCGTCATAGCGCGGAAAGTACTTCAGGTCGTCGTCCAGAACCCGCAGTCCCAGCGCGTCGATCTTGGCGTCCGTGGTGTAGATGTCGATGACATCCACCTGCTTCTTCTGGATCGCGTCGTAGGCCAGGCCGTGGTCCAGGCCGGTCGGTTTCTGGCTCAGGCCATAGCGCCCGGCCAGGCCGCGCCAGCCGTCGGCGCGGCCGATGAACTCGCTGGATAATCCCAGTCGCAGTTCGGGATGGCGTGCCAGGTCACTCAGCGTGCGTATCCCCAGCTTGTCCGCATCGGCGGCCCGCATCGCCAATGCATAGCCGTCGTTGAAACCGAAGGGAATATCCACCCCCAGCCCCAGGGCGGCGAGCTTGGGCCGCATCTCGTCCAGCGACAGCGGCTTGTCGCTCTTGAGGATTTCCAGCGCGATGGTGCCCGCATACTCCGGATAAAGGTTGATGCTGCCGCTCTGCAATGCCTGGTAGACAATGGCCGTGTTGCCCAGACCCTGCAACACCGTCGGCGTCTGCCCGGTGCGCCGCGCCACCTGCTGGGCCAGCAGTTGCGCCAGGATGTACGACTCGGTGAAGCGCTTGGAACCGATGCGCAGGTTCTGCATGGACGGTGCGGGCGCCGCCGGGGTGGATGGGGTGGTTGCCTGCGGGGCGGCTGGCGTAATGGCTGAAGTAGCTGAGGTAGCTGAGGTAGCCGAGGTAGCTGGAGTGGCCGACGTAGCTGAAGTGGCTGAAGTGGCTGGAGTTGCCGCTTGAGCGACCGCCGCCTCGCCGCCTTGGCCAGCCATCGACAGAATCGCCAGCATCCCGGACAGCCATAGCCTCAGAGTCCGGCCGGGACGGGGGCGGCCGCCTTGGCTGCGGGAACGGCCATCCGAATTACGGGGGCGGTGAGCGCCCAAGGCGCGGCGGGCGCCGTGTGGCATGCTTGCCGTCAATGACAAGGTAGGCGGAATCATCCAGATAGTCGGCGCGCAATGAAGTCGGAGACGAAGGCTAACGGGCTTACGAGGGACGGACAATAGGAAACGGACGCCGGGCGCCCGGAAACCGATAACCGGCAACAATCAATTGTGCCATCATGCCGCATGGAGACTATTCCCTTATTCCCTCTAGGCAATGCCCTGTTTCCTGACGGGGTCATGCATTTACGCATCTTCGAGGTCCGCTACCTGGACATGATCGGCAAATGCATCGACGACGATTTGCCATTCGGCGTCGTGCCCCTGCTCGAAGGCCGGGAAGTCCGCACTCCCGAAGGCCGCGAAGTCCTGGCCGGCGCCGGCACCCTGGCGCGCATCGTGGAATCGTCCGCCCCCATGCAAGGCCTGGTGCAGATCGTCTGCACCGGCACCAGCCGCTTTCGCCTGTTATCGGCCGAAGTGGGCAAATTCGGCCTGTGGACCGGCGAAATCGAAATCCTGGAAAACGACGCGCCGCGCGAGATCCCGCGCGAACTGCAGCCCGCCGCCAACGCCCTGGGCGCCCTGATCGCCGACCTGCAACGCCGCGCCACGCCGCAGGCCCTGATGCCTATCGCCGCACCCTTTCGCCTGGACGAATGCGGCTGGGTCGCCGACCGCTGGGCTGAAATCCTGCCCTTGCCGCCCACGTTCAAGCAGGACCTGCTGCTAACCGCCGACCCCGAACTGCGGCTGGCGCAAGTACATACGATGCTGGAAGAGCGCGGACTGCTGCCGCCGCCAGACGAGCAGGTTGGCTAGGGCCTGTTCACACCGGGAATAGCCACGCATGAGTACGCAAACGGACGCCGGCCGCGCCTCGGCGCCCATGCGCTCTACCCCCCAGGCGCCCTACTTCACCGGCTGTTCCCGCGCGCGGGCTACCGCGGCGGCGGCTTCCGCTTCTGCTGCCTGGTCGGTGGATTCCATTGCCGGCAGGATGCCGCTGGTGGCATGTGCGCGGGGCTGCATCAGCAGCGCGACCAGGGCGGTCCAGCCGGTCTGGTGGGATGCGCCCAGGCCGCGGCCGGTGTCGCCATGGAAAAATTCGTGGAATAGCACCAGATCGCGCGAAACCGGGTCGGCCTGCAGCAAGGGATAGCCCATCATGGATGGCCGTTCGCCATCGGCATTCTTCAGAAACAGCCTGGTGATGCGTTGCGAGAGCATGTTGGCGATTTCGCGCAGCGAATACTTGACGCCCGAGCCGGTGGGATATTCGACCCTGAAATCGTCGCCGTAGTAGCGATGGAATTCATACAGCGATTCGATCAGCAGGTAATTGACCGGTAGCCAGATCGGCCCGCGCCAATTCGAATTGCCGCCGAATACGCGCGAATCGGATTCGCCGGGCAGATAGCGGATGGAAAAACTCTGGCCGTTATGCCGGAATTCATACGGCGAGTCGCGGTGGTAGCGGGACAGCGCCCGCACGCCGTAGTCCGACAGGAACTCGCTTTCATCCAACGCGCGGCGCAGCAGCGCCTTCACGCGATGCCCACGCAAGAGCGAAAGCAGCGCCGTATTTCCCTTGCCCGGCTCGGTCCAGCGTGAGACCAGCCTGGCCAGATCGGGACGGTGCCGCAGGAACCAGCGCAGGCGCTCCTTGAATCCCGGCAGGCGTCCATGCACGTTTTCTTCCAGCACCTGCACGGCGAACAGCGGAATCAGGCCGACGATGGAACGCACCCGCATGGGCATGCCGTCCTGTCCCGGCAAGTGCAGCGCATCGTAGAAAAATTCGTCTTGCTCGTCCCACAGGCCGGTTTCGCATTCGTCGCCGCTGTTGACCGCTTCGGCGATATACAGGAAATGCTCGAAGAACTTGACGCCGATATCCACAAAGGTCTTGTTCACCGTGGCCAATTCCAGCGCGATGCGCATCATATCCAGCGCATACGCGGCCATCCACGCGGTGCCGTCGGCCTGGTCGATATGCCCGCCCATGGGCAGCGGCGCGGAGCGGTCGAAGATGCCCACATTGTCCAGTCCCAGGAAGCCGCCCTGGAAGATGTTGCGGCCGTCGGCATCGCGGCGGTTCACCCACCAGCCGAAGTTCAACAGCAACTTATGGAACACAAGTTCCAGGAACACATGGTCTGGCTCGCCACTCCATTCCCGGTCGATTTCGTAGACGCGCCACGTCGCCCAGGCGTGCACCGGCGGGTTGCCGTCGCCGAAGGCCCATTCGTAGGCGGGCAGTTGCCCATTGGGGTGCTGATAGCGGTCCTTGACCAGGAGCAACAGCTGGTTCTTGGCGAAGACGGGATCGACCAGCGCCAACGCGGTCGCCTGGAAAGCGAGATCCCACGACGCGTACCACGGGTACTCCCATTTGTCCGGCATCGAGACGATTTCGCCGTTGCACAGATGCCGCCATTCCGCGTTGCGGCCGCGCCGGCGGCGCGCCGGCGGCGTTGGCTGCGCGGCGTCTCCGTCCAGCCAACGCGTCACGTCGAATTCGTAATACTGCTTGGACCAGAGCAGGCCGGCCAGCGCCTGACGCTGCACCAGACGCGCATCCGGATCGTCCATCCCCTGCTGCAGGCAATCGTAGAACTCATCGGCCTCGGCGCGCCGCTGCCGGATCAGCGCGTCGGCATCCAGTGGAGTGGTGTCGTGGCGTGACTGCGGGCGCAAACGGAACACCATCGCCGTCCGCGCGCCGGGCGCCAGGTGCGCGATCCGGTGCGCGGCCACACGCGTGCCCGCGTCATGCCGCACGGCATCCTGGATGCCGTTCACGACGTAGTCGTTGATACCGTCCTTGAAAGGCCCCGCCCCTTCGTTGCCGAACAAGCGGCAGACATTGGTTTCGTTTTCGCAGAACAGCCATTGCACCGGGTCGGGCGAGGAAACGGTGGCGACCAGGGGCTCGTAAGCCGGATGGCGCGCCAGCACCGCCGTACCGTCGCCGTCGGGCACCAGCTGCAACGAGGGCTTGGGCGAAACGCCATCCCATGACCATGTATTGCGCGCCCACAATTGCGGCAACACGTGCAGCGTGGCGTGTTCGGCACTGGGATTTTCGATCGTGACCCGCATCACGATGTCGTCCGGCAGGTTCTTGGCGTATTCCACCGTGACATCGAAGTAGCGATGGTCGTCGAATACGCCGGTATCCAGGATTTCATACTCCGGCTGATCGGTGCCGCGGCGCGCATTTTCAGCGACCAGATCGGCATAGGGAAAAGCCGCCATGGGATACCGGTACATCATGCGCATGTAGGAATGCGTGGGCGTCGCGTCCAGGTAGAAATACAGTTCCTTGACGTCCTCGCCGTGATTGCCCTCGGCGTTGGTCAGCCCGAACAGGCGTTCCTTGATGATGGGATCCCGGCCGTTCCACAAGGCCACGCTCAGGCACCAGCGCAGGCGATCGTCGCCATAGCCCGCGATGCCGTCCTCGCCCCAACGATAGGCGCGGCTGCGCGCATGATCGTGCGGAAAATAATCCCACGCCGTGCCGTTTTCGCTGTAGTCCTCGCGCACGGTGCCCCATTGCCTTTCGCTCAGATACGGCCCCCAGCGCCGCCATGGAGCGGTTTGGGCTTGCGCCAGGCGCTGGCCTTCTACGGTATCGAACAACGGGGTGGCACGCGTGGGCGACATGGCACGTCCTTGCGAGAGCGGGAATGCTGAATTTACTCCCGTTGTTTATTTCATTGGGGTTGCGCTCGCCATGGCATCCCGCAGCATGCTTTCCATGCGCAGCAGTTCGCCCAGGGACCAGGCCTGGAAAGGCGCGCCCGCGCAACGGTGCGGGTCATCGCCGTCGGCGATCTCCGACACATGGTCCAATCCGCCTTCATCCAGATGGCGATACAGCGGTGCGATCCAGCGCGCGCGCGCTTCGTCCAGCGCCGCCTGGTCCAGCGTCCCGGCTTGCGCGCGGGTTCGCAGCCAGGCCTGCAGGAAGGAACCCATCAGCCAGGGCCACGCCGTGCCCTGGTGGTAGGCGGCGTCCCGCTGCGCGGGGCCGCCCTGGTAGCGTCCAATGTAGTGGGCATCGCCGGGGGCCAGCGTGCGCGGACCCATCGGCGTCAGCAGTTCGTGCTCGACCTGCGCCACCACGGTCCGTGCCAGCGGGCCGTCCAGCAGGGCATGTGGCAGGCCTCCCACGGCGAATATCTGGTTCGGGCGAATGCTGTCGTCCACGCGGCCCTGCTCATGCCCGGCATCGACCACGTCGTACAGCCCGCTGCCGTCAGGCTTGGGAAAACGCTGCATAAATGAGGCGCCGGCGCGGGCCGCCAGATCCAGGCTGGCGGCATTCCAGGCGCCCGCGATACGCAGGGCATTGATCCACAGCGCCTGCACCTCCACGGGTTTGCCGATGCGCGGCGTGACCACCCAGTCACCCACCTTGGCATCCATCCATGTCAACTGCAGGCCGTCGCGGCCCGCGCGCAGCAATCCGTCGCCGTCGGCGGCGATGCCATGCCGGGTGCCGGCGGCATAGCCGGCCACGATCGCATCGATGGCGCCGCGCAGGCTATCGCGCGTGGCGTCGTCGGCATGCGCCGCCTCCAGGTATTCATGCGCGGCGACCACGAACCATAGCGAGGCATCCACGGCGTTGTAGGCCGGTTCGCCGCCGTAGTCGGGAAACCGGTTCGGCAACATGCCCTGGGAGATGTAACGGGTCCATTCGAGCAGGATGGCACGGGCCTCGTCCAGACGGCCTGTCACCAGCAGCAGGCCGCGCATGGCGATAAAGGTGTCGCGGCCCCAGTCGGTGAACCAGGGGTAACCGGCCACCAGCGTCAGGCCCGCCGCGCGAGACACAACATATGCATCGGCGGCCCGCCGCAGACGGTCGGGAAAAGCGGCGCGTCGGGCAGATTCGCGTGCTGCCATCAGGCGCGCGATGGCGGCGGCGTCGGATTGCGAATCGTCCGGGACTGCTCCACCGCGGGCCCCATCGGTCGGTCGGTTGGCTCCTGTCCCCGGCGCCAGGATCATGACCGCCGGGCCGGCCGCCAGATCGAAGGAGAACACGCCCGGCGTCGCCAGGTCCTCGATATCGTCCAGGCCGCGCTCGCGTTCGCGCGAATAGCAAAAGTTGCGGTACCAGTCGGGCTCGTGCGAATAGCGGCCGTTGGTATGCGCGATCACCGGCGGCACGTCGCCGTAAGGCTGCCAGCACACACGCTGCCCCTCGACCGCGGCGGAAAAATCGAACGCGGCATTTTCCCGATGCAGGGCGTGATAATCGCGTCCCGACAGCAGGGGCCGCACCTTGAGCGTCAGCGGCTCGCCGCCGCTCTCTTCCAGGTCCCAGCGCAGCACGGTCCGCGCGGACAGCTTGTCCACGAAATAGGCCACGCGCACGATGCGGCCGTCCGCCAGCCGCAGCCGCCAGGTGGGCCAGGGATGCAGGTCGAAGGACAGCGCTTCGGCGGCATCGTCGGGAATGACAAGGTCCGGCGCGTAGCGCTGCGGCGTCAAGGCCTGATGGCCGGCGGGCGACTCAACCCAGGCCTGGACACCGTTGACCAGCACATTGCGGCCCGTCGGCGGGGAGCTGGCACTCAGTAACAGCGCGTGGTAGCGGCGCGTCCGCAGCCCGCAGGCGGTTCCGCTCGCAAAACCACCCCGTCCGTCGGGTTCGAGCCACTCCCTGGTGTCGTCCATGTCGCTATAGCCTATTCACTGCCGTTGCGGGAAAGCCACATTGCAATGCACCATACCGGGAGATTTTCCGGGGCATGCGCACCACCGAAAGGCACGTTGCTGCTTATATGCGACCCGATTCAGCTTCTGCCAAAATGATTGTTGCGACGCATCAAAATAGGTGTTTATCATGATTGCAATGACCTTCGCTTTTACCAAAACAGGAGTCGAATCATGAGTTCGCGCCGCCTTTCCACCCTTGCCCTTACCCCTTCCGATACCGCCGCCATCAAACGCGGCGCCCGCGCGACCGCCCGCTTCGCCCATCGCCGCGTGGCGATGCCGGCCGCTGCCTTCCTGGTCGATTCCGTGGACAGCCTTTTCAACTTCATCGACGAATTCTCGGATTCGGTCGACGAGGTGCGCAAGGCCATGGCTCGTGCCCGCTCGGAACGCTACACGATTTCCGCGCATCGGCGCTGAAACGCCGGGATAGGGCCCGCGCCGGGCATTCGGTCATACGGGCAACCGGGCGCGGTCCGGCATTGCGCGGCCAGCGTCCGGGCCAGGCCGGACGCCGCTCAGGCCACCACTTCCGGCGTAACCGTTTCGCTCTTCAGGTCGTCCAGGAAGCGGTCGCGCCAGCGCGACAGATTATTCTCGGTCAGCCTTTGCAGCATGCCGCGGTGGCGCGCCATGCGTTCCGGCAGGGACATGGTCAAGGCCCGGTCCAGCGACTCGGCCATGCCGTCGAGATCGTAAGGATTCACCAGCAGCGCGCCATCGCCCAGTTCCTCCGCCGCGCCGGCGAATTCGGACAACACCAGCACGCCGGGGTCGTCCGGCGACTGGGCGGCGACGTACTCCTTGGCCACCAGGTTCATGCCGTCACGCAAGGGCGTCACATATCCCACCTGGGCGGCGCGAAACAGCGACATCAGCAACGAGCGGTCGTAGGACTTGTTGATATAGCGCAGAGGCGTCCATGACAGGTCCGACAAGCGCCCATTGATGCGGCCGGCCACGCTTTCCAGCTGGCGGCGGATCTGGCGGTACTGTTCCACGTCGGAACGCGATGGTGGCGCGATCTGCACGAAGGTGACCTGGCCACGATGCGCCGGCGTCGTTTCCAGCAGGCGCTCGAAGGCCGTGAAGCGTTCAACCAGCCCCTTGCTGTAATCCAGCCGGTCCACGCTGACCATCAGCCTGCGTTGCTGCAAGCCCTGCTTAAGATTGGTGATCTGGCGCGAGCGGATGTGCTTCAGGGACAGCTGCTGTATTTCATCGGGGTAGATCCCGATCGGATACACGCCGGCGCCGATCCGCTGCCCGCCGACTTCGATATAGCGGTCGCCGCGGCGCCCCGCCCCCAGGCGCCGGCATACATAATCGACAAAGGCGCGTCGATCCGCATCGGTCTGGAAACCGACCAGGTCGTAGGCGCACATGGCCTCCATCAGCTCGCGATGCGGCGGGACCGTCGCCAGGACCGGCTCGACCGGAAACGGAATATGCAGGAAGAAGCCGATGCGGTTGCGTATGCCGGCCTGGCGGCAGGCGCTCGCGAAGGGCAGCAGATGATAGTCATGCACCCACAGGATATCGTCGGGTTCGATCATCGGCTTCAGGCGTTCCACCAGCCATTGATTGACCCGGCAATAGCCCGCGTATTCGCGGCGATCGTAGCGACTCAGATCGGGCCGGTAGTGAAACACCGGCCACAGCATGCCATTCGAAAAACCGCGGTAGTACTGGTCGTAGTCGGCGCGCGACAAGGCAACGGTGGCATAAGTGATGTTGTCGCGCGTGTCCTTGTGCACCGTATCGGGCGGAGTAGAACCATCGACGATATCGCCATTCCATCCGAACCATATGCCGCCCATCTGCTTCAGCGCATCAAAGACGCCCACCGCCAGCCCGCCCGCCGTGGGCTTGCCTTCCGCGATGGGCGCGACCCGGTTCGACACAACGATCAGTCTGCTCATGGCCGACCTCCTTATATTGTTTGCCCGCGCCTAGAGCAGCGCGAGCCAGCCCGCCAGCGCGGCGGGCGTGGGAAAGCGCCAGTCGGCGACGCTGTCTCCCTCCCCTATCTTGATCGTGATACCTCCCATGGACTTGACCGCCTGGAAACCGGCCTCATCCGTCAGGTCGTCGCCCGCGAACAAAGGCACACGTCCGGCGAACGGGGCCAGCCCCATCAGGCGGTTGATGGCCGCCGCCTTGCTCGCATGGCGAGGCTTGATTTCCACCACCATCTTGCCCGGCTGCAGGACGAAGAGAGCGGCATGCGGCTTGATCGCCATTTCCGCGGCGACGCGCGCATCGTGTTCGTGGTCCGGCGCATTGCGGTAGTGGAAGGCCAACGACAGGCCTTTGTGTTCCAGCTGCGTGCCAGGCCAGCGCTCGACCAGCGGCGCCAGGCTTTCCACCATGCTCGCGACCGCGGCGGTATCGACCGGCAGTTCGTGCATGGTGCCATCGGGCTCGCGCCATTGCGCGCCATGCAGGCCGGCGCCGGTCAGCACCAGGGGACGCACCAGCGCGTCTATCTGCTCAAGCGGCCGCCCCGATACAATCGCCAGGGCACCACCAGTAAGTTTTTCCAGCCGTCCCAACACGTCGATGGTCTCGGCGGGAACATGCGCCTGCTGCGGCGTCGCGGCGATGGGCGCAAGCGTTCCGTCCAGGTCGAAAAGCAATGCATGCTTGCCGACGTTGTCGTTCGTGACCGGTATGGAAGGGCTTTGCACTTTTATTCCACTCTTGTCCGCACGCGGCGGGGTATGACCGTTACGTTATAGCCCACGGGTGTAACCATAAGCCGCTTCGGGACGTTACAAAACGAGAGCAGACCGCTTATACGCTTCAGGCTCGGACCGGAACTTAAGATCGGCGTCAGGCTCCAAGCGGGGCTGTGGGCCGAACCGTTGGACTCGCTGAGGGAGGAAACGCATGCGCATTCTTTTGGTGGAAGACGATCGAATGATCGGCGAAAGCGTGTTCGACGGACTGCGTGCTGAAAACTACGCGGTGGATTGGGAAAAGAATGCCAAAGGCGCGGATCTGGCGCTGCGCACGGGCCCTTACGATCTGGTCTTGCTGGACTTGGGCCTGCCCGATGGGGACGGACTGAATCTATTGCGCGATCTGCGCACGCGGCGCAACCGCACACCGGTGCTGATCGCCACCGCGCGCGACGCGGTCGCCGATCGCATTGCGGGGCTGGATGTCGGCGCCGACGACTACGTCATCAAGCCTTACGACATGGACGAACTGCTGGCACGCATGCGCGCGCTGATCCGACGCAGCGCCGGACGCGCCGAACCGGTATTCGAGCATGCCGGGGTGAGCATCGACCCGCAGGACCGCTCGGCCCGGGTGAACGGCGAACCGGTCACGCTGACCGCGCGTGAATGGGCGGTCCTGGAGCCACTGATCGCCCGCCCGGGCATGATCCTGTCGCGTGCGCAGCTGGAGGAAAAACTCTACAGCTGGCAGGAAGAAATCAGCAGCAATGCCGTCGAAGTCTATATTCACGGATTGCGCAAGAAACTCGGCCAGCGCTTCATCCAGAATGTGCGCGGGGTCGGCTAC